>CAKSPW010000005.1 GCA_934486495.1 uncultured Clostridia bacterium
CATTATACAGGATTTCGAGCTGATATGCTCGTTTATTTTGTAAATTTTTTTAGACCCCAACATTTATTATAGAGCCCGTTTATAGAGGCAATGCGTTTGATTGGCAGGCATGATGGAAGCACGAAAAAAAAAGCAAAAAAAAAAAAAAAACAGAACTGCCGAAGCAATTCTTGTTTGGAGGAGAGAGTGGGATTCGAACCCACGGACGCTTACACGTCACCGGTTTTCAAGACCGGCTCTTTCAACCGCTCAGACATCTCTCCGAAAGTACTTGATTATTATATCACATAATGATTGTCTTGTCAAGTCTTTTTTTAAAAAAAATAAAAATATTTTTCAATCAGCCGCCATACATATGCATGGCGGCTGATTGAAGATTAATTATCTTTTGAAAAGTACGTCTTTTTCGTATTTTTCAACCTCGTCAAACCAAGCAGCACCGACAGGAGTGTTGTTTGTTTCGCAGAAGTAATCCCATACATCGCCCATAGGATATGTTTTAATCTCCTCCTGCATAACCATAAGCTTTGAGAAGCTTCTGTCGTTTTGAAGCTCAGCAAGCATCTTATTGGGCTTAAGAAGTGCAAACAGCAATGCTTTCTGCATATTTCTCATGCCTGTTACCCAAGCGGAAATTCTGTTTATGCTTGCATCGAAGAAGTCGAGCGCAAGAAGGACTCTTGACGGGTCGTTTACAACGATTTCTTTTGCAATTTCCTTTGTTTCGTCGTCGAACAATACAACGTGGTCGCTATCCCATCTAACGCCTCTTGTAACGTGGAGAGCAACCTTATCCGAGAACAAAAGCATTGAAGAAATCTTGTCTGAAACAAGCTCTGTCGGGTGATAATGACCGTTATCGAGCAGACAGAGAAGATTGTTTTTAGCGGCATAATTCATGTAGAATTCATGTGAGCCTACCGTATAGCTTTCAAATCCGATACCGAATACCTTTGATTCAACAGCGATATTAACTTTTGATTTGTCGTAATCGATAGAAATGATTTCATCGAGTGATTTTTTTAGTCTTGCGCGAGGTGCTGTTCTGTCCGCCGGGATATCTTTAAATCCGTCGGGAATCCAAATGTTTACAAGACTCGGTGTTCCAAGCTCTGTTGCAAAGTATTCCGCAATTTTAATTGACGCTTGACCGTGGCGAACCCAGAACTTGCGAATTTCCTCATCCTCGCTTGAAAGCGTTGCGTTTTCTGCTTTCGGGTGCGAGAAATATGTAGGATTGAAGTCAAGTCCGAGACCTCTTTCTTTTGCAAATTCAACCCATTTTGCGAAATGCTCGGGCTTAAGCTCGTCTCTTTCAACCGGCTTATCCGTTATTGCATATGATGCATGAAGATTTATTCTGTGTTTGCCGGGGATAAGCGAAAGTGCTTTGTCTATATCTGCCATAAGCTCCTCGGGTGTTCTTGCTTTGCCGGGATAGTTGCCCGTAGCCTGAATACCTCCGGAGAGTGCGCCGTCGTTTTCAAAACCGCAAACGTCATCGCCCTGCCAGCAATGCATTGAAATGGGGATTTGCGAGAGAGCTTTAAGAGCGGCATCCGTATCCACTCCGATAGCGGCATACATTTTTTTAGCTTGTTCGTATCTTTCCTTTGACATAATTTATTTCCTTTCTGCGCTGTGCGCCGTTATTATTACTATGCTTATTATAACTCATAAAAGGAAAAAAACAAATATCCTTTTTTAATATAAATGTGTCCTTATTTGCAAAATTATGCTCGCTGTATTTGCCGATATTCTTTCGGAGTTGCACCAAATTTTTCTTTAAAAATTCTATAAAAATAGCTTCTGTTGTCATATCCGACTTCAACTGATATGCTTGCAATATCAAGTCTTGTATGTGTCAAAAGATATGCCGCCTGATTAAGTCTTTTCGTTTTAAGAAGGTCGTTGTATGTTTTGCCGGTATATTGTTTTATAAGCCTGCTCATGATAAACACACTTTGGTTGAGGTTTTGCGAAAGCTCGGTAAGCGACGCCGTTTTGAAGTTTTTTTCGATATAGGTAAGGCTTTTTAAAATAAGCTTTTTATCGTATTCATCCTTTGCGCCTCTAATGGTATTTGTATAGTTCATAAGCTGCAAAAAGAGAAGACTCATTGTGTTTTCAAGTATGCTGCGCCCGAATTGCTGAGGATTAAGACGGCACCAAATCATGTTTTCGACAAGATTTTGAATTGGCAAAAGCTCAGATACCCGATAGTGAAGATATTCCGAAAAGCTGTTTGCTTTTGTAAGACAGTTTACAAGAAAATCCCCGACAACGCTTTCTTCGGCAGGAAAAGTCGCATTTGATGCGAAAAATTCGGGCAGTATTATAAAGTTAATCGCAATATCGTTATATCCGGCAGGCATAACC
Organism: uncultured Clostridia bacterium; assembly: GCA_934486495.1. GTDB lineage: Bacteria > Bacillota > Clostridia > UBA1381 > UBA1381 > RGIG9115. The sequence continues at coordinate 2,380 of CAKSPW010000005.1, forward strand.
TCCTGCAGGCAATTTTGGCTCAAAAGCAATATCTCCCCTGTTGACAGCTTGATTTTGTTGCCGTTGATAATATGCGTTGTACTGCCGCTGCACATATATATAAGCTCAATATAATTGTGCCTGTGTGCCGGAAATTGCACAAATCGTGTGTGAGGCCGTACTTCAACGAGCTTTCCCTTTTCCAAAAGATGTGAGCTGTCGATTACGAATTCGGCATTATCGGTATATAGTCTTTTTTCAATGCTGCCGTCACCGATGAGAATTTTTTTTTCTTCTTCGGTTTCTTCCGACAACTTAGTCAGGATTTCTTTACTAATCATAAAAAATCTCCGTTTCGTAATTTTTCAATCGAAAAAACGGAGAAGCCGCTGCGACTTCTCCCACTGTTATATTCAAATATGCATATTATAAATACGTCACGAAGCCGATATTATAATTTACTCGGCAAAGTTTGACTCAATTAATTCAACAAGACTGTTTGCCGCGCTTTCTTCGTCTGCGCCGTCGGCGAGTATGTTAACCGATGTACCCTTTGTTATCCCGAGAGACAGAACACCAAGCAAGCTTTTTGCATTTACCTTGCGTGCATCCTTCTCAATCCAAATGCTTGACTTAAACTCGTTTGCCCTTTGGATAAAGAACGTGGCGGGTCTTGCATGCAAACCAACCTGATTTTTTACAACAACTTCTTTAGAAAACATATCTAACTATGCCCCCCTAAATTTATTTTAATAATCTGATAATACGCATGTTTAAAGCATAAAACTCATTTTTAACAAATGCTCATTACTTATAGCATACTATATTATATGACTTACGTCAACATTTTTTTTCGCATTACGAAAAATTTCAGTAAACAACACGAATTTAAAATTATTATTTTGATTTTTTTTCGGTGTTTTTACTAACCTTATAAACAAAGCCGTCATTGAGCTTCTGCCTTACCTGCTTTTCTATCTCTTTTGTAAATTCAGGATTCGCTATCATGTATTTGCGAACATTTTCGCGTCCCTGACCGATTTTTTCTTTGTTGTAGCTAAACCATGCGCCGCTTTTTTCTATAATTTCCGCAGCAACGGCAATATCGAGTATATTACTTTCTTTCGAGATACCCTCACCGTATAAAATATCAAATTCCGCTTCTCTGAACGGCGGGGCAACCTTGTTTTTAACAACTCTTACTTTTGTTCTGTTACCTACAAGCTCGCTTCCGTTTTTAATAGCCTCTCCCTTTCGCACGTCAAGACGAACGGAGGCAAAGTATTTGAGTGCACGTCCGCCGGGAGTTGTTTCGGGGCTTCCGTAAAGAACGCCCACTTTTTCTCTGAGCTGATTTATAAATATAACAGCTGTTCCCGTTTTTGCCGTTATACCCGTAAGCTTTCTAAGTGCCTGTGACATAAGTCTTGCCAAAAGACCTACGTGTGCGCCACCCATTTCACCCTCGATTTCAGCTTTCGGAACCAATGCGGCAACGGAGTCGATAACGATTATATCAATTGCCGAGCTTCTTACAAGCGCTTCGGCAATATCTAGCGCCTGCTCGCCGGTGTCGGGCTGTGCAACCACAAGATTATCCGTATCAACGCCGAGGTTTTTTGCATATATCGGGTCGAGTGCGTGCTCTGCGTCGATAAATGCGGCATCTCCTCCGAGCTTTTGAGCCTCTGCTATAATATGAAGCGCAACGGTTGTTTTACCCGATGACTCCGGACCGTAAATCTCTATTACACGTCCTCTTGGTATTCCGCCGACACCGAGTGCGGCATCAAGCGTAAGCGAGCCGGTCGGAATTGCGTCTACCGTGACGGTGGGTGTTTCGCCGAGCTTCATAATGCTGCCCGCACCGAAAGATTTTCTTATATCCTTAATTGCGTTGTCAAGCGCCTTAAGCTTTTCGGGATCTTTTTTTGACTTTGCTTCGGGCTTGTCCGCAGTATCCTCGGAAATCTTTATTTCCTTTTCATCTTTGTCCATTATGTACGTGTCCTTTCACATATAAATCAATTCTCCATATCCATTATACTATATTTCTTTCAAAAATGCAAGAGGTTTTTGATTGTTTTTTTAAATTGACAGAAAAAATAACACAAAATAAGCCGCAGACCGATAAAAAAGCTGTCGTATGGTGGTGTTTCGCTTTTTTATTCGGCGGCGGCCTATGGGTTACAGCTCTTTCAATATTCTTTTCTCAAAGGACTGTATTGTATCGGCAAGCCGTTCAAGGCGTCTTGCAAAAAAGGACGTGATGCGCCGTGACGGCTTCATTCGTCCGATAATATATGCCCCTGTATCGAGAACAGCCGCCAAAAGAAAAAATATAATTGAATTTATTATAAGCTTCATATCTGTATGCTCCGTTCGGTATTTTTGACTTTATTATTATTAACATATGCCGATGATTTTAATTGTTGAAATTTATGGAATACAAAAATTAAAATAGAAAACGAGAAAAACGGAGATAATCAAAGAAAAACGGCGAATTAAAGAGATTATAAAATAAATATAAAAAAATTTTAAAAAAGGTATTGACAAATATAAAAAAGTGTAGTAAAATAGTTCGTGCAGGTCGGAAAGGTACGTTTTCGACGTTTAACATATATATGATAGGAGGAAATTTAAAGTGAATAGTAGCTACATGGCAAAGCCGGCTGAAATCGAAAGAAAATGGTATATAATCGACGCAGAAAACAAGCCTTTGGGTCGTGTTGCAGCTCAAGCGGCAGCAATCCTCAGAGGTAAGCATTTGCCGACATTCACACCGAATGTTGACTGCGGTGATCACGTAATCGTTATCAACGCTGAAAAAGCTGTTCTTACAGGTAATAAGCTCAGTCAAAAGGTTCGTTATTATCATACGGGCTGGGTTGGTGGAATCAAGGAAATCCACTACGACAAGCTTATGGCTGAAAATCCCGAAAAGGCTATGACATACGCAGTAAACGGTATGCTCCCGAACAATGCTATCGGAAGAAAGGCAATCACAAGACTTCGCGTATATAAGGGTGCTGAGCATGATAACGCAGCACAAAAGCCTATTCCCTGGACACAGGAAATCAAATAAGAAGGAGGAAATTAAGTAATGGCTAAAGTTCAATTTTACGGTACAGGCAGAAGAAAGTCTTCTACTGCAAGAGTTCGTCTTATTCCCGGTAACGGAAATATCACAATAAATGACAGAAGCATTGACGATTATTTCGGTCTTGAAACACTCAAGGTTATAGTTCGTCAGCCGCTCGTACTTACAAAGACAGCTGAAAAGTTTGACGTAATCGTAAGGGTTGAAGGCGGCGGATTTACAGGTCAGGCAGGAGCTATCCGTCACGGTATTTCAAGAGCACTTCTTGAAGCTGATTCAGACGCTTACAGAGCTGACCTCAAGTCTGCAGGTTTCCTCACTCGTGATTCGAGAATGAAGGAAAGAAAGAAGTACGGCTTGAAAGCTGCACGTCGTGCGCCTCAGTTCTCAAAGAGATAATTTTTCTTTTACGAACATTCAAAACCCCGGAGTTATGCAACTTTCGGGGTTTTTTGCACCTAAATTTACCTTCATCTTTAAAAGGATAATCGGTGTTTAAAAAAAGTTTTCTGCGGATGAATAAACCGTTTGGCGGACGTAAAATGAAACAGAGGTATGTGACTTTTGGGGCGGATAAAAAGGAGAACTCATTATGTGCTTAATAAAATATGACAAAGACAATATCGGTAAATATTTTCTGTCGCCTTATGTCTGCATACAAGAGTGCGGCGGTGCTGTAAAATTCTGCAATCATATTTTTGAAACACGCATAACGCTTACGGATTTCTCAAAATATATGAGCGACTTTTTGGATATAATGCACGGCGGCAGTGATGAAGAGCGTCTGCTTGAATTTTTTAAGGGAAAAATAACCGTCAGTCCGCCGGAGGAGGTTTTATCGCTGTTTTTAAATAAGGGGGTTATTATATGATGTATTTGCCTCCGTTTTCGCTCGATAACGGATTTGAGTTTTTCGGAGCGTATTATGATTTTAACGATAAATATTCATTTTTGATTCAAGCGCAATACGGCACATCAGTTATGCTTTCAAATGAACTCTTGAATGACATTGAAAAAGCTGATCCGAGCGAGGACTTGCAATTTAAGCTGATACAACACGGTTTCGGCAGAATAGACGGCTCTAATGAAATTATCGACGCAAATGACAAAATATTACCTGCATTTTTCTTGATTGACCTTACGAAATGCTGTAATTTGCGATGTAAATATTGCTTCAGAGATTTGCGTGAAAATGAGGAAATTATAACGGATGATACAATTGACGCCATTTGCGGATACATATTTGAATATGTAAAAAAACACAACATAAATCGCTTTTCCGTTCAGCCGTGGGGAGGAGAGCCGCTTATCAGGCTTGATAAGATAATAAGAATAAGAAAATTCTTTGAAGAAAAAGGAGCTTATCCCGAAATCTCGATTGAAACAAACGGCACGCTTCTTGATGACAAGACGGTAAAGCTGCTCAAAGAAAATAATATTGAACTCGGCGTCAGCATTGACGGAACAGAGGTCGCTCACAATGCTCAAAGACCGTATATGCAAGGCGGAGGAAGCTTTGAAAAGGTCATTTCCGGTATACGCAATTTGCAAAATGCGGGATATGAGGGCTTGGGTACGATTACTGTAATCACAAAAAATAATTACGATAAGATTGATGAGATTTTAGACTTTTTTGCAAAAGACTTAGGCTTAAGCTCGGTAAAACTGAATCCGCTGCGAAAAACCGATTCAAACGATTATCTTGGCACAGATCCTAAAGAAATCGAGGAATTTACTAATTCTTTGCTGAGTAAATTAGCGGAACTTAATAATTCGGGGTACAGAATAATTGACTCCAATGTCGCAAATAAAATCAGGAACCTGATTGTCCGTCCCGACGATAACATTTGTAATTCCAAAGGCTGTATGGGCGGTAAAGGCTTGGTTTCCTTTGATAAAAACGGTAGAATTTATCCGTGTGAGATGAGTGATTATCCGGAGGAATGCATAGGAAATATCGGCTCGGGGACGGATTTATGCGAAAATATCAAGAAAGCGCAAAAAACGCATACCTTTTATAAGACAAAGAAAGCCGACATATGCGATACCTGCCCTTGGTGGTATTATTGCAGAGGCGGTTGCAGCAGTACAGTAAAATTTACATCAAGTGAGGTCTGCGGTATAGATGCCGGTGAATGTGACATGAACAGAATTTTGTACCCGAAGCTTGTCAGACTTATTTTAGATGACGAGGATACGGCGCTGCGTATTGCAGGATTAAAGGGGTGATGAAATGGCATATATCTCATTGGGTTATAGGTGTAATCATGAGTGTATAATTTGTCCCAACAAAAAAACCGATATTCACGGTGAAACGCCGAAAGAGCAGATATTTAAGATGCTTGATAATTTAAAAAGCGGCGGAGGACGAAGTGTGACGATATCGGGTGGAGAGCCGACTTTGCACGAGGTGTTTTTGGATACGGTGCGTTATGCCGCAAAACTTGGGATTAACACAAATGTATTGTCTAACGGTGATGCGCTGAGCGATATGAATTTGGTTTGCGAAATTGAAAAATCGGTTGATAAGAATATGTTTTCGATAACTACTGCGTTTCACTCGCACAATCCGCAAATTCACAATTCTGTCTGTGGCAGGGACGGTGCGTTTGACAGGAGTATGCAGGGGATTCAAAATGCATTGAGCAGAGGTTTGAAGATTCAGATTAAACATTGCATACATAAAAAGAATTATCTTCAGACAAAGGAGTTTTCGGAGTTTGTATATGCAAATTTCCCTGACCGTTTACCGGTGATTTTATGCGGTATTGATTTTGCCGGACTCGATGACGGTGATATTTCGGATGTTGCAATCACGTTCGGAGAGTTTGGTCGGGCGCTGGAAAATGCGCTCGATAAGGTGATTGAATATCATATGCAAAATAGACACAGAAATGTTTTTGTTACAGAAACGCCGCTGTGTATTGCCGATCCGTATTACTGGAGCTTTTTCGAGCCGAAGCCGGATTTGCAGATTAAATATTTGGCGCCCGAAAAACAAGAGACATACATTCAAAGCGACTGCGGAACATACTATAAGGCTTGCGAAAAGTGCGGCATGAAGGATATTTGTCAGGGTGCTTGGAGAAGCACTGTCGATTATTTAACGGAGTCTGATTTAACACCGATAAAGGTAAGTGAAAGGAGTTAGTTGATATGAAAAAGCTTGAAGTGTTCTCAACGAAATTGGGAGGTTTTATACCTGTAACGGTCGGAGCGGGCGGTAATTGTGCCGGCAGCGGAATTATTCTTTCCGATGCAGGAGCGCCCGATAACGGAGGCTGGCTTGCGAGCGGATGGAATGCAAGTAAAGGCGGCTGGACCGCAAGCGGTTGGTCGGCAGGTAAAAGCGGCTGGGTTGCAAGCGGATGGAATGCAAGTAAAAGCGGCTGGACGGCAGGTGGCTGGACGGCAGGCGGAGGCAGATGGACTGCCGGGGGCTGGACTGCGGGTAAGTAAAGGGTGATTTTATGGAAACAATAAAGCTGTCGGGCAAAGGCATATATTTAAAACCCGTATCTGATGAGGATTTGTCTTACTTGTATTCAAAAGAGTGTGATTTGGAGGAAAAGCATTTGTGGAGTGAAAACAGATGTATACCTGTTGCATTTGAATATAAGAATGAATTTTGGGACAGACTGAAGCATTTTTATCATACGTTTTTTATGATATATTCAAAAAAAGAAAATACACCCATAGGTTTTCTCTTTTCATACAGATACAGTACAAATGACAGAATAGCTTATACTACCATATATATCGAAAAAGAATACAGACAGACTTATGCTTCCGCTGTTGCGGGGACTTTGTTTTGCGATTATCTGTTTACATTTTATGACTTGAGAAAAATCTATGCTATGGTATATGATTACAATAATGCAAGCAAGGGCTTTTTGGCGCATGGAGGATTTGTGCAGGAGGGGCGGCTGAAGGAATATCGTTATTATAACGGTAAATATTACGATATGCTGACGCTTGCGCTGTATAGGGATGTATTTTATGAAAAAATGGCGAAAGTGATTAATGCAATAAGGAAAGGCAATCAGATTTAAAAGGCGGAAATATATTTTTAAGCGGTTAGGGAGCGCATCCCGAAGCTGCTTTGGTATTGTGCATATCGACTTTGCCACACAGCAAAGAATTTTAAAAGACAGCGCATTATGGTATAAAAAAGTAATTAGCTATGCGGATATTACCGAGAATGTAAAGTATGCAGAATATGCAAAAAAGAAGCCGGAGAAGTTCGGATTTGGCAATGCCGAGATTTTTCTTAACGAATGGAATCCCGGTATCGAACAAAAAGGCCGTCTTAAGGACGCTTCGAATATTGCGTCGGGATTTTGCCTCATGCAAAAAACATCCACGAATATGTGTATGTACTACGATGCGCAAATTAACACGATATATTGCGGACTGTTCGACTTTGACCGACATGATATACATAAGGCTTATTATGCATTTTATGCGTTTGGCGAATTATATCACCTCGGAGAGGGGTCTTTAATGAGTCCTCGGCTAAAAAGGTATATACGTGCGCCGCAAGGTCGGGTGATACACGTGCGTTGCTTGTTGTAAACAATAACGATGTTCCGGTTAGTCTTGAAATAGACGGCTTGTCGTGTAAGGATTCAAAGGTGTATATTCTCGATGAGGAGCATATGTATGAAAAGACCGAGGTTACCGATAATGAAATTACAATGGAAGCAAACAGCATATGGTTTTTTAAATGCGAGTAAAGACAATATATCTCAGCATGAATTGTTATAACAGCGTTTTTCTTGGAGAAGAATTTTAACTACTATCTTTAGATATACGGGGAGAAAAAATTATGGCAGGATTATATATATCAATCATTTTGCTTTGCCGAGTGGCACAGGCAATTTACAGCAAGCGTTCGAGTAATGAAATTAAAAATATTCCAATGCTGGTCGGTTACACATCATTTCAAAATGCCGTTTCCGCATTTTTGGGGTTGATTTTGATTTTATTGACGGGTGCAGGCTTGCTTGCCGACAATCTTACGGTTCTTATTGCTTGTTTTTCGGGAATAACACTGTTTTTCGCAACTTTTTGCAACATATGTGCAATGAAAAGCGGTACTGTCAGTCTAAGCTCTATGTTTGGAACGGCAGGCTTGCTTGTGCCGCTTATAGCCGGTGTGTTTTTGTTTGACAGCAGTATTGCTCTTATGCAGTGGGTGGGTGTTGCGCTGTTTTTTGTGGCGGCGTGGCTTCTCATCGGCAGCTCCAAAAAGATATATTCAAACTTCAGTTTAAAAACCATGATTTTTCTTGTCGGCGCTATGCTGTCAAACGGCGGTACCATGCTTGCACAGCAAATGTTTACCGCTTATGTCCCCGACGGAGATGTAAGCGTATTCTCATTTCTGTCCTTTGGGATAATTGCTCTTTTGGGCGGAATAATGTATTTGATTATGTTTAAAAAGAATACTTCATCCGAATCCGCAGAGCAGATAAAGTTTCCGAAATCGTTGGTTTGGTGCGGTATTATTTTGGCGGTTGCCGTGTTTATCATAAATCAGCTTGCCACGCTTGCTACGGCTTTTGTGCCGCCTGTAATTCTATTTACATTCATAAACGGCGGAGGAACAATTATATCTACAGTTGTTGCAGCTGTAATGTATAAAGAAAAGCTTTCAAAGCGTTCGGTTATCGGTGTGTTGCTCGGAATTTTATCACTCGTTATAATAAAGCTGTTTTAAGTTTTTTTGCTGCATTTTGAATAAACAAAAGCTGCGGCTAAAGTCAATCGGCTTTAGCCGCAGCTATAATAAGAAAGTTTTTACGGAACAGTTCCAAATTTGTGGAGCTGCTTTTTTTGGGGGTTATGCCAAGCATGACACTTGACTCGGCGGTGGAAGTCTGCCAGCAACTGGCTGTAAGCAGTCAGCGGAGGTAATATTGCCGTGAGAGCAGGAATGTATGAAAATTTTTTAGTATTTTCGCTGCTAACAATTAACATAAAATATCCTAAGATGGATTTGCGTGTACAATATTTTTGTTGGTTTATTTTTTTATAAACTCGTCTATACAAAAAAATGTGACAGGAGACTTTTTTGTACATACTATTTGGGGTAAAATTAAAGATTGTTGTCAATGTACATAAAAATAATTATAATAATTAGTACAAACGACAGAATTCTTTAGTAACTCTATAATATGGTATTATTTTATTGACTTTTGTCGTTATATGTGATATGATATGGTAAAGATTTTACAATAAACACATAGAATTTGATGCTGTCTATCGATATAAATAAAATAATACAAGAATACTTTTAAAATAATAAGCGTTTATACATTAAAATTTGTTTATTGAAATTAGGACTAACTCGCTGATTTTATAGATTAATAATTAGGAAATAAAATACTGTAGCGTAAGGAGGCTGTTATGCAACAATATATTGCGCATAAAAACAGTTATACAGGGAAAATTCAGACGGTTAAAGAGCACTTGGTAAATACGGCTGAGTTGTGTAGAGAGTATTCAATTGACGAGCTGAAGAATATCGCCTTTATAATCGGAATTGTCCATGATATTGGGAAATACAGTGAAACATTTCAAAAAAGAATAAATGGTGCAAATATTCAGTATGAGCATTCTATAATTGGAGCAAAATTAATAAAAAAATTATCGATAAACAGTCCAATAAGCTTATTGGTTGAATTGTGTGTGGCAGGCCATCATACAGGTATTCCTAATTGCGGTAATAAATCCGATACAGCAGATGATGTGTCACTTTATGGCAGGCTTAAAAGGGATGATAAAGATTTTGATTATGATTTTGCCGAAAATGAGCCTTATTTGCCGAACATTTGTGCCGAATTGGAAAAAGCGAATAAAGACCTTTATAAATTAATGGCTTCAAAATGCAATTCCAAAGAGGATTTAACTGAACTTTTTGCATTTTTTACGAGATATTGCTTCTCATGCTTGGTGGATGCAGATACAATTGATACAGTTAAGGCGTCGGGAGGAGATACAAATCGTTCGTTGACGGCTGATTTTAATGAGTGTTTTTCAAGGCTTAAGCAAAATCTTATAAGACTACAATTATCAAGCGTTTCCGAAGTTCAAAAAGCACGTTCCGAAATACAAAAGCAAGCATACGATTTAATCAACAAGGATGCAAAACTTTATTTAATGAATATGCCTACGGGAAGTGGTAAGACGTTTGCAGGACTGTACTGTGCTTTATATCGGGCAATGAAAATGAAAAAAAAACGACTTATTTATGTTATACCGTATAATAGCATAATTAATCAAACCGCTGAAACGTTTGAAGAACTTTTTGAAGGCTGCGCTCAAATATTAAGACACCAATCGAGCTTTTCGTACGATATAAGCGATGATGAAAGCAATGCTAAAACGGCTGCGTATGCTACTGAAAATTGGGATGCAAAAATTATTATTACAACAGCGGTGCAGTTTTTCGAGTCTGTTTACTCAAATAGAAGAAGCAAATTGAGGAAGCTTCATAATATGGGTGATAGTATAATTGTATTCGATGAAGCCCATTTAATGCCGATTGATTGCTTACAGCCGTGTTTAAAGGCAGTTGCATATATTACAAATTACTTAAATGCGGAAGCTATTTTTATGACAGCAACTATGCCTGATTTTAAGGAATTAATTTGCAACTATGCCGGCGAATTACAAACCGTTGATTTGATTGAGGATAAGTCGCTTTTTTGTAGGTTTAAAAAGTGTGAGTATGAGAACTTGTCAGAAATTAGCGACGAGGATTTGATATGCAAGGCAAAGCAATGCCCATCTTCTTTGATTATTGTAAATAATCGAAAAACGGCGAGAAAACTCTATGCAATGTGTATGGGAAATAGATATCATTTATCAACATATATGACTTCATATGATCGTGAAAAAGTAATTGCAGAAATACGTTTGGGACTCGAAAAGCAGGCAGAAAAATATCCTGACTGTGTAAATGTTCCGGAAAATGAGAGAATAATTGTAGTATCCACATCGCTTATTGAGGCAGGTGTAGACCTTGATTTTTACACTGTGTTTAGAGAGTTGTCTGGACTTGACAGTATTTTGCAGGCAGGTGGAAGATGCAATAGAGAGGGAAAAAGAAAATGCGGCAAGGTCTATGTTTTTTCGCGAGATGAAAGTAGCGTGTCAGGTGACCTTGGAATAAGAATAAATATTACAAACGGAATAATAAAAAAATGTGACGATATTTCATCACAGGAGGCTGTTAGAGAATACTATGAGTATTTTTATAAAGCAATGCAGGATAGCATTGCTAAAAACTCTTTAAGCAGTATCTGCGATAATATTCAGTCAATTCCGTTTGCCGATTACAGTATGAAAATGATTACCGGCAAAACGACATCCATTGTCATTAATGAAAACGATGAAAGCAATGAACTGATTTATCAGCTCAAAGCAGGTTTCCCAAATATTCGAAAACTTCAAAAATACAGTTGTACCGTATATGAAAATGAGCGGAATGATTTAATAAGTCAAGGGGTGATAGAAAACTACGACGGTGGGATTTTTGTGTTGACAAACAGCGACTATTATGACGAAAATATAGGAATTGATTTTGAAACAAAAGATTATATTTTGTGAATGGAGGTATAGAAATGTATGGATTTAAAATCATTGTAGAAGGTGATTATGCATGCTTTACAAGGCCTGAATTGAAAGTTGAGCGCGTCAGTTATGATGTTCCGACGCCGTGTGCTTTGGAGGGTATGCTCAAAAGTATTTATTGGAAGCCGGCGATACGATATGTAATCGATAGAATTGTGGTTTACAATCCGATAAAATTCGAAAATATCCGTCGAAATGAAATTAAGGAGATTGTGAGCGGAAGCAAGGTGAAATCAATGATGAAAGGCAAAAATGAGGATATATCCGTTTATGCTTCCGAAAGCCGTACACAAAGAGCTTCAATGGTGTTAAAGAATGTGAAATACGGTATTGAATTTCACTTTGAACTGACACACATTAAAAGTGATGATGAGCTTGATGGAGATAAAAAGCATTATAACATTATAAAGAGGAGACTTGGAAACGGGCAGTGGTTTAGAATGCCGTGCTTGGGGTGCAGAGAATTCTCGGTTAGAAAAATAGAACTTGTTGATGAGCTGAATACAAATGAAGTCTCTCAAGAGCTTAAAGGTGACATTGATATCGGATATATGGTTTACAGCTTGAAATTTAAAGATGGTGGTATTCCGATTAATAACAATTGGGAAGCCCCGGTGTTTTCGGATTGTGCTGATGCTGTTTATTACAGACCGCATATGATTGATGGTGTAATAGATGTTAAGAAATATGCGGAGGTGGTATTATGCTGATTAATGCCTTGTATGAATACTATGATGTTCTGGAGAAAAAGAATAAAGTAATTCCGAGAGGATATTCTGAAATAGGAATAGATTATTTAATATCTTTAACAGAAGATGGAATCATAGATAACATTATAGATTGGAAAGTTTCGGAGACAATTGTCGGGAAAAACGGGAAAGAAAAAGTTGTTTACAAATCAAGACCCGTGCAAATTATTCAAAGAAGCGAAAAAACAAGCATATGCAGTAATATAATCGAGCATAGACCGTTATATATATTCGGGCCGAATTGGGCGATAAGTCAAAAGGATGTTGACAAGGCAGTAAAGTCACACAATGATTTTGTTCAAAAAAATCTGGACTTTATAGACGGAATAGATTCACCGATTGTTAATGCGTACAGAAAGTTTATCGAAAGTTGGAAGCCGGAGCAAGAAACAGAAAACAAGTTGTTAATAGAAGTGGGCAAAAACTTCTTAACCGGTAAGTATGCGTTTTGTCTTTCCGGTCAGCCGGGAGTGTTATTGCATGAAGATAATAAAGTTAAAGAAAAATGGAACGAATTAATGAATTCTGTTGAGCAAAATGATGATGCGTACAAATCACAGTGCTGTATAACCGGTAAGTGTGAAGAAATAGCTCGTGTTCATAATAAAATTAAGGGTTTTAACGCGATGGGAAGTGCTTTAGTTAATTTTAACAACCCTTCTGATTCGTCATATGGGAAGAATCAATCAATTAATAGTAATATTTCAGAAAATGCCATGAAAAAATATGTCGAGGCTATTAATTATTTGATGTCGCATAAAGGGCATAAAAATTCCTTGGGTGATATTACTGTCATACATTGGGCGGCATCTGATGATGAACAATGCGATGATTTTATGTCTGCGTTTGTGTTTGATGAATCTGATAAAATGAGTTCTGAGGAGGCAAGCAAGGCGCTTGACGATTTTGCGCGAAAAATAAAAAGCGGTTATATCGGTCAGAATACCGTGGACGAAATCGGAAAATATTTTGACGATAATGTTGATTATTATATGGTAGGATTAAAGCCTAATTCATCGAGATTGGCAGTAAAATTTATTTATCGTCAAAAATTCGGGAAAATAGTGGGAAATGTAATAAGACATCAAAATGATTTGAGAATTAATGGAAACCAAAAACTTATATCGTTTAGTCAAATTAACAGAGAATTAATTTCTCCAAAAGCGACTAATCCTAATTATGATCCGTCATTGATTGCAAAGCTTATGAATGCTGTCGTCAATGGATATATGTATCCTATAGGATTGCTTGAAAATGTTATCAGAAGAATTAAGCTGGATTCGGATACAGAGAGAAGTTCGTTTATAAAGCTCAATGATGTACGAGCTGGCATTATAAAGGCATACTTAAACAGAAAATCAAGAATAAATAACGAAAAGGAGGAAATTACAATGTATTTGGACAAGGAAAATGCAAATCAAGCTTATTTGTGCGGGCGATTGTTTGCGGTACTTGAGAGAATTCAACAGTCGGCCGCCGGAGGAAAGCTAAACCGAACTATAAGGGATACTTATTTTTCAACTGCTGTTACACAACCGGCGGTGGTATTTCCTAAAATTATGAGATTAAGTCAATATCATTTGGCTAAGCTTGATAACCCGGTTTATTATAGCAAGCAAATAGGAGACATAGTGGATATGTTAAACGGAGAATTCCCTAAAATGTTGAGTCTTGCCGAGCAGGGGAAGTTTATTATAGGATATTATCAGCAAAGAAACGATTTTTTTAATACAAAGAAAGAGAGTGAATAAAAATGACAATTAAAAACAGATATGATTTTGTTATGATTTTTGATGTAGAAAATGGAAATCCTAATGGAGATCCGGATGCCGGAAATATGCCAAGAGTCGATTCCGAAACAGGATATGGTTTTGTGACGGATGTTTGCATAAAAAGAAAAATCCGCAATTATGTAGATTTGGTAGCAAACACAGAGTTTTCTGATGAGGAAAAAGGTAAATACAGAATACTTGTTAAACCGGAAAGATCTCTAAATTCTCATTTTGAGCAGGCATATGAAACACAAAATTTGGATAAAGGAAAAAAAGGAAAAAATGAAGATGATGTAAGAAAAGCACGCGATTATATGTGTGAGCATTATTATGATGTTCGTACATTCGGAGCGGTAATGTCAACCGGTGACAATCCGTGCGGAATAGTAAGAGGACCGGTGCAGATTAATTTTGCACGCAGTCTCTCTCCGGTTCAGCCGTTGGAACTTACAATCACAAGACAGGCAAGAACAACTGATGACCGCAAAGAGACCGGTGATACGGAAATGGGGAGAAAGAGTGTTATTCCTTATGGGGTATATCGCGCAGAGGGATATATTTCCGCTTCATTAGCTCAAAATGTTACAGGTTTTTCGGAGGAAGATTTGGAATTGCTTTGGAGAGCGATAATAAATATGTTTGAAGATGACCACAGTGCGGCCAGAGGAAAAATGTGTATGAGAAAACTATATGTATTTAAACATGACAATATTCTTGGCAATGCACCGTCGCATAAACTATTTGACAGAATAACCATTTGTGAGAAATGTGGTGATATGCCGCCACGTTCGTTTGACGATTATGAAATAAATGTTGATAGTCAAAACCTTCCGGAAGGTGTTAGCTTTGAATCAAAAATATGATTGATGATGTAAGTATCAGATCCTTACAGCATTATATGTATTGTCCGCATAGGTGGGGATTGATACAGATAAATCAATCATGGGCAGAGAATTATTTTGTGGTCAAGGCAAATTTGTTGCATAAAAGGGTGCATTCCAATACGCAATATGTCTCTCGTGCAAAGAAAGTATATTCTTCGGTAAGAGTCTGGAATGATGATTTGGGCCTTTACGGTGTGACGGATTGCATTGAGGAAAGGCAGGATGGACTTTGCGTAGTTGAATACAAACCAAAGAAACCTGTCTCTGCTGATTTTTTGAAGGAAGATGCAATACAAGTTTTTGCACAAAAGCTATGCGTTGATTACATCTTTAAACAGTCGTGCAAAGCCGAAATTTATTATGCGGATGTAAAAAAACACATAAAGCTTCCTTTTGATGCGGAGTATGATATATATTATAATCAGGTTTTGGAACTACTGAATGAAATAAGAGAGTATACAAAAGCAGGTGTTATACCACCTATACGAAAAGGACAGTATTGCAGTGGCTGTTCAATGAAGGATATGTGTATTCCGAAAATGAAATTATCAAATACAAAAGCAATTATAGAGAAGAGAGTGAAAGATATATGAGAAAGCTTTTAAATACTCTGTATATTACAAATGAAAAAGCGTACCTTTCACTTGATGGGGAAAATTTTGTTTGTCATATAGAAGGACAAAAGGATTTTCGTATACCGTTTGACAATATTGAAGCGGTTGTTTGTTTTAGCTATGTCGGATGCTCGCCCGCTGTTATGGGTAAATGCAATGAAAAAATGGTTCCGATTAGTTTTATCAGTCCGACCGGGAAATTTCTTGCTAAAGTATCCGGGGAAACAAAAGGAAACGTTTTTTTGAGAGTTTCACAGATAGATATTTTCAGACAGGAAAACGTTCATCTTGCACAAAATACAGTGGCTGCAAAGCTTGCAAATTCGATTTCGTTGATTAAACGATCAATGCATGATAATGTTGAGCTTCGCAGTGATGATGCTGTTCAAAAAGTCATACAATCTCTTAAATCGGGAATAGAGAATGTGTATCAAGCAGATGAGTTAAGTTCGATCCTTGGTATAGAGGGAAACTGTGCGCATAATTATTTTTCGATTTTCGGCAAATTGATTAAGAATAAGAATTTTTCATTTTCGGAAAGAAATCGACGACCGCCGCTTGATAAGGTGAATGCTGTGCTGTCATTTGTTTATACATTGCTTGTAAACGAGTATGCATCTGCGCTTGAAACAGTTGGTTTAGACAGTAGTATAGGGTTTTATCATACTCTTAGGAGTGGAAGACCATCACTGGCTTGTGATTTGGTTGAGGAAGTGCGATGTGTAGCTGAAAGGTTTGTTTTGACTTTAATTAATTTGTCAGTTTTAAACGAACATGACTTTGAGGAGCAATTGTCCGGAGCAGTATTGCTTAATGATTCAGGAAGAAAAAAAGTCATTTCCAGATGGCAGGAAAAAAAGAGAAATTCAATTGAGCATCCTGTTTTGAAGCAAAAGATTCAAGAAGGCTTGATACCGTATGTACAGTCTAACTTGTTATCAAAATACTTGAGGAGAGAAATAGAGGAATATCCATGTTATATTGTGAGGTGATAGGCATGATGGTGTTGATAAGCTATGATGTTCAAACAAGTGATAGGGCAGGTGCAAAACGGCTTAGGAAAATAGCGAAAGAATGTCAAAATCATGCTCAAAGGGTTCAAAATTCTGTTTTTGAGGCTAACTTGGATTATGGTGCTTTTTTGAAACTGAAGGATAAACTTTTGAGTATAATGAATGAAGAGAGCGATAGTCTTAGGTTTTATTATTTAGGTAATAATTGGCAAAGAAAGATTGAACACTTTGGTGCAAAGCAAACTTATGACTCGGAAGGAGTGATTATAATATAGGAGAACCTGTGGAGTTTAATAAAAACCGTTAGGTTCGCCTGAAAAACAAGCGTTTTTTAGTAAAATATTTAATAATTATATTAAATATATGTGTCCGCCCCCTATATATGGTGTTGACTGCAATTTATTATGCAATATTTTGCGGTCGCGCCCCGCGAGGGGCGTGTGAGTTGAAATATCTGTCACCAGACAGATACTATGATCAAGCCATTGTCGCGCCCCGCGAGGGGCGTGTGAGTTGAAATTTCCGCTAATTCACAAACGACCTACCCATCCGCGTCGCGCCCCGCGAGGGGCGTGTGAGTTGAAATTGAAAACAAAGCATACATCTAATCTATCAGCGTTGCGTCGCGCCCCGCGAGGGGCGTGTGAGTTGAAATTAAAAATATCAGATGATGAGGATGAGGACGCAAAGTCGCGCCCCGCGAGGGGCGTGTGAGTTGAAATTTTGCATTCAAATCTTCTTCCATACTTGTCAGCAGTCGCGCCCCGCGAGGGGCGTGTGAGTTGAAATTCCCTCTGTCTATGTCCGTCCTTACCGTAGACTGTCGCGCCCCGCGAGGGGCGTGTGAGTTGAAATACCAAGCAAAGCCGTGAGGTCTTTAAGCACTGATAGTCGCGCCCCGCGAGGGGCGTGTGAGTTGAAATCGAAATGTTAAAATTCGGGGGCATTAATGTGTGGTCGCGCCCCGCGAGGGGCGTGTGAGTTGAAATATTAAACACCATCAAACAGGCATTTTCAAACGGCAGTCGCGCCCCGCGAGGGGCGTGTGAGTTGAAATCTACCTCCGCAAGCCAATATTTTTTGCGACATTCGTCGCGCCCCGCGAGGGGCGTGTGAGTTGAAATCTGTTTGTGTTTTAAAACTGATACTGTTTCCAAGTCGCGCCCCGCGAGGGGCGTGTGAGTTGAAATGATGCTGATTTGAAGTATAATGCGCCGTCATGCAGTCGCGCCCCGCGAGGGGCGTGTGAGTTGAAATAAAGAAACGTTTTGTAAGCTTGCAAAAGGCGAAGGTCGCGCCCCGCGAGGGGCGTGTGAGTTGAAATTTCATCGTCCCACACGGAAACGGTACAGTTTGCGTCGCGCCCCGCGAGGGGCGTGTGAGTTGAAATTTTCGACATTTTAAGCAAATTTGCATAATCCTCAAGTCGCGCCCCGCGAGGGGCGTGTGAGTTGAAATACATATGCCAAAATACGAAAATGTTATTAAAAAACTATTCACGGTGCGCCGGGTAAACTTTCTACGCAATTAAATTTTTAAATCAGCATTTTTCTGCCGATTTTGGGGAAAAATCTACAATATCAAAGTATGATTGCTTTTCATATTCATTTTTTGGCGCAGACGGCATAAGACCCGTACACTCATTTGCACTTACGGCATTGGTTATGTCGATATTGCAAATATTATAATCTCTTTTTTTATTTTTCATTTCATATCGCCTCCGATCGTAGTTTATGAAAACATAAGAAAAATAAACGCAATAATATTTAATCTGACTGCCAAATTCTGCTTGACAAATACACCGTTTCGGGATATAATAATTATTAGAATACAAGAAACGGAGAGGATAAATTTTGAAAATAAAATCCTTAAGAGAACAGATTAAAAATCACAAAGTAACATTTGTCGTTTATGTTTTGCTGCGTGCACTCGTTATTGCGGCGCTCGTTTTCTCGTGTGTAACAGGGAAATACGAAAACGTATTTGTATGCTCGCTTTGTCTCATCCTTTTTCTCGTGCCGGCATTTATAGAGAAAAATTTCTCAATCAAGCTGCCGACGGTGCTTGAAATAATAATTCTTCTGTTTATTTTCGCCGCAGAAATTCTCGGAGAAATGAACAGTTATTACACAAAATTCCCGTTTTGGGATACAATGCTGCATACGATAAACGGTTTTTTGTGTGCCGCCATAGGATTTTCTCTCGTTGATTTGTTAAACAGAAACAGCGGTGTGAAATTTCAGCTGTCACCGTTTTATTTGGCAGTCGTAGCATTTTGCTTTTCGATGACGATAGGAGTACTTTGGGAATTTTTCGAGTTTAGCTGTGATGTGCTTCTGCATACGGATATGCAAAAAGACACGGTAGTAAACACAATTTCGTCCGTTCTGCTAAACCCGACCGGACTTAACAGTCCCGTTATAATTAAAGATGTAACGCAAACTGTTGTAAACGGACAAGCCCTACCTATAAACGGCTATCTCGATATCGGTCTTTATGATACAATGAAGGACTTATTTGTCAACTTTATAGGTGCGGTTGTCTTTAGCGTAATAGGATATTTTTATGTTAAAAATCGTGGCAAAGGAAATTTTGCCAAGCATTTTATTCCGGTTGTGGAGGAAGATAAGAAATGAAGTACATCACACACCCAAACACCGATATAACGTCAAGTCAAATTGCGCTCGGAACAGACAGAATGGGAACGCATTTGAGCGCAGACGACTCTTTTGCCGTGCTTGATGAATTTTACCATTTAGGCGGAAACCTAATAGACACTGCCGCAGTTTACGGGAATTGGGACGGCGGCGAATCGAGTCTGAGCGAAAAAACAATCGGAAAATGGATAAAGGATAAAAACATAAGAAGCAAGCTTTTTATATCCACAAAAGGCGGGCATCACGATTTGAACACTTTAAAGTCACGCCTTTCAAGAGATGAAATACTCAGCGACATCAACTCAAGCCTTAAAAATCTCGGAACCGATTACGTTGACTTTTATTTTCTGCATCGTGATGATAAATCAATACCCATACCCGAAATAATGGATACCATGCTTTTAATTTTAAAAGAAGGTAAATCACGCACAATTGGACTTTCAAACTGGTCAACGGAGCGTTTTGAGGAAGCAGACGAATATTGCCGCAAGCACGGTGCGGCGGTTGTATCGAGTCAAATACAATTTGGTCTTGCCTGCCCGAACATTGACGTTATCGAACCCGGTCTTGAAATAATGAAAAACAGCGAATTTGAATATTACTCGAAAAAGGATATAAGCCTGTTTGCGTTTTCGGCGCAGTCAAAGGGATATTTTTCAAAGATTTTCAGCGGTCGCGAGCTATCCGATAAGGCAAGGGTAAGGTACAAAAACGAAAAAAGCGAAAATGTTTACAATATGCTTGCCGATATATGCCGCAAAACAGGCTGCGATATATCTTCTCTTACCGTTTCGCTGCTTTTAAACAATCCGTCGTTTTGCACCGTTCCGATTGTCGGATGTAAAAATCCGGAGCAAATTCGCACTTCACTCGGCGGTGCAGATTTAAAAATCAGTTCCGAAATCTCTCTTGAAGTGATAAAATCGGGGTTGTATAGTGCATAATTGACAAAAAAATGACAATAAACCGACTAAATTTAGTATGACAAAAGAAGAAAAATAGCTTGAAAAAAAACGTTAAATGAGGTACAATATAAGTATAGGTAAAAGCCTTGAAAAGCATTTGTGCTTTGCACAGAAATGGAGGAAATAAAAATGTTTAATAAAAAAACTGTTGAGGACATCGAAGTCAGCGGTAAGAGAGTGCTCGTTAGATGCGACTTTAACGTTCCGCTCGATGAAAACGGTAACATTACCGATGAAAACAGAATTGTAGGCGCACTTCCTACTATTAAATATCTTATAGACAACGGAGCTAAGGTTATTCTTTGCTCACACATGGGTAAGCCTAAGGGTGAGCCTGTACCGTCGCTTTCTCTTGCACCGGTTGCAAAAAGACTTTCCGAAAAGCTCGGAAAAGAAGTTGTATTTGCCGCTGATGACAATGTTGTGGGCGATAATGCAAAAAAGGCTGTTGAACAGATGAAGGACGGACACGTTGTTCTTCTTGAAAATACAAGATACAGAAAAGAAGAAACAAAGAACGAGGATAACTTCAGCAAAGAGCTTGCTTCTCTTGCAGATGTATTTGTTGACGATGCATTCGGTACGGCACACAGAGCGCACTGCTCAAACGTAGGCGTAACAAAGTATATTGATACTGTTGCATGCGGATACCTTATCAAAAAAGAAATCGACTTCCTCGGAAACGCCGTAAACAATCCGGTAAGACCGCTTGTTGCAATCCTCGGCGGCTCAAAGGTATCGAGCAAAATTTCAGTAATCAACAACCTTCTCGAAAAGGTTGATACTCTTATTATCGGCGGCGGTATGGCTTACACATTCATGGCTGCAAATGGCTTGGGCGTAGGCGACTCACTTCTTGAGAGCGATTATATCGACTATGCAAAGGAAATGATGGAAAAGGCAGCAGCTAAGGGCGTTAAGCTTCTTATCCCCGTTGATACGGTTGTTGCAAACGAATTTAGCAACGACGCTGAATCAAAGGTTGTTGAAAACGGAATAGAAGACGGCTGGCAGGGACTCGATATCGGTCCAAAGACAATCGCCCTTTTCTCGGACGCTGTTAAGAGCGCAAAAACCGTTGTTTGGAACGGTCCTATGGGCGTATTTGAAATGTCTAATTTCGCAAAGGGAACAAACGCTATTGCAAAGGTTCTCTCTGAAATTGACGCTACAACAATAATCGGCGGCGGCGACAGTGTTGCTGCTGTTAACCAGGCAGGTCTCGGCGACAAGATGAGCCACATCTCAACAGGCGGTGGCGCATCAATGGAATTCCTCGAGGGTAAGGAGCTTCCGGGTATTGCCGCTATCAACGATAAATAATAAAAAGCGAGGCTGACATTCGGCGCAAAATATTTTGAAATTTATATGCTTTGCGTCCGGATTTATCAAAATCAAACGGGGTGTTTGCTGATGCGGCACCCCATCAATGCGTATATAAGAGGAGGAAAATACAATGGGAAAATACATTATTGCAGGTAACTGGAAAATGAACAAGCTTCCGTCGGAAACATACGATTTCGTTAAGGAAGTTGCAAAGGCTACGGAAGGCGCAGCTTGTGAGGTTGTTTGCTGCACACCTTTTGTAAACTTAAGCGAGGCTGTAAAAGCTGCTGACGGCACACACGTTAAAATCGGCGCAGAAAATCTTCACTTTGAGGATAAGGGCGCATTCACGGGCGAAGTAAGCGCAGATATGCTTGCAGACCTCGGCGTTGATTATGTAATAATCGGTCATTCGGAGCGCAGACAGTACTTTGCCGAAACAGATGAAACTGTAAATGCAAAGGTTAAAAAGGCTCTTGAAAAGGGACTTCTTCCTATCGTTTGCGTAGGTGAGAGCCTTGAGCAAAGAGAAGCCGGAATAACAATGGAGCTTATCACAATTCAAATTAAGAAAGCATTTGCCGGCATCAGTGCAGAAGACGCAGCAAAGGTTGTTGTAGCTTACGAGCCTATTTGGGCAATCGGCACAGGCAAAACAGCAACAGCAGAGCAGGCTGAGGACGTTTGCGGCGGTATCAGAGGCGTGCTTGCCGGTCTTTATGATGACAAGACTGCCGATGCTGTAACAATCCAATACGGCGGCAGCATGAATGCAGGTAATGCCGCAGAGCTTCTTGCAAAGAAAAATATAGACGGCGGTCTTATCGGCGGAGCTTCTCTTAAATCAGCTGATTTTGCTGTAATAGTTAAAGCAGCTAAATAATTGATATATCTAACGGGGAGACGCTTGTGTTCTCCCTGTTTTAAATTTAAAAAAACGGAAAGGATTTTTTATATGAAAAAACCTATTGCACTTATAATTCTTGACGGATACGGCTTAAGCGACAATGTAAAGGGCAACGCTATCAAAGCCGCAAACACACCAAATCTCGACTCGTATTTTGCCGATTACCCGAACACACTTCTTTATGCGAGCGGCATGAGCGTAGGTCTGCCCGACGGACAAATGGGCAACTCGGAGGTCGGACATACAAATATCGGCGCAGGCAGAGTTGTTTACCAAGAGCTTACAAGAATAACAAAGTCCATTGATGACGGCGATTTCTTTAAAAACGAGGCGCTTTTGAAGGCTGCCGAAAACTGCAAAAAAAATAATTCCGCCATTCATTTTATCGGTCTGTTATCGGACGGCGGCGTTCACAGTCACATAAAGCACCTTTTCGGACTTATTGATTTTGCAAAAGCAAGCGGACTTAAAAAAGTTTATATACACTGTATCATGGACGGTCGTGATGTATCCCCGACAAGCGGCGTGGGCTATCTCGAACAGCTGCAAAAGAAGCTTGACGAGTGCGGTGTTGGTGAAATTGCAACCGTAAACGGAAGATACTATGCAATGGACAGAGATACAAACTGGAACAGAGTAGAAAAAGCATATGATGCAATCGTAAGAGGCACAGGTGTTAAAACAAGCGATGTAATTTCAATGATGAAAAAATCGTACGAAACGCTTGATGAAAACGGTGCGGCAATTACAGACGAGTTTATTATTCCCGCTGTTGTTGAAAAAGACGGTGCGCCGGTCGGTAAGGTATCGGAAAATGATTCTGTTGTTTTCTTCAATTTCCGTCCCGACAGAGCAAGAGAGCTTACAAGAACGCTTGTTGACCCCGATTTTAAGGGATTTGACAGAAAGTTCTTCCCGCTTTACTATGTATGCATGACTCAGTACGATGCATCAATGCCGAACGTTGACGTTGCATTCAAACCCGAAACGCTTAAAAACACATTCGGAGAATACATTTCAAAGAAAGGTCTTAAGCAGCTTAGAATAGCTGAAACAGAGAAATATGCTCACGTAACATTTTTCTTCAACGGCGGTGTTGAAACGGTTTATGACGGCGAAGACAGAAAACTTATCCCCTCACCGAAGGTTGCAACATACGATATGCAGCCCGAAATGAGTGCATATAAGGTTGCGGACGCCTGCGTTGAGCTTATAAACGAGGACAAGTATGACTGTATAGTGCTTAATTTCGCAAACTGCGATATGGTTGGTCACACAGGTGTATTTGACGCAGCAAAGAAAGCCGTTGAAGCCGTTGATGAATGTCTCGGAAAAGTTGTACGTGCACTTCTTTCAAAGGACGCTGCAATTCTTATCACAGCCGACCACGGAAACGCAGACTGTATGATTGACCCCGAAAACAATGACGTATTTACGGCACACACAACAAATCCCGTTCCGCTCATAGTTATGGGAATAGGCGACAAGGAGCTTAAAAAAGGTAAGCTTGCCGATCTTGCTCCGACGATGCTTGATATAATGGGACTTGAAAAGCCTGCCGAAATGACGGGAGAATCGCTTATAATTAAATAATTCATGTATAAAATGAAAAAAGTGAGGTATACTACAAATGTAAATTTAATTTACACGATATACCTTCCCTTTAATATTTTATCGGATTGGGGTGCTTATGCCCCGGAAATAAGAACACCTAAATTTTCACGGTGTTCTTATTTTTTTCAAAAGACAAACATATAATTACTTTGAAAGGTTGTGATTATATGAAAAAAATAATTGCGGCGGTAGTTTACATAGCATTTATTACCGTGTTTTTGCCGATGATAATAATTTGTATTTCGGATAAAATAAATACCGAGGAGAAAAAAGAATACATAAACGTGTATATTGACGGTGAGGACAGGGTTGAGAAAATGAACGTATCTCAATATTTAAAAGAGGTGACGGCGGCTGAAATGCCGGCGGATTTTCATATCGAAGCACTAAAAGCACAGGCAGTTGCGGCAAGAACATATTTAAGATATAAAACAAAAAAAGGCAACTATCCGCCGGAGCATAAAGGTGCGCCGATCTGCACGGATTATCATCACTGTAAAGCATGGCTCAGCGAAAAAGAGCGAAAAAATGCATGGCAGGAGGATAAAAGAGCGCAATACTGGGACAAAATATCAAAAGCGGTAGATGAAACCGAGGGCAAAATAATGATGTATGACGGTGAGCCGATAAATGCCGTTTTTCATTCTACCTCGTCCGGCATGACGGAAAACGCAAAAGACGTTTGGGGCGGAGATGTAGCATATCTTGTAAGCGTTGACAGCAGGGGAGATGAGCTTTCCCCAAAATTCAGCTCTGAATTCTCATGCTCGGCAGATGAGTATAAAAAAAGGATTTTTGAAAAAATTCCATCGGCAGATGATAAATGCGAGCCGTATTCGGATATTCAGCGCAGCACCGCCGGCGGAATAATTCAAATGAAGGTCTACGGCGTACAAATAAAAGGTACGGAGTTTAGAAGTATATTTGATTTACGCTCAACTAACGTTCAGATAAATTCAGACGGCTCGGAAATTAAAATGACCGTAAAAGGAAACGGTCACGGAGTCGGAATGAGCCAATACGGCGCCGATTATTTTGCACGTGAGGGCATGACATATAAAGATATTCTCGAAAAATACTACACGGGTGCAACTCTAAGCAATTAAATTTCTTGACATATTCCGACATATGTAGTATAATATTTACAAGAGACAGTATTTAAATGCCAATGACAAGGGGGTGATGCGTTGAGTGAAGCAGAGCTTGTTAAACGTCTGAAGCACGGTGACAGAGAGGCGTTTAATGTTCTTGTAAAAGAATATGAGGGAAAAATAATAAATATCGCCTACGGAATGCTCTCGGATAAGGAAGAAGCGCTTGATGCATCGCAGGAGGTATTTATAAGAATATATAAAAGCATAGACTCGTTTAAAGGGAATTCATCGCTGTCGACGTGGATTTATACAATAGCGGTAAATATATGCCGTGACTGCCTCAGAAAACGTCAAAGAAGTGCGAGAACAGTAAGTATAGACACATCCTTGAATGAGGATATGGAGGTAATGGAAATTGCGGATACATCACTTACGCCGGAGCAGAAAATCGAACAAACCGAACGGCAAAAGCTTGTGCGTCAGGCAATAGACGAATTGAGTGAGGAATATAAAACGGTTATTACGCTATGCGATATAGAAGGTATGGCGTACGATAAAATTGCCGAAATATTAAAGTGTCCGACAGGAACGGTAAAGTCAAGATTAAATAGAGCACGTGCCGCTTTAAGAAATAAAATTTCTGAAAAAAGGGAACTTTTCTTTTAAACGTGCGTCTAATAAGATGAAAGATAAAAACAGACGTGTTTTTACCGGATTAAAATAATAACGGAAGGGGGCGATTGGGTTGAACGATATGTATTTTGACATGGTTGACGATTATATCAGCGGCGTTTGCAGCGAGGAAGAGAAAGAATCGTTTGAAAGTCATATTAAAGAATGTAAAAAATGCAGAGAAGAATATGAGCTTGCCATGTCCTTAAAAAATGTGCTTTCTTCAATGCCCGGAATAGAACCTCCTGCCGATTTTCTCGATAAATTAAACGATAGACTCGATAGCGAGCTTATGCGTGATGAGAAAAAGAGAAGCTTTCGTATCCCCGTGCGCAGATATTCTGCCGTTGCGGCGTGTTTTGTTCTCGTTGCGGTTCTCGGTGTAGATATGGTTAGACTGACAGACAGTACAAGTACCGATAATGTTCCCATTCCGACAGCTGCCGAGGTTCAAACGGAGCAGCCGAGCGAAACGCCGATAGTTGACAATATATCGGCTGAGGAACAGAGTACACCGTTGCCTGCATACGAAAATCCGCAAAAAAAGATTGCCGATAAGGCTAAAAAAAATGACAAAAAAAAGAGTGCGAGTGCTTCAGTGCCTAAAAATACGTCAAAGCCTGCACCGATAGCGTCTGCCGCTGTAAATACGGCTGCTCCTGCCGCACCGGCAACAGAAACGTCAAAGCCGGAAGCTACCGCCGCAGCTGAAGAAACGGAGATGCCGAAAGGCGTTCCGTCATATATGGATCCGAGAAAGCAAGTAGTTCTCGCATCAAGCGTAGAAAATGAATTTAAAGTTTCGGGGGTTTCCATTGAGGATATTCCCGTTAAAAAGAGAGATTTGAGTGCTGAATTTGCACTTCTTGAAAGTGCGTCAAACTCAAAAACCGGAAGTATTATTGCAACTCCCGTAACTCTTGCATCACTTGATGAAATAGGTGTTGAAAAGATAGAAGACAGCCGCCGAGGAGAAGACAAATACGAGGTCGGCAGAGGTTCTATGTTCATTTCCTCAAAGGATAAAGAAGCTGTTTCGGCATTAATACAAAAGTATGTGTCGGACGAAAGCGAACAGTATTACTACTTTACAGGTGATAATTTTAAAAGCTTTACAGATGAGCTGAACGAAAGCGGAATATCATATCAGAAATATCGTATTTCGCAGGACGGAAGTAACGTTGCGTTTCAGGTAGTATATCCGTAAACATTTTAACAAGCCAATCAAATCCCCACAACGATAATATGCGTTTTGGGGGTTTTATTTATATTTCGACATAATTATGTATTGACATTTTTTCTCATTTATGATACAATTAGTGTAATTAGATTAATGAAAAGAGCGTATTTTATGAATAATACAGATGTAATTTGCAGGTATATTGACAGCGGAAAATCCAATAAACAGCGGCTTGGTGCGGAAATCGAGCATTTTGTGTGCGACGGTGATTATAATTTTGCATCACGTGATTTGATACTTGATTTTCTTAAAAAAATGGCTCAGACAGGCGGTAATCTTCAAGACAATTGCCTTGTAAGAGATGAGTACACGCTGACATTTGAGCCGGGGTTTCAAGTTGAAATCAGCATAAAGCCGTGCGAGGATATTTCGGAGATAGACAGAATATATTCATCGTTCAGAAGTGAAGCTGACAGAATTTTAAATCAGGAGGGGTATTTCCTGACCGAATGCGGTATGCATCCGCTGGCATATTGCGGCGAAAAAAAAGCGGAGGATTTTCCGTTTTTTGATAAAGACCGATATACTTTTATGGATAAGTACTTTCAAAAATCGGGGACACTCGGGCAATATATGATGCGGACAACGGCGTCAACGCAAATTTCAATAGACTTTTCAGACGAGGGAGACTGTATGCGAAAGCTTAGAATTTTTGAAATTCTATCTCCCGTTTTATCGCTTATATCACAAACACGGCCACATATCAGCCGTGATAAAAAATGGAATAAAAACATTGTAAGAACGCAGGTTTGGAACAACGTAGACCCGTCAAGATGCGGATATTTCCCCGGAAGCGTGTCGGGAGATTATTCGTATAAAAAATATGCCGAGTTTGCGTATAATTGTCCGCTCATAATTTATTACGGCAAAAACGGAGAGAGCGTTTATGCCGGCAATAAAAGCGCCGCCGATATTTTAGGTGATGAAAAGCTTTATTTTGCGGAGCATTTGTTATCAATGCTTTTTCCGGCAGTCCGACTTAAAAATTATATAGAAATAAGATGTGCGGACAGCATGGACAAAGAGCGTATGCTCGGATATGCGGCACTTATTAAAGCGCTTGCGTACAACGAGGATAATCTTCAGGCACTCGAGGAAATGTTTGCTCATGTAAAATGCGAAAGCGAGATATATTCGGCAGAAAACGAAATATCCGAAAAAGGCTATAATGCAACAGTATACGGTAAAAATGTAACACAGCTTGTAAGCCGGATTTTTGCACTTGCAAGACGTGCGCTTTCAGGCAGCGAGATAAATTACTTAAACGCGCTTGTGCCGCTCAAATGTGCCGAATTCGATTATATTGAAAAAATTTGCCAAAATCCGTCCGAATACGAGGAAAGTGCGGCAGTTGCAAAGGACTATATTTTATCCTCAAGCGCAAAATATCACAACAGAGTTGTTCGTACAATGTATTGCCCGAAAATATTCACAAAAAAAGATATAAACATCTTTTCGGATGCGGTTAAAACACTTTACGGTATATTCGGCAAGGTTATAAACAGATACGAAACCGACAGCGATTACAGACGGCTTTTCGGATTTTGCGAACGTCTTGAAAAGCTGATTTTAAGACCGCGTAGCTACAGTGAATGTATACCGATTGCAAGAATTGATATTTTCTATGACGAGGATAGCGAAAGCTTCTCGTTCTGCGAATTCAATACCGACGGTACAAGTGCAATGAATGAGGATAGGGAGCTTAATATTGCGCTTGCTAAAACGAAAGCTTACAAAGAGTTTTCAAGCATTTATTCACCTCACAGCTTTGAGCTTTTTGACAGTTGGGTCGATCAGGTTCTTAAAATCTACAGCGAATATGCAAATAAATATTCACGAAACGAAAAGCCTAACGTTGTTATATCCGATTTTATGGAAAGCGCAACGGTAAACGAATTCAATATATTTAAAGACAGATTTCAAAAACGCGGAATTAACTGCGAGGTATGCGAAATTAGAGATTTAAAATATGACGGAAACAAATGCATAACGCCGAACGGAATGGAAGTTGACGTTGTTTACAGACGTGCGGTAACAAGCGATATTGAGGCGCATTTTGAGGATGTCGGAGATTTTTTGTCAGCGGTTGAGGATAATGCATTTTGTCTAATAGGCGATTTCAGAACGCAGATTGTACATAACAAAATACTTTATAAAATCCTGCACGATCCGCAAACGCAGGATATGTTCACCCTGCGAGAACGTGACTTTATTGCCGAGCACGTACCGTATACATCATCGCTTACGGATGAAGTTTTGAAAGAGCATCCCGAGGTACTTACCGATAAGGACAGCTGGATAATAAAGCCGGAGGATTCGTACGGCTCACTCGGAGTTCATGCCGGCGTTGAGTGTGAAAATGACCGGTGGCTCGACTTCGTGAAAAAATGTGTAAATAAAGGCTACATTCTTCAGCGTTTCTGCACTCCGCACCGACTTTTAAACATTGATTTAACAGGTGAGAAAAAATGGAGGAGCGTAAGCAATTTAACCGGAATGTTCGTTTATAACGGAGAGTTTAAGGGAATATATTCGAGAATTTCATACGATAAAATGATTTCCACGCAGTATAACGAAATGTCACTGCCGACTATATGTATTTAACTAAAAAAATCGGAGATTTATCGACCGCCGCAGTCGTAAATCCCGATTTTTTGTTTATTCCGTTTTATTTGTACAGCTGAAAGCTTTTGCAAATCCTCAATTTTTAATTATTTCGTTGCCGCACCTTGTGGCTCTTTGTTTTCTGTTTCACCCTCATCGGCGCTTTCGGCTTTACTGCTCACATCATCGCAATTGTCGCTTTCAGGGGTATTGTCTTTAATTTCGGCTTTTTCGTTTTGAAGATTATCAGCGTCCGGTGTTTGATTGTCATTCAAAATCTCCCCGTTTGAATTTTCCTCACCATCGGCATTTTCAAAATCGTCATCATCGTCTTCCCAATCGGGTTTTTCAAGATTTTCAATTCTCTTTTTTATCTTTTTTCTTACCGTCTTCATGCGCTTGTGCACTAAGAACAACAGTCCTGCAAGCGCCGCCAGAGCAAGTAATACGATTAGGAACAGGACAGGATTGAATTTACCCGTCAAAACGTAAAAGCCTCCCATAGAATCAAGCTCAAAAACCATATAACTGCCGTCACGGTGCGCCTCTATTGTCTTAACACCGTCATTGCTCATAACACCGACAGCACGGCATTTTTTCTTTTCATCACGAACACGGACGGTTACCTTGCCGCCGTAATCATCGGTTGACTTGATTGTATAGCCTTTCTTAACTCTGTAATTTTTAAAATGGATATTATCCGATGACAAATTCTCAACAACAAGCTTTGCGTCCGAATGGAAATTACCCTCAACAAGAATTATGGGTGGATTTTCGCCGCTTGAAATTGTTGTGGTTGCGTTATCGAAAACACATTTAAAAACCGTATTTCTTACTATCGGCTTTGTAACGTCATTATCCCACTCGGGGGTAAAGCCATCCTTTTGAGGAAGTGTTGGTATATCCTCGCTCGCCACAGTCTGACCGTAAGGCAGGGTAAGTGATTTAAGCTCGTTATCCTCATCATCCGTAAATACAACCTTAAAGATAAGCTTTGCATAATCATCAGACTTTGCCTTTAAAAACGCACCTATCGTTTCACACTCGTTATCGGTAATATATCTTATCTGCGGCAGGTACGTACTTCCTTCCGCCATATACCAATCTTCGTCCGTAAATCCTTCCATAAGATACGGAATTACGCCGTCAGCGGTCATATCATCCTTTGACAAGGCAACAGCTTTTCCGTCATAGTCGGCGCTGTCTATACCTCCCAAGCCTTCGTTGATAAAGTAATTGTATTTAATATCGCCCGCATTAACGCCCGAAATTGCACCTATATGCTCCGTCGCTTTATAAATTCTCGGGAATGCATAGCAAAGTGTTATCTTTTCGCATGATGACGCAATACCGCCGGCATTTTTCTTAGCCTGCAAATCGGCAAAGCCTATGCATTTTTCAATTGTTCCCTTGCTGTAACCGCTAATTCCGCCGACATATCCGCCGTCCGAGGATTCAACTTTTCCGCCGCCGATAGAGTTTCTGATTATTCCGATTGTGGAGTATCCCGAAATTCCACCGCCGTTTCCGTTTTTGGAAATAATTTTCCCATCGTTTATGCTTGCCGATATAACGGCTTTTACAAACCCGTCAAGTCCGAGAAGGTCTGTATCTGCCGACTGCATATTTTGTCCCGATTTTATCGATGACTCCATTCCTACAACACCGGCAATACCACCAGTGTATTCAACACCGTTAATCTCGCCCTCGTTATACGAGAATTTTACAACAGCATCCTCCGACCAAATACCGGCAACCGGTCTCAAAAGCGGAATATCAACGCTTTGCACCTTTTTCTCGTCATCGTTACCGTATTCCTCATCATCTGCATAAACGGTTGTAAACAGTTTTGCCGCCTCAATCGGTTTGCTCGGCTTAATACCGTTTATTATATTGTCAATAATCTCTTTGATTTTTTCGATTTTTTCATCAAGCTTTTCCAGACGGTCAATTCTTCTTTTTATAATCTTGTCAAGGTCTTGCATAACCTGCGTTATCGAATCGGCTGAGTCCGCAAACGAGCTTTGAATTTGCTTAATTGCCGCATTTAAGCTTTTATGCGTCTGCTTAAGATTTTTCGTAAGCGGGTCGATACAGTCGTTTTGAAGATGGTCAAGCCTGTCACGCAGATCATTAAGAGATTCATCGGCATTTTTATCACCGTTTTCAATAGCCGTTGTAGCTTTATCGATAAGGTCAACGGTATTATCCATTAAATCCCCGAACGAATCACTGTTATCTGTCAAAAATGTCAGCGTTTCGTTAAGAGTTTTATCGAGAGTTTTAAGCGCCGTTTTTGTTTCATCGTTCACGTCCGAAAGTCCGCTCAAAACGTTTCTCACATTCTCGCCTATGCCGTCAGTATCCGCCTTATCTATTTTATCGCCGATTTTTTTGCTCAAATCACCTATTGAATTGTTTGCGCTCGCCTTGTCAATAGCCTTTTGCGCACTGTTTAACATATCGGATGTGCTTGAGGAAATCTGATTTGTATTGTCAACCATGGAGTCTGTAAGCCTTGACACATTATCCGACAGCTTTGAAAATCCCAAACCGTCGCCAAGACCTATACCGGTAAGACCCTTCGCCAAATCTTTTATATCGTCTTTCCAATCATTCGGCAAGGATTTTAAATCCTCTTTTGCTTTGTCAATATCCAAATGAATATCGTCTATATTATTTTTAACATCTTCCTTGATTGTTTCCTTTGATATGTTGTTATACGGCTCAAATCTTCCGACAATTCCGCCAACCGCTTTTCTGCCGAACACCTTTGCGCTGTTTGTACACTCCGTAATAAGACCGCTTTGCACACCTGCAATACCGCCTATATTATCTCCCAGATTTATATATCCGACTTCGCCCGTGTTTGACGTGCCGTTGATAACTCCGCCCGAAATTCCGGCAACTCCGCCTATACCGCTGCTGCTTTCATTTGCGCTTGCGTTTATTTTACCTTTGTTATCGCCTGTTTTTATATATCCGTCATTTTTTCCGACAATTCCGCCGACGAAAAGGTCGCCCTGAACAGCTGCCTCGTTTGTACAGTTTTCGACCATACCCGAATTTCTGTTATATCCGACAAGACCGCCGACCATGCTCTCTCCCTTTACGGAGCCCGAATATGTACAGGTATTCAGCTGACCCTCGTTTATGCCGACTATTCCGCCGACAACCTCGGCATAGTTTTCGGAAACCTCGTTTTTTATGCCGATGTTTTTAAAAATCTTGCCGAGCATATTCTTTGCGCTTGCTTCCTGCTGATCGCCGCTTTTGGAGGATACATCTGCTTTGACGTTAAGATTTTTGATTATCGCATCCTTGCCGCATCTTATAAAAAGTCCCTTGTTGTTCCCCTCGAAATCAAGATGTATGTTTTTAAGCGTATATCCGCCACCGTCGAGCTCACCGCAGAAAATCTCAACGGGAATCACGTCAAAATCCTTAAAATCAATATCGTTTTTTACAACGGCCTGCATATTCTTGGAATATGTATCCGACACGCATTTTTTCGAGAAGTCGTTAAACTCCTCCGCTGTGCTTATCGAAACAACAGCCGGTTCATCGGAAAATACCGCCGGCGGAAGTACTCCGAAAAGCACCGCCGAACATATCAAAGCCGAAAATAATCGTTTCATACAAGAATAACCTCTTTCATATTTTTTATACTGCTTTCATTCCTCCGCATTTGCGGTATGCGTACCGTCAGGGAGCATTTTCTGCTGAGTGTTGCCTCCGGGCTCTCCCGTTTCAACGCTTGCATTTACGCTTCCCCTTATAACTCCGTGAAATGTTCCGTCAACAAAGCCTGAAACATATCCACGCACACGTCCGTTTGCATATACAATGCCCTTATCGATATTGGTTCCCCTGTCCTTCTTTGCAAATGCCGTTTTATCAATAATCTTATCGCCGAGAAGAAGTATCTGCGGCAGTACAAGCATAACGAGAAGTATTGACGTTAACGTTCCTCGCCCGAGCGTCATACCTATGGACGCTATAATCGGGTTTGTGGATATAAAGCCTATCAAAAATCCCGCAATGGTAAGTATTGAGCCCGATGTCAGAATTGTAGGAAACGCTTGGTTTATCGAAATTATAATAGCCTTTCTGTGGTCGGTTCGCTCTCGCAGAGAAACATATCTGTTTGTCATTACGATAGCGTAGTCAATCGTTGCGCCCATCTGTATGGAGCTTACAACAAGATAGCTGAGGAAGTACATTTTCGAGTGGGTAAGATACGGCACCGAAAAGTTTATCCATACACTTCCCTGAATTGTCAAAACAAGCATAAGCGGAAGTCCCGAGGATTGGAACGTAAACAAAAGTATTATCGTAACCGCAAGGAATGTTATAAGGCTTATCTTGCTGTTATCTCCGCCGAATGTTGATTTCAGGTCAAAGCTGTTTGTGGAGTTTGACGCCATTATAACCTCGCCGTAATACTTCTCCGACAGCTTTCTTACATCATCAATAAGCTCTTTGCTCTTATCCGATTCAATATCATAGCTGTATGTAAATATAAGACGTGAATACTTATCGCCCTCGAGCTGTTCACGAGCTTCCGTCAGCTCATCGTGCAAGTCGTTAACCTTATCCGTCATTTCATCGTCAAGCGATATTACGCCCAAATCCATCTGTTCGTACACAAACATAAATATATCAATTATCGTTACGGTATAGTTATCAACATTTTGAAAAATTGCACCGTACTGCTCATTTGATGCGCCGTATGCCTGGAAAAGAAGTCTTGCCATATCGAGATCTATTCCGCTTATTTCCGAAAATTCCCGCGGCGTAACCTTATCAGTCAGCATATATCCGTCTTCAACCTCAACATTTGCAAGACCGAGTGCGGATGTTATCCCATCCATTTTAGACACGGTATCGAGGATTTTACCTTCTTTGACATAATCGCCCTTAGGTATTATAACGGCAAGCTGATTATCGGCGCCGAATGTTTCCTTTATTCGGTTTTCCGAAACGGTTTTTTCAGACTCTCTGCTTGCCTTAATTGAACTCATGTCAAATGCATAGTCACAATTAGATGAGAAGAATATACACAAAACCGCAATAACAGCAAACGCAATAGGACCGACATATCTTGATTTCATTACAAATCTGCCCCAAAGCGAAATTTTCGGTACGTACGATTTATGACGTGTGCGGTCGATTGAATTTGAAAACAAAAGCAAAAGACCGGGCATGAGGAAAAACACGGCTACAAGCGAGAACAGAATTCCCTTACAAAGTACAACACCCATATCCATACCAATCTTAAACTGCATCACGCAAAGAGCGGCAAGACCCGATATAGTTGTTAAGCTGCTTGACGATATTTCAACAATAGCTTTTGAAAGAGCCTCAATTATTGCGTCATACGCCGGCAATCCTTTGTTTTTTTCTTCCGTAAATCTGTGCGCCAGAATAATCGAGTAGTCTATCGCAAGCGCAAGCTGAAGCACGACCGCTATCGCCTTTGTGATAAACGATATTTCTCCCAAAAGATAGTTTGTACCCATATTAAGCGCTGCCGCAGAGGCAAACACCATAAAGAATATTGGCACTTCCATAAACGATTCCGACGTAAAAAGTAAAACACCGACTATTACAATCACGGCGCATATCAGAATCATCGTCATTTCCTTTTCAAGCTGACGTGACGAGTCGTCAATCGTTGAAGAATAAACATAACAGTCGTAAGCCGAAAGCTCCGACTTTACCGTATCCAAAAGGTCAAGCTCCTCTTCGTCCGAAAGATTTCGTTCAACAGTAACATCAAAAAGCGCCGAGGAATTTTTAAAATGGTCATCGGTATCATCATACTCAACCTTTTTAATACCGTCCAAGCCTTCAAGCTGTTTTTGGATTTTTTCTCCCTCTTTATATGTAATGTTGCACACCTCAACTTTAGCGGTATCGTACGTTACAAATTGGTCTTCCATAATGTTTAGTCCGCGTCTTGTTTCGGTATCGGCAGGCAAATATGACGTTATGTCGTTATTTACCTTAACTTTCGGAATTGACAGTACCGAAAACACTATTGCAAGTATAAATATGAAATATACGGCGCGTCTTTTATCTACTATAAACTTCGCCAGCTTAAACATAAAATTCTTTTCTTTTTTCATTTAACTCTCCCTGCCCGACTGCATTTTTTTGTTGCTGTCCCCGCTTCGCAAAGAACGGGGACAGCACTTTTCAGCTGTTTTTATTTTTTCTTTTCATGTCAACAATTACAAGTGCCGTAAATATGGCAAATAAAATTGCAAGTATAATTTCTTTCATATAATATTCTCCTCTATCCGCAAAACAAATGATTGCCTATTCTCTTTATTACAGGTCGGGTTTTTATCCACTTACACGTTGCGGTATCGGGATTGTAATAGTAAAGCGCACCGCCTGACGGGTCGCGACCTGAAAGTGCGTCCTCTGCCGCCGATATACATGAGCTTGACAGTTTCTTATTTATCTGCCCGTCACTCACGGCGGAAAATGCTCCTTTTTGATATACGACACCTTTTATACTGCTTGGAAATGACGGATGCTTTACCCTGTTTAGCACAACCGCACCTACCGCAACCTGACCTTCATATGATTCTCCGCGCGCCTCTCCGTTTATAACTCTTGCAAGCAGCATTACATTATCGTTTTCGCTTATACCGAGCTTTATGAGTGTTTTTTGCCCGGCAATACCGTCAGCAACCAGCCCGGAATTGCTTTGAAAACGCTTTACCGCATTGTATGTTTTTACTCCGTATACACCGTCAACAGCACCGCACGAATAGTTTTTGCTTATAAGCGCAAGCTGAACAGCCCGAACCTGCGCACCCTCCGAGCCGACTGCCGAATATGCGCACGCACATTCACCAAACGATAAAGCAGCCACCGTAAGTAGTATAAAAATCTTTTTCTTCATATATAAATATCCTTTCATAAAACAAGTTTATTCAAAGATATTTTTACCAATAACTCCGTTTTTATTCACAAAGCATTTATACCGATTTTTTTCTTTGCGAATATATCGTCTGAAGCCTTGTCATAAAGCTGCGCATTTGCTCGTCCTCAAGCTTACCGCTTTTAAAAATCCCTATCACCTTTTCAAGCTCCGACAAAAGATGTACTTCGGAGGTTTCGGTGCCGGTCTGCAAAGCATCGTCGTTAATAAGATAATCGGGCGATACGCCAAGGGTGTTTGCTATATGACGCACCGTTTCAACACTTCCCGGCAATCTTTTACCTTTTTCGTAATTGATTACGCTCCTTGATGTTGTGCCTATCTTTACGGCAAGCTCTTTTTGCGACATTCCGCGTTTTTTTCGCAACTCTTTAAGCTTTTCACCAAACCGCATAGCTTTTTGTTCCTTTCTCATAATGTGAAAAATTGTTCACATTTATTATACACGTTATCATACAATTTGTCAAGAGAATTGTTATATAAAATATCTCATAAAATGTAAACAAAGTGTTAATGCCATATATCAATATGATATCCTCCGATGCAGCACCGTTTCTTTATAACGTATATCCTTTGTAAACGGTAGTCAGTATTTCTTTTGATATTGCTTTTTAACAACTGATTTTGTTGCTACAAATTTATAGTTGTTTCCCCAATCTGCAACTTTTGGTCAGCTTATCCGCCAAATACGTCTTAGTATTAAGTTTCTGTTCGTAGGGCTGCGATTTCGCTATTGCTTCTTCTCTCTCACACCTCACGATGTGAAGCTTACAATTTGTTTGGGTTTTCGTCTCAATGGTCTTTCACCACATAGCATTAATGATATGCCTGTCATACCAAAAAAAGAACGACTTAACCCACATAGATAAGCCGTTCTTTCGCCGATTTAACTTTATCCTTATATGCTTCTTTCTATAACCATTACATATTAACAGTTACATTGCATACTTCTTTATCAGACGATACAATATTTCCGTCAACAGTGCCATTATCCGCCGTAACGATCATGTTTCCGGTATTATTGTTTACCACCTTTATATTATAAACCGTACCTCTAAACTTTCTTGTAATATTACATTCTTTAATATCTGCCGAAAGACACGGCTCAACTCTAAGACCGTCAAACTCCGGACGAATCCCCAAAATATACTGCGAAACTGTATAATAATTCCAAGCAGCCGTACCTGTTAACCATGAATTTTTTGCCTCGCCTGCGTGCACTGCATCTTTTCCGGCAATCATCTGCGAGTACACATACGGTTCTGTTCTGTGAATATCGCTTATATCTTCAATATAAGCCGGTGTAATCTTCTTATACACCTCAAACGCTCTATTTCCTCTGCCCATTACAGTCTCGGCAATCATTATCCATGGATTGTTATGACAGAATATACCCGCATTTTCTTTATATCCCGGCGGATATGACGAGATTTCACCAAGTTCGGTATGATATACGGAATACGGCGGCTGATTAAGTGTTATTCCGTACTTGCATTCAAGATGTTTCTGCACCGAGTCAAGCGCCTTCAATGCCTTGCCGTTATCCTTGCCCACTCCTGCCATTACGCAGAATCCCTGGGATTCGATAAATATTTTGCCTTCCTCACATTCCTTACTTCCGATTTTATTTCCGAAAGCATCATATGCGCGTAGGAACCACTCACCGTCGTAACCGTCCTTTTCTATTGCCGCAGTCATTTTTTCTACTTCATTCAGAACGTATTTTTCCTTTTCGGTATTTCCTATTTTTCTGTACAGATCCCCAAACTGTTTTCCGATAAACACAAACATTCCGGCAATAAGCACCGATTCTGCAACTCGTCCGTTTGCTTCGCCATAGGTTTGGAATGATTCGTCCGGCTCTGTTGAAAAACAATTCAAATTTAAGCAGTCATTCCAGTCAGCTCTACCGATAAGCGGCAATCCGTGTGGCCCGATATTTGTCACAACATGATCAAAAGAACGATTAAGATGCTCCAAAAGTGTTGCCGTGTTGTTTTCGTTATTATCAAATGGCACATTCTCGTCAAGTATGCTCATATCACCTGTTTCTTTTATATATGCAATTGTGCCAAGTATCAGCCAAAGCGGATCGTCATTAAAGCCGCTGCCTATTTCATTATTGCCTTTCTTTGTAAGCGGCTGATACTGATGATATGCACTTCCGTCCTCGAACTGCGTTGAGGCAATATCAATAATTCTTTCTCTTGCACGCTCTGGTATCTGATGTACAAATCCAAGCAAATCCTGATTGGAATCACGAAATCCCATTCCTCGTCCTATACCCGACTCATAATATGATGCACTTCTCGACATATTGAATGTAACCATACACTGATATGGATTCCAAACATTTACCATTCTATCGAGCTTTTCGTCATTCGATTTTATTGTATAAACCGAAAGTAGTTTGTCCCAATAAGCCTTTAATTCTGCAAACGCTTTATCGCAAAGCTCCGAAGTTTTAAATTTATTTGCCAACTCATGTGCTTTTGTTTTGTTTATTACATTTAAACTGTCGAATTTTTCATCCTGTTTATTTTCAATATATCCGAGTACG
Organism: uncultured Clostridia bacterium; assembly: GCA_934486495.1. Classification (GTDB taxonomy): domain Bacteria; phylum Bacillota; class Clostridia; order UBA1381; family UBA1381; genus RGIG9115. The sequence goes on from CAKSPW010000005.1 coordinate 41,728, forward strand.
AATATATACTCTTTCTCCTCGCCATTTTTAAGAGAAACGTCAAGCTGATGCGAAGCAATCGGATACCATCCCGATGCAACTGAATTATATGATTTTCCCTCAAGCACAGCATTTGGTGTGTCAAAGCCGTTGAACGCTCCCAAAAACGTATCGCGGTCAGTATCAAAACCGGCTATTTCCGTATTTACGGTATAGAACGCATAATGATTTCGTCTTTCACGGTATTCTGTCTTGTGATATATACAGCTGCCCTCAATTTCTACTTCTGCTGTGTTGAGATTTCGCTGATAATTCAGCATATCATCCTGTGCGTTCCACAAGCAAAATTCCACAAATGAAAACAGTTTTATATTTTTATCCGTATCTGACTTATTTGTAAGCTTTATTCTGTGTATTTCGCAATTATCATTCACCGGAACAAAGAAGGTTTCATCAACTTTAATCCCGTTTCTTTCGCCGGAAATCACCGTATAGCCCATACCATGGCGGCATTCGTAGTGGTCAAGCTCTTTTTTCATCGGCATATATGACGGCGTCCAACAATCACCGTTATCATTTATGTAAAAATATCTTCCGCCATTGTCGGCAGGCACGTTGTTATAGCGGTAACGCAATATACGCCTATGCTTTGCGTCTTTGTAGAAACAATAACCGCCAGCTGTATTTGAAATAAGTGAAAAAAATCCGTTTGTTCCGAGATAATTTATCCATGGCAGTGGTGTTCTCGGAGTATTTATTACATATTCCCTGTTTTTGTCATCAAAATTCCCGTATTTCATTTCTTCCTCCTAATAATTTTAAATTTTGATTATCCTTCAAAAATTGCACTGATGCAAATCATATAACTGCATTGGCGTAATCTTCATTTGGTTTTACATACACAAATCCATCAATCGTGATCCGCCATACAATTGACTTCAGCTTATGTTCTCTATTAATTATACACAAAAATCTACCTGATGTCAATATGGCTCTATAACAAATAAAAAAATCGTAAAAAAAAGTTACAAAAAACGATAAATCTGCTGTTGATATAGAATTGCCCAAAAAGAAAATCGCAATTGTTTCATAGGGGAAAATAGGGTCTAACTCTTGCCCCACCTACAAGGTAAAAAACAGTTTTTCCTAAAATCACCGTATTTGCAATATCTAAAATATATTAAAAACGCAAAAAACCGCTTAAATAAGCGATTTTTCTTGTATCAACTTTTGAGTTGATTTATGTCTTTACACTTAATAATTAATACAATTTTGCAAATTTAAATTTTTAGCAGAATTTGAACATTTCAGTTAATTATATAATTACAATGTTATCATCGTTACCCCTATTAACGGAACAACCTGATTTTTACTACAAATGCATAAAGATAGTATTCGTTCAAGAATATGATAATGCTTTATTTTTCTTTTCTGTTTGACATTAAAATTCAAAAATACTTATATTCCTTTAGTATTAAACATTAATCTTTTCTCCAAACCATTCTGTTCACAATGCCGGTATAGCTCTGAATAATTTTTACAACCTTGGTTGAAACATTTTCATCAACATAATTCGGAACAGGAATACCGAAATCACCGTTTTTATTCATGCTGACGGCAGTATCAACCGCCTGCAAAAGACTCTTTTCATCAATTCCCGCAAGTACAAAGCAAGCCTTATCAAGTGCCTCTGGGCGTTCTGTACTTGTTCTTATACAAACAGCCGGGAACGGATTTCCGACGCTTGTAAAAAATGAGCTTTCCTCCGGCAATGTTCCGCTGTCGGAAACAACGCAAAACGCATTCATTTGCAGGTAGTTATAGTCATGAAATCCGAGCGGTTCATGTTTTATAACTCTCTTGTCAAGAACAAATCCGCTTTCCTCAAGACGCTTCTTTGAACGGGGATGACACGAATAAAGTATAGGCATATCATACTTATCCGCCATTTTATTAATTGCGCCGAAAAGCGAGGTGAAATTTTTCTCGGTATCTATATTTTCCTCACGGTGCGCCGATAGAAGAATATATCTCCCCTTTTCAAGACCTAAACGTGCATGAATATTGCTCTCTTTAATTTTATCGAGATTTGCGTGAAGCACCTCCGCCATAGGCGAGCCTGTTACATACGTGCGCTCCTTCGGTAAACCGCACTCTGCAAGATATCTTCTTGCGTGCTCGGAATATGCCATATTAACATCCGAAATTATATCAACAATTCTTCTGTTCGTTTCCTCGGGCAAGCACTCGTCCTTGCAGCGGTTTCCTGCCTCCATATGAAAAATCGGGATATGAAGTCTTTTTGCACCTATTACCGAAAGGCATGAATTTGTATCACCCAAAACAAGAACGGCATCAGGCTTTATTTCAACCATCAGTTGGTACGATTTTGCTATAATGTTACCCATCGTTTCGCCGAGGTCGCCGCCTACCGCATTCATGTAAACATCGGGGTCGTCAAGTCTCAAATCCTTAAAGAATATGCCGTTTAAGTTGTAATCGTAGTTTTGTCCCGTATGTGCCAAAACAGTATCGAAATACTGTCTGCACTTATTTATAACCGCCGCCAAGCGAATAATCTCCGGTCGTGTTCCGACAATAATCAAAAGCTTTAATTTTCCGTTATTTTTAAACATCATTCAACTTCCTCCCAAAATGTATCCGGTCTGCACGGGTCAAACTGCTCATTTGCCCACATAACTGTGACAAGATTTTCACTGTCCGAAAGATTTATAATATTGTGCGTATACCCCGGAAGCATATGCACCGCTTCAATTTTTTCTCCGCTAACCTCAAAATTCAGAATTTCTTCCGAGCCGATTTTTCGCATTTGTATAATGCCATGACCCGACACAACAATGAAAAATTCCCATTTTGAGTTATGCCAGTGTTGTCCCTTTGTAATTCCAGGTTTTGAGATATTTACCGAAAACTGACCGCAATTTTCCGTTTTCAAAAGCTCCGTAAACGAGCCTCTGTCATCAACATTCATTTTAAGCGGAAAGCTTACCTTCTCCTTCGGTAAATATGAAAGATAAGTCGAATACAGCTTTTTTTCAAAACTTCCGTTCGGAATTTCAGGCATTACGAGCGTGCTTGTCTGATTTTTGAAAATATCAAGAAGCTCCGTAATTCTGCCGAGCGTTACATGATGCGTAACGGGTGATGCACAAAATGAGCCGTTTTCACACAAAACAGTATCTATTCCGTCGAACTCGCAGCGATGTTCTTTTCCCTCAAGCGCATCAAGCATTTCGTCAACCAAATCGTCTATATATAAAAGCTCAAGCTCAACCGCCGGGTCATTCACCGTTATAGGCAAATCGTTTGCAATGTTATTGCAAAATGTTGCAACGGCGGAATTGTAGTTCGGTCTGCACCATTTTCCGAATAGATTTGGGAAACGATAAACAAGTATCCTTGCACCCGTTTCTTTTGCATAATCGAAAAACAAATCCTCGCCCGCCTTTTTGCTTCTGCCGTAATCACTGTCATAACGCCCTATTAATGTAGCCTGTACAGAAGAAGAAAGCATAACCGGGCAAGTATTTTTGTGCATTCTCAAGGTATCGAGCAGCTCGCTTGCAAACCCGAAATTACCCTGCATAAATTCATCACCATTTTGCGGTCTGTTTACTCCTGCAAGATTAAAAACAAAGTCCGCCCTTTCGCAGTACTCCGAAAGCAGATTTTTAGGAGTATCAATATCGTACTCATATATTTCATCAATTTGTACGGTACGTGTTTTATTTTTGCCGTTCTTTATGTTCTTGAGATTTTCGCAAAGGTTTTTGCCGACAAACCCTTTTGCGCCCGTAACTAAAATATTCAATCCAAACAGCTCCTAATTTTTATTTATAAAATCATAGTTAAGTCCCATTTTTTCCATATTTGCACGAAACGAATCAATACTGTCATCATTCGACAGATTAATCTTATCGACACAGTCTTGCACAGCCCCCCGTTTAAACAAAAGACGTGAAAACGCTCTTACAATATACATAACGGGAAGAAGAATTTTTACCTTTTTCAAAACGGGATACAAGTCACACATTGTCGAATACGGCGGAAAAGCAAATTTAAGAAAAATATCTGCTTTGCTTTGCTTTTTCCCTGTTTCCATTTTCTTTTTTAATGCAGCACCCAAATAATATCTGTCCAATGTGCCAAACGATGCACCCGATAAAATCCACTCTGTTATAAAATCTGTTACTTCGTCGCAGTCTGCATTATTAAACCATACGTCAATAGTTTTTAAAATGTTTTTGTAAAAGTCAAGGAGTTTGAGTTTTTCAAGCTCTTTTTCAACAACTGTTTCGTGAACGTTTACCTTGTTTTTATAAACCCATATATCAGTAACATGACGCACTCCCACACCGCCGTTTCGCATATGCTTTGCAAGGTGTGCAACCAAATAAACAAGACTTGCCTCGGGATTTAATACATAAGTGTGGTTTTTTCCGTCCGTCAAAACGGCATTTTTCCAGCCGTCACCGAAACAATCATAAAAATCGCTGTTACGTTTTGAAAAAAGACTTTTATGAAGTTCGAGGTGTAGTCCCTTTATATCCCATATAATTTCAGGGTCACAATCCTTTTGCTCTGAAAATCCTATTTTCTCCAAGATTGGCTTAATTTTATCATACTGCTCTGTTTTTATAAGAATATCCGCATCTCCCATAACGCGCATATCACTCGACGGGTACATACCTTTAAGCACCGAGCCCTTTAGCAAAACAAAGTCTACTCCCTCATTTTCAAAAGCGTCAGATAATTCCTTAATATAATATATTTGATTTTCGCTTATTGCAAGGCTTTGAAAAAATACGGCATTGAATTTACTCATCACTTCACTCGGTACAACTCCTGCATCGACAGAGTAAAATATAAACGGAACAATGCTGTGCCTCATTGCCAGCTCAAATGCCTCATTCCAATCAAAATTATCGGAAACATGAACTTTTTCACCGCTGACCGCACCTTTAATCAAAGCTATAAACTCTTTTCCAAAGCTGTTCAACTTAATTATTCCTTTCCATCTAACTGCTCACGAATATATTTAAGCTCCAAAAGCTTTTCCTTCACACCTTCAACATCGAGAAGCTCGGTATTGTTCGAATTAAACTCAGTAAGCGGATTGCGTTCAACATCGCCGTTATTGAAATACTTATCGTAATTAAGTCCCCGCTTATCGGCAGGAACACGATAAAAATTACCCATATCGATTGCGTGTGCACATTCCTCGTTTGTCAAAAGCGTTTCGTACATTTTCTCACCGTGACGAATACCGATTATCTTTATATCCTTCTTATTGCCGCCGAAAAGCTCACAAACAGCCTCCGCCTGAGTTTTAATTGTGCAGGCAGGTGCTTTTTGTACCATTATATCTCCGCTTTCCGCATTTTTAAAAGCAAACAATACAAGCTCAACCGCTTCTTCAAGCGACATTATAAAACGAGTCATTGACGGCTCGGTAATGGTTATCGGCTCACCTTTCTTTATCTGGTCAATCCAAAGCGGAATAACCGACCCTCTCGAACACATAACATTCCCATAACGGGTACAGCAAATTGTCGTTTTTTCAGGTGAAACTGTTCTCGATTTTGCAACCACAACCTTCTCCATCATCGCCTTTGAAGTACCCATTGCGTTTACCGGATATGCTGCCTTGTCGGTTGAAAGACAAATAACCTTTTTTACACCCTCATCTATTGCGGCGGTTAACACGTTGTCCGTTCCGAGAACATTTGTTTTCACCGCTTCAACCGGGAAAAATTCACATGACGGAACTTGCTTAAGCGCAGCCGCATGGAATATGTAGTCTACACCGTGCATGGCATTTTTAACGCTCTGCAAATCACGAACATCGCCTATATAAAATTTAATTTTGCCAGCGACTTCAGGCATTTTTGCCTGATATTCATGCCGCATATCGTCCTGCTTTTTCTCATCACGAGAAAAGATACGAATTTCACCTATGTCTGTATCAAGAAAGCGATTTAAAACCGCATTTCCGAAAGAACCCGTTCCGCCTGTAATCAAAAGAGTTTTATTTTTAAACATTATTCACCGCTCCAATTAAATTTTATATGCTCCGTCCACACCGATATTTCTTGTGTCAAGGACTGTTTTTCCGTCAAGTCTTGACAGATTTTCTCTGATGTGCGTATGTCCGACCATTATAACAACAAAATCGACATCGTTTATAAATTTATCGAAATCGTCGTACTGATTCTTTGCGATTTTCTGTTTTATAAACGGGTCATAAACCTTAAGCGGCTCTGCAAGATGCTTTTCCATACATTCGAGAAGCTGAAGCGTCGGAGACTCTCTGTAATCGTCAACATCCTCCTTGTATGTAAGTCCGTAAAGACCTACTCTTGAAAGGTCGGTCATGCCGTTTTCCCTCATAATGTCGTAAATTCTTTCAAGAACAAACTCCGGCATTGAATCGTTTACCTTCATCGACTCCCAAATAACCTTTGTAAGAGCCGGATAATCACCCACCAAAAACCATGGGTCTACCGAAATACAATGACCGCCCACGCCCGGGCCGGGTGTCAGAATATTAACTCTCGGATGCATATTGCATATTTTAATTATCTCATAAACATCCATATCATCATGACGGCAAATTTTTGCAAGCTCATTGGCAAATGCAATATTAACCGCACGGAATGTGTTTTCGACAACCTTTGTCATTTCTGCAGTTTTAATATTGGTAACGACAATATCTCCCCTGCAGAACGACGCATATACATTTTTAACCTTTTCACCGATTTCCTTTGAATCCGCACCGATTGTTCTGTTATTGTGAAGAAGTTCATAAACCATGTTTCCGGGGATAATTCTCTCCGGAGCATGGACAAGATTGATATCCTCGCCGACTGTAAATCCGTTTTCCTCAATTATCGGGCGAACAAACCTGTCAATCGTACCGGGAGATACGGTCGACTCTATTACAACCGTTGCACCCTTGGGGCATATTTTCATTACTTCCTTAACGGCTGCATTTACATAGCAGGCGTCAATTTTTTTGCTGAATTTATCATACGGAGTCGGTACGGATACTATATACATATCCGTTACCTGATATTCGGTTGTAAACCTTATTCCCGAATCAAGCGCTGCGTGAAAAAGCTCGTCAAGTCCCTTTTCCTCAAATGTCGTGTGTCCGCCCTGAAGGGTTTTAACAAGTTTCTCGTTGTAGTCGGTACCCACAACCTCAACACCGTGCGATGCAAGCATCAGCGCTGTCGGAAGTCCTATGTACCCAAGTCCAATTACGTTTACCATTTTAGAATTCCTCCGTTTTTTTATTTATCTTATTTAATACTTTGCTCAGTATGTTGCGACCATATCTGCATAAATGCATAAATTCGTTTGTTTTTATATAAGGTATGATAACCAAGCACGACGTTATTGCACATATCGGAACACAAATTATAAATCCTGTAATTTTGCATGATATTCCGCTAAGCAAAAAGTCTGTTCCAAAGCACATAATCACCATCACCAAAATATATCCGAGCAGGCGCACATAGTATCCGAATATTCCTTTTTTAAAAAAATACTTATAGAGCACATAAGGATCATACCATGCTGAAACAGCAACCCTTGATATTACGGTAGCCAAAATTACGCCTCCGATACCTAAAGGTTTGACAAGAATAACAGACAGCACCGCATTTACTATTGCCGAAAAAATCGCTCTATACTTGCCCTGAACAAAGTTGCCCGTAGTATCCCTAAAAGTGTTAATCGCATTTTGGAACCCATACATGAAGTAATCAAGTGTTATAGTAAACACAACTACTTTTGAAAGTATATATGCTTTTCCCCATAATAATAATATAAATCTGTTTACCAGCACATAAAAACATATACTTGTGATTCCGTAGACAATAAACACCGCAAACGTATAAACCTTAAACAATGTTTCAACTTCATCTTTACCTTTTGCAGCAACAAAATTTCCTACCGTAGCAGTCATTGCCGTAAAAATTTGAACCGTAAGCTGTTTCAATGCCATAATTATCATTGTATAGTTTGAGTAAACTCCGACCATAACCGTGCTGACAAATCCATTGATTATAATATTGTCGGCGGAAGATAATACAACACTTCCTATTCTTCTTATAAAAAGTGCACCCACATTTTTTTTCACAACACAAATTTCATCTTTTGAAAGCTTTTCGGTGCTTTTCTCGCAAAGTTCGGGGTACTCTTTTTTAGCCTGCATACTTATTATTACAGCTTGAATATAGTTCGCAATCACCTTAACAGAAAGGAATATATAATAGTTTCTGAAAATGTACAGTACCACACATTCACATACAAGCGCAGAAATCTTTATCACAAGCTGCCATAACGAAACCGAGCTTTGTCTTTGGTTTACGACCAAAACAGCCTGTCGATGAGCGAGAAAATAGCTTGAGACGGTATTAAATAAAAATAATACAAAAACAATGTAAATATTTATATCAATTTCAAGTAAATCCGCCTTTGTTATTTTCCTTAAAAACGGCATGAGTATTATTCCCACACATATTATGGATATAATAATTGCATTGTAAGCTTTTTCATACAGCGTTATAAACTGCCTCGACTTGTGAGTGTCATTTTGTGATACGGGCTTGTACAAATTGAAAATTATCGCATTTCCTATACCAAGCTCAGCCAAAGAAAACACAGTGAGAATACTTGTGAAAAGACCGTCTATTCCTAAATACTCCGCACCCAAAAGCTTAATAAATACTGTTCTGTTTAAAAATGATACCGCTAAAATTATCACTTGAGCAATTAGTGACACCGTAACATTTCTTGCAGCATTTTTCAGTCGGCTTTTTGTTTTATGCATTTTACCGTCTCCAAACTATTTATTTAATAAATGCAAAAGTGTATCACGAAACGAATAATAGTATTCGCTTTCTCTGTCTATTCCGCATTTTATTCGATTTTTGTATTCGCCTGCATTTGATATGATGTTATCAACTCGTTTGCTAATTTCATCTATATTAACCTCGTCTTCATAAAAACAAAAATCAAGCAAATCCACTCTTTCCATAAAATCACGGATTTTTGAATTATATTCTGTGTTATACTGATTTCTCTTCTCTATCGCTATCGTTGGTGTGCCGTTCTTTAGCGAAAGCAGATTTCCGTGAAAGAAATGTGTAAATGTAACGTCAAACAGCGAAAACACAATTGACCATTCAAACGGCGATAAATCTTCCAAAAAACAATCGGCATATTTATTTGCCTTATACACACTTACTATATTGTATTTATCTCCAATTGAATCTTTAACTATTTTACCAAGCCAATCATCACACATAATCCCTATTATCGGTTTTGAAAAATTAATGCCCTTTTCAATGAGTATATTTTTTATTTTAACAACCGGTATAGGCAAGCTATTCACATTCAAAAAAACAGTCGGATCACAATTGTGATGTACAGTAATACCGGAATTAATATGCTTTACAAACATTTCTGTCGGAATATCACGCACACCAACATAATTGAAAGTTTTCCATGCTTCGCATAAATACTCCCTTTGATATTCACTGATTTTAGAATAATCAAGTCCGTAAGAAGACGCCGCATAACTCATTTTTTTACAACCTATATCATCATGAAGAAAATACGGATTAGGAAATTTACATAAATCCCAGTTAAAAACCGCATCACTTCCGACAATTACAACATCATATTTTGCATTTCTGATTTTTTCAAAAACCTCATCATCATTATCTGAAATTATAAAATAGTCAGACAAATTCAAGCTTTTAAGTTGGTTCTTAAAGCCTGAAATCATCTTTTTTTCCTCGTTAACACGCTTACGCTCACAAAGAGATTTGAGCATGAATTTTGTATAAGTGATCTTCTCCCTTATACCCTTCGCATATAAGATTAGTTTAATATAATTTATTAAATTCTTATTATAGAGCAAATACTTTCTCACAGGGAGATAATCTATAATTTCAACCCTGCAATCCGGAAAATCATCCGAGAGTCTTTTACACAAGCTATAAGATTGCATAAAAGCCCCATAATTAATACTTCTGTGATATGTTAGTATTCCTATTTTTTTCAACTTGAATCACAACCTCATGTAAGATAATCTTTTAACTCCGCATGTTTCTTTGCCCAATTTATCGTATTGCCTACAACCTTAGCCGGATTTCCAACAACAATACTATTGTCAGGTATTACGCCTTTTACAACACTGCACGCTCCTATTATACAATTTTTCCCGACATACGTGTTGGGAAGCAAAGAGGATCTCGCTCCTATAAAGCTGTTCTCCCCTATTACTATATCTCCGAGAAAATGCGGTGTGTTTGAAGCATTCCATGTAATTTCTCCGTCATTTAATGCAGTAAAACCTCTTGCAATGGAATAATCATGTGTAAGTAACATTACCTCCCTTGAAATTACGACCCCGTTATCAACGGTAATGTTGGTATAATTATGACTGTCAAAATAAGCATCCGAGGATATATAATTCGGCATACCGTTTATATTTACCCCTAACTTTTTTAAATACTTTACATATGAATTCATATATTTATGCGGCATTAATACATTATATAGTTTTCCGAAGATTTTAAAGAAGGCTTTTTTAGTTAATAAAATAAGTTTCATATATTTGTACCTATTATGTCATTTAGTATTTTTTTTAGTTTTTCGCTACTGTTTTCGCTATCGAAAAACTTCTTTGCATTTTTCGAGTATTCCTCATAATTAGAAATAATTTCTTTTATCGCTGAGGAAATGGCGTCAATATCATTCCAGTTTACACATTTACCTGCCTTTGCAACGCCTACACTGCTTTCCAAGGCAGGAAGATCATTGCATAAAGATGGTATTCCAAACCCCGCATATTCGTATGTTTTATTCGGAGCGCAAAATAAATTATTAAGTTTATCATCAGCATATACGGCAATTCCCATTTTTGCATAACCTGTTATTTCCATATGATGCGGTGCGGGGATATGACCTGCCCAAATTGTTTTTGAATAAATGTCATTTATCCTATCTTTAATACTCTCATCAGTCAGAGCTCCGACTACCAAAAGAATAACTTCTCTGTCAAGCATTTTAAGTGCTTTTGCAAGATTGACAAGTTCATATTTATATCCTATATATCGTGATTGATACAGAATAAAACTTCTTCCGTTAATCTCATTTATAATATTCTTTGTCTGCTCTATTTGAGGCTCTATTCTTTCTGTCGGATATCCATAGGGTTTATTTGGGAGCGTATAAGGTGTTTTTGAAAGCTTATATCTCCATTTAATTATTCTTGAGCGGTTTTTTTCGCAGCATATAATTCCGCTTGAACGCTTTGAAACATATCCTATCAGCGATTTATACAACCAATTTGATGTATCATACAATTCCTTAAGGCATAATATGTATCTGAGCCTCTTCTTTATGCCAATTGCATGAATTGCCGAGTCAGCCGTTCCGAAAAAAATATAATCGCCTAATTTTGAATCCTTTAATGCATTCTTCAGATATTTTCTGTATTTTAGCGAAACATACAGTTTTGATTTAATTGAATTTGTATTTTGTTTCATGCACCCGTAAACATAATCAATACCATTGTCATCAAGCACCTTGTTTATCGAACCTGATGTTTCGCCCACAACAACCTTTATATCGTATCCCATATCATTCAGCATACGAATATTATACATGCAAGACGGCACTCGTTCTATACTTCTTACACAATAGTAAAGTTTCATTCGTTCCCTCCGTTTTTCTTCATTACGATATTTTTAACAAAAGATGTCTTAAGTTCTCTTCCGCCTATAACCATAAAAATCCAAAAAGCAGGAGTTGTCCACATTTCATTTGAGAAGAAAAGCATCGGAAACGCCGTCAAGCATATAAGCAGATTGCAATACGTTTTCTCTTTGCCGCTTTTTTCTGCTCTGAACACTAAATTAAATGCTCCATACACTATACAAATAATCTGATACAAAGCTCCTACGATTCCACCCTCAAAAAGAATTTGCAAAACCCAATTATGCGGATAAGAATAGTGATTGAAGTAATGAAACGTCAGTACTCCGTGCCCAAAGAACGGTTTGTTTTTTATAGCATTCTCAGCAAATATCGCAATTTCATCACGTCCATGTGAAAGGTCGTTACTGTTTATGGCATCCAGTGTCTTTTTTATTGCTGCAGGCGTTGCGCCAAAAAGCTTATTGAAAACCGTTTCAATAAAATCAAGTACGGGAGCAAGGTTAATGTACACTATTACAAGAACAACAAAGACAACGAAGATTTTTATTTTCTTTTTCTGTGTCAGTTTTATATATTTTCCATTATCATCAAATTTGATTATCCATAATAAAAATACGGCAACGAGCAGTGAAAGCATACTTCCTCTTGTTGCGGTCATAAATACGCGCAAAAGAAGATAGACAGAAGCAAAATTGCACAATTTCATATAGAAGTTTGATTCCTTTTTGAAATATATAAATTGAATCATATTAGAAACCAAAATGTGAATAATTGCATACGAATAACCCATTTCCATCTGATCAAAACTACCATGCAACACAAACAAATCATTGTGAACAACAAAAAGCAGCGGCGTCATATAGCAAGTATACCTTATAACCTTTTTGTAATCATATTTACAGAATACCAAAAGCATTGGCATGAATGAAAAGGCAAAAAACTTCATCGCAGTCATTTCCGAATACTTTACGTAAGCATGGGTGGTTACAATCAAAATAAGAATATTAGCCAAAAGCAAATGCGGATAATTTGCAAATGATATCCTTTGACCTTGAAGCAGTCCCATTCCAAAAAAAATCAAAGCGAGAAACGATCCTATAGAACCGCTGCTCGGTATGTGAAAATGAGTGCCGAAAATATAGAAAAAATGCACTGATAGTACACATACTATCGCCATTGCAATAAAGTCACACCTAAATTCTAAATTGTTTAGATTATCTGTTGATTTAATACTTTTTTTCAAAATCAGATTACTCCTTACCGTTAATTAAACTGTTATAAAGATTTAAATATTTCTTAAAACAGTTACTTTTATCAAAAATCTCACTGTTTATATCGACGCGTTGAACCTTTTGCATTATCCTCTTTAAAAGCTCGTTTATATCGCCCCTGTCTACTGTTTCACCACAGCCGTGGGCAATTGTCTCCTTGCAGCCTCCGGTATCATATGAAATAACATATGTTCCACAGCTTTGCGCCTCAAGATTTACCGTTGGGTAAGTATCCTCGTATGTGGGATTTACAAACACATCGGCTGCAGTATACCACTTTGCAAGTTCTTCGGCATTCGCAGTACGTGAAATCCCGGTTATTTCGTTCGGAATTTGCTTCTTTTGTCTGTCATCAAGCCCGATAAGCACTATTTTGTACTCACTTGAAAGCTGTTTCGAAAGCTTTACAAAATCGTTTAATCCCTTTCCGGAATCCCATGTGCTTGCGACTCCCAAAACAACCTTTTTATTTTTCAACCCGTATTTTTCTTTTACATTTCCGTATTTCGGCTTAAAAACACCTGTATCTATGCCATTATTTATAACATTTATTGGATACTTGTTCAAATAAGATTGTTTCACCAAATTTCCGAGCCACTCCGACGGTGTTACAATAAACGCTTTGTTTAAGCTTGTAAATAAGTGCTTTTTTATATTATAGTTATTTTTCGAGTTATCACACAAAATTGATGACGGATATTGTTTTTTTTGCGGGCAAGCAAAGCATCCGCTCTTCCATTTATCACAGCCTATAAAATCGAAATGCGAGCAATGACCGGTAAATGACCAACAATCATGAAGAGTCCATACCACCGGTCGATTATACTCTTTCAAAAAATCAAACAATATTTCTATATTTAAATAATAGCCGTGTATGTTATGAAGATGAATTATATCGGGAGAATATTTCTTAATAAATTCAATCATTTTTTTTGTGGCACCATGTGAATACATACCTGATTTATCGGTAATTCTACTTAGTGAAACGTGAATATATTTATCAATTGCATTATTGAATTTAAACGAATTTTTCGATGTCTTCCCAGACCTTCCGAATATGCATTTGCATTCATCGCCGGAGGCTATAATTATATTTTCCAAATCCTTCACTATCTTGCCGGTGCTAAAAATTCCGTAACAAGAATTTATTTGCAATACTTTCATACATAACACTCCTGTTTTATATTTCTCTTTCCTCACTGTCATGCAAAAGCTTTTTAAACGACGTTATAAAGCTGACAAAAAACGGGCGTAAATCCTCAATATAAAACAATTCATCTGTATTATTTTTAAAATTAAACCATGATGGCTTTGCAGAGAACCTGGTTTTCGATTTCAAAAACCACAGTAAATCCTTATGAAAATGACGCAAATATATATTATCCTCATAAGATAAATATTCGGTTATTTCCTCACCAAACGCCTCCTCGGCTATTTGCTTTGCTATGTTTATGCCGCACACAAAACATAATTTCGCAGTTCCATTCAACCGCGGATTTATTTCGAGTATTTTCGGCGTATTGTCACGAGGGTCACGCACCAAATCAAGAGATGCGTATCCACACCATGAAATGGTATTTAACAGTTTTAAGCAGTATGTCTTTATTTCTTCATCATGTACAGTTACATTAAGGGTGCTTGAACCACCCTCGAACGGATACCACCTAAGTTTATCCATAAGCAAAAAACTTTTTAGTTTACCTAATTTATCAACAACCATTTCAACCTGATATTGTGATGAGCCCTTAGGAATATATTCTTGAACAAGTGCACCGGAAAACTTATCATTTACGCCATTATAAATATTTTTAAAATCCTTTTCATCCTTTACAATAAAAAACCCTTTTGCTCCGAAACTTACTCTTGGCTTGACAACTAACGGAAACCTCCAATCAGATAAATCTAATTCTTCGATTTTGCTTACAATAGCGGTTTTGGGACATGGTATACCGTTATCCATACATACACGCATTGTATTAAGCTTATCGATAGCCATTTTAAATATTTCGGAATCGTTTACATATACATATCCGCAATACTTTTCAAGTTCTTTTTTGTTTTCCGATAAAATCATAGCCGGAAAATCAAATGTCGGAACAATTATATCATAATACACATTCCGAACTGCAGATAATATACTTTTAAAGGTTTTTTCTTTATTTTTGTCGTCATAAAACGAATAAACAACTTTATCCGTATATTTAAAAACTGCCGCCACATCAAGCTTTGATGAACAATACGCTGTTGTTTCAAATCCCAGCTGATGAAACCCTTTTATTATCGGCAAGGCTTGTCTGGAGCCTCCCTCAATTATTAAAACTTTTTTTCCTTTGTATTGTGCAATTTTATTCAAATTCAACGCACCTCCGACAGCCGTGTCGTGATCAGATTATATTTTTTCTGTCAGACTAATCAAATGTTCTTCCAAATCATTCATGTATTTTTCTTTTGTAAAATTATCCGCAAAATACATTCTTGCATTTTCGCCGCAATCCTTATATTTATCGGAATTATCAATAAAATCAAGCATTATTTCAGCCAGTCCCTCGGGGTCTGCCGCTCCTGTGCTTGCGCCGCAGTGCGCTTGTTCTATTACATCCCGTGCGGCACCGTTGATTGAGGCTAAAACCGGTTTCCCGGCTGTCATATACATCTGCAGCTTTGCCGGCAAGGTATTTCCCACAAAATTATTTCCTCTCAGCGTTAATATAAGCGCATCTGCCATTTTGTAAAACTTCCACATATCGGATGATTTTTGCTGATTATGAAAAACAACCTTATCATCAACTCCAAGCTCCTTCGCAAGCGCTGTCACCTCATCGTACTTTGAGCCGTAACCCACTATGTGAACACAAAATTCCCTTTTATTCTTTATAAGCGCCGCAGCTTTGATTATTACATCAACTCTCTGTCCGGCACCGACATTGCCCGCATACATAAAATCTACAATTCCGTTATCGCTTTGCAAATCCATATTTATCATGCTGCTGTCTGCGTGCTGAGGTAAATAATGAATTTTTTCTTTTTCAATACCAAGCTTTTCGTTCAGGTAATCTATAAACGGCATAGATGTAACGCATATCTCATCAAATCCCTCATAGATTCTTTTCGACATTTTTGTTACAAGCCGATAAAACAATCCTTTATCATTTTTTACATGAGCCTGTACAGACTCCGGCCATATATCAAGGCAATACATAAGTATCGGTACATCAAACTTTTTCTTGTATTTAAGTGCCGGTATGCACATCATAATCGGTGAAAGTTCATACGAAAATACAACGTCAAACTTTTCTTTCAATCTTTTTATTCTGTATGAGGCAGATAAGGCATATGACAAATAATTGAGAGCAAGGAAAACGGCTCCGCTTCTTCTGCCTATCTCCGCACACCTTATAATATGGACTCCGTCTTTATACTCATCCCTCTTTTTTCCGTGCTTGTATGTTTTGTCAATGTAGCCTTTCGGATAATTCGGCAATCCGGTAAGTACGGTAACGCTATGGCCTCTCTTTACAAGTTCAGGCGCTATTTCATTAATCAAAAACTGTTCGGGATAATAATACTGCGAATTAATTAATATATTCATTGTTTTACACTCCCGCCAATTCTCTAAACGTGCCGAACGTAAAACCGTTATCCCGTAAAATTCTAACAAGTTCTTCTATCTTTTTATCCACGCTGCCAAGACCTTTTCTGGCACGAATATTCGTTAATATACCTGTATTTGCAACAGACGGCATCTTTCTTTTTGAAAGTTCAAACGGATGAATGTATAAAAAATACGAACTGTTTGAAGAAACATATTTTTTTATGAGCGGCTCCATAAGAAATTGCCACGGCAAAAGTCTTATCCACCCTCCGCCCGAAACGGCTATATCTTTTTTTAAAAACTTCTCAGTACTGAGTGCAAACTCTGTCATATCATCTTTTTTATATATGCCGTCCGATATTTGAATAAAATCATCAAGATTCAACTCACCGTACAGTGGATGACCTTTTACGTTCATTTTGCTTGAGCTATATTTAAAACCTGTTTCCCTCACAATTTTATATCTCTCATCATCAATTCCGTAGCACGGAGCTCTGTATCCGACAACTTCTTTCCCGATTACATCCTCAATTGTTTGCTTTGCATTTTTTAATTCCTCGGCAAACTCATCAACTGACAAATCCATTGGTCTGATATGTCTCATCCCGTGACACGCAATTTCATGACCGCAACTGATTGCATAATCAAGAACATCCTTATTATCCTTTGCAAGTTCACCCAAAACAAAAAAAGTCGTTTTTATATCGTTTTTATTCATAAGTTCAACATAATTTACAAATCCGTCAAGCATAGAATAATCCTTATTCGCTTTCCCCAGAAAATAATACAGATGATACCAGTCCTCGACATCCATAGATAAAACAGCATTTTTACTCATATTAAACCCATTCCCTTTTTACACATTTGCAGCGTCCTTCGTTTTATCTTTAGAGCCGCCTTCAACAACACCGTCATGCTTCAATACTGAAATTATTGTTCCGAAAAATATTTTTACATCCTCAGCAAACGTAATATTTTGAGCATAGATTCCGTCAAGCCTCGCTTTTTCTTCTATTGGAAGTTCGTCACGACCGGATATTTGCGCAAGACCGGTAAGTCCCGGCTTAATATCATTTGCTCCGTATTTGTCTCGTTCAGCAATCAAATCATCCTGATTCCAAAGCGCCGGTCTCGGGCCTATAATTGCCATGTTGCCGATTAAAATATCAAAAACCTGCGGAAGCTCGTCAATGCTGAATTTACGAATAAAGCGTCCTAATTTTGTTATGTATTGTTCCGGATTGTCAAGCAGGTGAGTCGGAACATCGGGAGTATTCATTTTCATACTGCGAAATTTATGAAGCCAAAATATTTTTTTGTTTTTACCGATTCTCTTTTGCTTAAAGAAAACCGGTCCCGGGTCGTCAAGATATAATAACACACCAACAACAATGAAAACAGGCAGTAGAATTATAGAACCAAAAAAAGACAACAACAAATCTATCACTCGTTTTATAACACTTTTATACATTGCCTAACTCCTCGCCATCCGTTTTAATTATAATATTTTTCATCTTCCTTATACATATAGACACAAGACGCAGTCAGTGTTTCACTTGATTTTGTCGGGCAAAACAAAACAACGCATTTCCGTATGCGTTTTTATTATGATTATATAAATCTATTCGCATATAAAAACATCTCGTTTCATTCCATCGCAAGATAATGCGAAATATGTTGTATACATAAGTAACCAACATAGGATATTATATAAAGTATATCACTTTTTTAGAAAGTTGTCAATCACTTGTGCTAATTTCATCAATTTATACAAAATTAAAACACAGTGAATCATACAAACGACTTTATCAAAAAAGCATCGGTCTAAAGATCGTATATATAAATCATCATAAAAACTCACTATATTTGAACAAATGTTTTATTTTTGTGCGCATGTTCACTATTTTACAGCATAATTCGTATTATATTATGTTTAGCTAAATTGACGAAACATAGGCTTTTCAGCAACGTAAAAACCCCCAATTTTTCTATCTGCATGAGATGAATTTCACCGGTTTCCATCGTATAAATTCTCGTTGTTTCTACGCTTGAATGTCCAAGAATATCAGCAAGACGAACAATATCTTTTTCCAAGCTGTAATATGTACGGGCGAAAAGATGTCTGAGATTATGCGGAAACACCTTATTTTTTGAGGCTCTATAATAAATGTTGGGGTCTAAAAAAATTTACAAAATAAACGAGCATATCAGCTCGAAATCCTGTATAATGGAATTGCAACAAAAAATACGGGAGGAGTTAATATGCTCACTTTAGATTATACACTATCTTTACTTAATTTGCAAGAGGTAATCGTAAAAAAAGGGCTCTATAATAAATGTTGGGGTCTAAAAAAATTTACAAAATAAACGAGCATATCAGCTCGAAATCCTGTATAATG
>CAKSPW010000006.1 GCA_934486495.1 uncultured Clostridia bacterium
CAATTACACTTCGATCGTCTATCACTCCGAGCTTATTTAACATGGACAACGTTTCATTATACGGCTTTGCCGCCGCCTCATCAGCTTTTTTTTGATTTGTATAATCGGATATTTTTAAATCGTCTATATCTATTTGAGCATACTCGTCATCCGTAAACCAGCCTGTTATCTGAAATGCGGATAAAACCTTTATGCCTTCCGTTTTAAACGCTCCCGATTTTACGACAATTTCACCGTCTAAGTATGCGTCGTACACATATCTGTCAAGATCCATGTAAATATCAATATCGTACCAGCGGTTAACCTCAAATTTTTCCGCAACCGTATACTCGTTAAAGGTAAGCGTTCCGGCACTTCTGAACACAGCCTGAAATGCGGGCCATAAAACCTCGTTGTTAACCTCGAACATACAATTTCCTTTCGGATTCGACGACCTTGCTTTAAGGCTTACCTTTAAAATTCCTCTATCCACAGCGGACGGAAAATTTTTAACGTTATGAGGAAATTTCTGATATTCCGTAATCGACTCTCCCCATGAGGCAAAATAATGATTATCCTCCTCCTCGTCATAGATGATGTCGCAATCTCCCTCTCTTTTGTCTATGTTCCATCCCGTCAGATTGCCGCTTTCAAAATCATCATCAATGTATACCGTTTCATTACTTTCGGCAAAAACATCGGCGGCTGTTATGCCAAGCGCCAACGATATGCCGACCATTGCCGACAATAATCTTTTTATCATACCGCACCTCCCGATAATTCATATATATGACAGAGAAGCTTTGCTGCCTGTGCTCTTGTTGCCGTACTCCTCGGCTTGAACGTATTGTCATCAAATCCGTTAATTATTTCAGCTCCGCTAAGCTTTAAAACCGCTTCCTTTGCATATTCCGAAATCTGCTCACCGTCAGTAAACACAGCGGAATTACCGCCCGGCAGATTAATATTTTTTACTTTTACGGCTCTGTATATAAGCACCGCCATATCCTCACGGGTGATGCTTTCTCCGACACCGAAATTGTTATCGGAATTGCCTGTTACTATGCCGAGCATTTTCGCCTTTTCGATATAACCCGTATACCACTGATTATCCGAAACATCGCCGAAGCTGCTGATGCCCGATATTGCCTCCTCGCCGATTACACGCATAAGCATTTTAACAAACTGTTCTCTTGTTACATTTTCATGAGGGCCGAATTTTCTTTCCCCTGTCCCGTTTACAATTTTCAGCTCGTACAATTTTTCTATTGCCTGCTTTGCCCACGAAACGCTGTCAATGTCGTCAAATGGTTTTTCGGAAATTATCGGTTTTTGCGGATTTTGCGGTGCAGCGCCCGTTATAACGCCGGCTCCGTTCGATCCGCCGCCTCCGCCTCCTCCGCCGCCGGTGTTTTTGCCGCCTTTATCGTTTGTTTTAATTTTTTCCGTTTCAGACATTACGGCATCCGAAATTTCATAAGCCCTCTTATAAGGACATTTTTCAAGTACATTATTAAGCACCTTTGCTCTGTCAACATCATGAAGCTTTGCATAATTTGACGTATTCAAACTGCTGAATATATCGCTGTAATGTGAAATCAGCTGCTGTGCCTCTCTTGCGGCTGATATGTTAAAGGATTGAACCAAAACATTCTCATCAAATATTCCTCTCACCTTTTTCATATCATAAGGCAAATCCGAAAGGCTGTCCATAACAGCTTTAAACTCTTTTATGTACTTTGAACCCGAAAGCTTTTTATAGCCGAGCTCATACGCAATATCAAACTCAAGTACATCGTTTCTTTTTGTTATAATGCTCTTTTTTTCGTCAGCCGTTTTTGCATTGTTAAGCTCATCTATTACCTCTTTTTCAAGAGATTGTCTGTGTTCTTTTTCACTTTGAACTTCCACCGCTTCATTAAATATCCCGGCTATACCGTAAAAGTCTCCCACTCTGCTTTTGTTTGCCGAAATATAAGCATAAACCGCCGCTTTATCCGAAAGAGCATAATAATCCGACTCCTCACGCATATTAACGGAAAGCTTTATTTCATTTTTGATATAAAAAGCCTGTATATCGGCAGTTTCGGTAAATTCCCGATAAAGAGCCTCTCTTTCGTCCTCGTCCGTCTGATAATACAAAGCGGTTTGCATAGCGCTGTATCTGTGAGAATTTACACAAAACGTATATTCTCCGCTGTTCTTCGGATAATCAAAGCTGAACGCATATTTACCGTCACCGCTAAAAATGCCCTGCGATAATCCGATTATTTGAGATTTATCATCACTCATCGTAACGGTTACCGGCACTCCCGCATCGCCTTTTACGGTTACAACGATACAGTCCTTTGTTGTTGTAACAACAGGTGCTGCGAATGCGCGGACACAAAACAATGACGAGATTGCAAAACCCCAGCAGAATATTAATTTTTTATTTAACATTGTACACCTCTGTAAAATCTTATTTATTTTCAGCCATCCATTTATCAACCTGTCTTTGAAGCTCCTCAATAATCTTGTCGGCACCGGCAATCTTAAGCTTATTTCTCATTTCCGCTATAAGAGCGTCCGTGTCACCTATTCCCGCCTCAAGCGTTGCATAGTACTCCTGCACAACGGATGAGCAGTTTGTTGCCTCGAGAGCGATAGGATTAATGTCTGCACTGAATCCCAAAAGGCATGACGGAATTGCATTATCGTTTAATTCCTTTGTCTTATCCCAGCAATCGGATTCCACACCCTCTTTGACATAAAGATTAAAGGTATTTCCCAAAACCCAGTTAAAGTTTGAAAATCCTTCTTCGTTTGTTATCTTAACCGTATTTTCGTCTACTTTTACATAGTGCTTACCCTCAATACCGTAAACAAGAAGATTATTTATATCTTTATCGGTATTGATATATTCCAAAAGCTTAATTGCCTCTTTCTTATGCTTTGATGTCGAGCTTACCGCATTAAGCGTTGCCGTTACACCGGATGTTGTAAGGTATGCAGGGCCGATCTGTTCAATCTCAATATCATAGTCTGCGTTCATCTCGCTTGCAAGTCCCGGCTTATATGTATTGAATATAATGGGATTGTCATACTCCGTATTCTTTATTGACTGAGCCGACGGAAGCGCATTCATCGTATATCCTTTTTTCGTCCACTCGGCACGTGTTTTCATGATATTTTCAAACCATTCCGTATCATACTGATTGAAAACCTTTATGTTATTCTTTTCATCCGTAACATAAACTGCGCCCGGAAGCTTTTGTCCTATAATCTCCTCCATGTGATAAGACAAAAGCATATCGCTCCAGCTGATATTCAAATGAGCATAATTCGGCTTATCCTGTGTGCAGGCGGCAAGGTAATCACCGAGTTTTTCAAAGTTATCGGCTTTTTTGAGCAAATCGCCGTACTTATCGTAAAAAATCTTGGGTGTTACAACCGCAAGCGACCTTGCCATAATTTGCTGAGTGGGGACACCGTAAATCATGCCCTGCACTCTTGTCGCATCCCAAATATCATCATTTAAAAGATTTTTAAGATCGGGTGCGTCCTTAAGTAAATCATCAAGCGGAACAAACGCTTCATTTGCAACATTTAACTTATAATCGTTAAAATTCGGAGATGTCCAGCAAATATCAAACTCCTCACCGCTTGAGATAATCATCTTCATCTTTTCCGAATAACTGCCGAGTTCAAAAGGAATAAACTCCACACCGAAGCCGAGCTTTTCCTTTATCATATTGCTCGCTTTGTCATAAACCTCTTTATTGTCCGCTTTCGTGGGATTCCCGGGAAAATACCATTTAAGAGTTTCTTCCTTTTCGTTGCCGCAACCCGCAAGTGACGCAACTATCGCAAGCATACTGCATGCCGTCAATAACAAACTGATTTTTTTCTTCATATTAATTACTCTCCTTTTTTATGTTTTATTTAATTGAACCTACCGCTATTCCCTTAACAAAATATTTTTGGAAAAACGAGAATACAAATACCATCGGTCCTGCCGCCGCAACACAGGTTGCCATTCTGATAGAGTTTTTCGGAACTTCTCCGACGTCCGCACCGAGCGTTGCCTGCGCAATCTGCAACGTTTCAACCTTTGACAAAAGGCTCTGGAGCATATATTGCAGAGAATACTTTTCCGGCGAGGTAATAAAGAGCATATTATTATACCAATCGTTCCAAAACGTCAGCATTATGAATATTGCAACCGTTGCAATTCCGCCGCGAGCTATGGGAACAACGATTTTATAGAAAATATAAAGCTCGCTCGCCCCGTCAATCCTCGCCGCCTCTATAACCTCCTCGGGTACGGACGCAAAGTGGGATTTCAGCAAAAATATATTCCATGCGCTCACCAAGCCCGGTATGATAAGTGCAAAAAGCGAATCCTTCAAATTTAAGTATTTGCTTATTAGTATGTACCATGGTACCATACCGCCTGAAAACAGCATTGTTATGAAAAGATATACCGATAAAAATCTGCTCAGTATAAACTCTTTTCTCGATAGAGTGTATGCAAACTGCGAGCTTACAATCAGCGCACCCACAGTGCCGAGCGCCGTTACGAATACGGTCACGGCATATGCGTTTCTCAATGCATTTCCGTTTGTAAAAAGTATCTTGTATGCGCTAAAATCAAGCTTTCTCGGAATTAAATTATATCCGTACTGCGTAAGACAGCTCTCCTTAGTAAGCGAGCTTGATATTACCGACAAAAACGGAATTATACAGCACGCTGCAAGAAGTATCAGCGCAATATTCGATACAAGCCTCACGGCAAAATTTTGTTTTCTCATATAATAATCACATCCTTACTAAAACAAGGTGCTGTCCGAGTCAATTCTGCCGACAATATAATTTGTTAAAAGAACAAGTATAAGACCGACAACCGACTGAACAAGACCCACAGCCGCCGATACGCTCGTATTTCCCGTAACCATAAGTGTTCTGAATATATAGGTGTCAACAACATCGCTTACATTCATCAGTGCGCCTGAATTTTGAGGGAGCTGATAGAAAAGACCGAAATCGGCTCTGAATATGCTTCCCACCTGCAAAATTGCAAGCATTATTATCGTTCCCCTTATCATAGGTACGGTTATGCGGAATATGCTTTTAAATTCCGAACAGCCGTCTGTTCTCGCCGCCTCGTAAATGGATGTATCTATGCCGATTATCGACGCATAATACACAAGCGTTTTATATCCTATATCCTTCCACACATGAAAGAATATAAATATGAACGGCCAATACTTGCTTTGCGAATACCACGAAATCATTTCCTTGCCGTTTTTTTGCAAAATCATGTTAAACATTCCGCTGTTGTAATCGAAAAAGCTGAGCGTCATATAGCTTATTACAACCCACGAAAGAAAATACGGCAGAAATATTGACGTTTGATAACCCTTTATCGCAAGTTTACTTCTGATTTGCGAAAGAAAAATTGCAAACGTAACCGGGAAAACCATATCAGCCACTATAAAGCAAGCGTTATAAAGCAAAGTATTTCGTATTACCCTGAGTGCGTCGTTCGATTTAAAGAAAAACTTAAAGTTTTCAAGTCCCACCCACTCGCTTGCGAAAATTCCTCTTGCAAATTTGAAATTTTTAAAAGCTATAACTATACCGCTCATCGGTAGATAATTGAAAACAAAAATCAATATTATCGCCGGTAAAGCCAAAATTAAAAACTGAAGCTGTGCGGTATTGAATTTTCTTTTTTTTCTGACCGCAACCGCTTCTACGGCATCGTTTGATATTGCCACACTACTTTTCATATTTTCTCTCCGACAAGCTGTGCACAGTTGTCTTGCCTCCCTTTCATTAGTCTCTCTACATCTATTTTTTCAAATCCGACTGCGTATATTAAAATATCATCGGTTTGAAACTCCATAAAATCTATCTCCTTACCCTCAAGGCTTTCAATCTCATCCATATAACAGTTGCCCGACTGCCTGTACCATGCACGATAATTTTTGATA
Source organism: uncultured Clostridia bacterium (assembly GCA_934486495.1). Taxonomy (GTDB): domain Bacteria; phylum Bacillota; class Clostridia; order UBA1381; family UBA1381; genus RGIG9115. Next base: position 5,958 of record CAKSPW010000006.1, read on the forward strand.
ACATCGCTGTAATCGCAGCCGTCTTTTATAAGATAATAATCGTTTATATACCATTCGTCCTTATGCCTCATAACAAGTCCGTTTAAGCATCGGTAAATTATATTTGAGCAAAACGTATTTCTAAGCGGTTTTCCGTCCTCCTTGAAATAATCTGCAAGATGCGGATACTTTTCACTGTAAGGCGGTTTATTGATTTTCACCTGATTGATGAGTCTGTCATATATTATTCCGCCCTCACACATAAACGGGTCTTTATCAAAATTACCCCAAAACCTGTCGCCGTGAACAACTGCCGCCTGACATTCGACAAATATGTTGTTCTCTATTTTAATATCCTTACTGCAATTGTTGTGTATCGCCCACGTTCCGACTCTGAAGAAAATATTTCCGAAAATCGTCGTGCCGCAAGCTCCGTCATCGTTATATACGGCAAATGTACCCATTCCGTCCTTTAAAGGTACTGTCGGTCTTTTCGGGCAATGAACATCGTGAAAATAATTATATCTTACAATATTGCCCTGCTCACTCGGATCTCTGCCGAGATACAGCGCACCGGCGTCCTCCGTTTCGGTGCAGGTGTCATGAATATCGTTATACTCTATAATGTGCTCGTTACCGTGCAGATATATTGCCATATTCGTTGCATTATACAGCTCACAATCAGAAATTACATTCCCGACACCGTCAATATTTATCAGTGCCTTACACGTTTTATCGAATCTGTTGCAGTCGTAAACCTTACAGCCGATAACCTTATTTCCTGCCGGTTCAAGACGTTTTCTGCTTCCTCCGCCGAGCGATATTCCTCCCGCTCCGCAGCCGTAAACCGTACAATCCTTAACCGTGTGATTTTTTCCGGCATCCCTGTCATACATAACATCGTTGTAAATATGTTCGTTCCAGCTTCCCAAATCCTTTGAAACAGGTTCTCCCTTATAAAAATGATGTTTGTACTCCTTATCGGGAGTTATTCCCTTGCCTATCACAATCCCGACCGTTCCCATTGAGCTTACGGTTACGTTTTCAATAAGATTACCGTTTCCTCTTTCCATATAAATACCTATTCCCCTCGAATAAGAAAGGGTAAGGTTTTTAATTGTAACGTTACTTGTGTTTATAAGGCTAATCAAAGGCTTTTCCGTCAAAGTAACAAAAAGCTCGCTGTTTTTATTTAAGTTCTTCGGTGCTATAAAATACAGTTTTCCGTTTTTCCTGTCGATATAGTATTCTTTCTCCTCAGTCATTTCATCGAGCACGTTTACGAATTTATAGCTTGTAAATCTGTCCGACAAAAGACCGAACATTACAGCAGAACCGAATTTTACCGTTTTTTCCTCACCGTCTATTTTTTCAACCTTTAACGTATCGTCCGCATACCCTCTTGCAAAGAATCCGCTTGCAAACAAATCGTCCGTATGCTTCCACGAGGAAATTCTGTCGTCCTCATACCTTATCTTGCCGCCCCTGTTTGAAAAATCCGGTTCAGACACATCAAGACTGACAGATCCCTCGTCCAAAACCTCACCGACCGGCAAGCTTTCTTTTTTCGGATAACAGCTCAGCTTCATTGCCTTACCGTCCGCAATAAGCTCCATAGGCGTTACGGTGTACGGTCTTCTGAAACCTCTGACCTTTAGTTCTCCGTAATCGAACAAGCCGTGCTTTGCAAGGTCATATTCGAGTGCTCCCTCCGGTAATATTCTTTTTATATTTAAATCGGTTACTTCCGTAAAATCATCAAATTCTATTTTTTTTGCTCCGACAATTCTGACATTTTCATTTTGAAATCCCTCCAAAGTCATGTCGGATAAATCTTTAAATTCGAGTTCATCTGAAAGCTCATATGTTCCTTCTCTCAATATGATTCTTTTTCCGTTTTGTCTTTTTGCAAAATCCAATGCATGACCGATTGTTTGAAACGGCTTTTCAATACTGCCGTCCGAACTGTCGCTGCCCGATTTTGCCGAAACGTAAATTTCTCCGTTCATAAACACCCTCCTCTGTATTAATAATGATACCACAGCCTCAACTTATTTGCAATATCAAATAAATTTTCGAATATCGTATTTATACAAATGTACTTTTCGCGATATTATGCGCATATCAGCCTATTGCGGCATTATCAAAGCTTTTGCCGTGTTCATTTGCGACATAATCAAAGTATAAAATTATTTTGTATTTATTTGGCGAAACTATTGAAATTTTAAAATGAATGAGGTATAATAAAATCAGAGTTAAATATATCGGGAGATGAATTGCAATGAAAACTGTACTCATAACAGGCGGCAGCAGAGGTATAGGCAAAGCGTGCGTAAAGAAATTTGCACAAAACGGTTATACGGTATTTTTTACATATATAAATAATGATGCGGCGGCAAAGGAGACATCCGGAGAAACAGGAGCCGTCGGGATAAAATGCGACGTATCAAAAAGCGCCGAGATTGACAAGCTGTTTGACAGAATTGTCTCTCTCGGAGTCACAAGGCTCGACTGTATTGTAAACAATGCGGGAATTGCCGAACAAAAGATGTTTTGCGACATATCCGAAAGCGACTGGGACAGAATATTTGACACAAATGTGAAAGGTACATTCCTTATAACAAAAAAATTCACTCCCGAAATGATAAATGCAAAAAAGGGCAGTATTGTAAACATTTCATCAATATGGGGACTCTCGGGCGGAAGCTGTGAGGTTCATTATGCATCGTCAAAGGCGGCGGTTATCGGATTTACACGTGCGCTTTCGGACGAGCTTGCACTTTCGGGAATACGTGTAAACTGCGTTGCGCCGGGAGTTATAAATACGGATATGAACGCACATTTGACAAGTGATGATTTAAAAGAGCTTGCCGATGAAACTCCGCTCGGAAGAATAGGAAATTCCGAAGAAATTGCCGAAACCGTTTACTATCTTTCCGACAGTGCATCATTTATAACGGGAGAGGTTATAAAAGTAAGCGGCGGATTTTAAAACATAATATCTGTTAAAATTGCTACATGGCACAATGCACAAAAGATTATCTGTATTTTTATCTAATAGTAGTATTTACTAACAAATAAAAATGTGGTATACTATATATAATGAGTTGAACAAAAGAAAAATAACAAAAATTTAACTTTTGGAGGGGACATCTATGCCAAATCATTTTAAGGAAGCTTTTGATATTACCGATTATCAGACATATCTTTTCAATACAGGTGTGAATTATCAGGCATATAAAATGCTCGGCGCGCATAAAATAAATATTGACGGAAAATACAAGTGGCGTTTTTCCGTGTGGGCACCGAACGCCGAAAACGTATCGGTTATAGGCGATTTTAACGGCTGGAGCAAATGCGGCGACAGCTTAAATGTTAATCGTCAAACGGGAATATGGTGCGGTATATGTGATAACGCCGAGGATGGACAGCTCTATAAATTTCGCATAACGGCTGAGGACGGCAATGTTTATGACCGTGCAGACCCTTATGCTTTTTTCAGTGAATTAAGACCGGGAACGGCGTCACGGCTTTGGGGGCTTAAAAGCTACGGCTGGCACGACAAATCGTTTATGGAAAAAAGAGGCAAGACATCGTTTGAAAATTTGCCAATGAATATATACGAAATGCACGCCGGCAGCTGGAAAACTCATTCTGACGGCAGCTTTTATACTTATCGTGAGCTTGCCGATGAGCTTATCGACTACGTTTGCGATATGAACTATACACACATTGAGCTAATGCCGATTATGGAATATCCGTTTGACGGCTCCTGGGGATATCAGGTGACGGGGTATTTTTCTCCGACATCAAGATACGGCACTCCCGATGACTTAAAGTATTTTATAGATTGCTGTCACAAAAGGGGAATTTACGTTATTATGGACTGGGTTCCGGCACATTTCCCACGTGATGCGCAGGGGCTTAGATTATTTGACGGAAAACCGCTCTATGAATATCCCGACCCACGCATGGGCGAGCATAAGGATTGGGGCACAATGGTATTCGATTACGGACGTGACGGAGTTATCTCATTTCTTTTGTCATCAGCGTACTATTGGGCGGATGAATTTCACTTTGACGGCTTGAGAGTTGACGCCGTTTCAAGTATGCTTTACAGAAACTATTCACGCAGCGACGGGGAATGGATTGCCAACCGTTACGGCGGTACGGAAAATCTCGAATCGATAGAATTTTTCAAAAAGCTAAATGATGCCATGACAAAAGAATTTCCCGGTTTTTTAATGATTGCCGAGGAGTCTACGGCATGGCCGAGAGTAACGCACGCAACAAAAGACGGCGGACTCGGATTTTCGCTGAAATGGAACATGGGATGGATGAACGACAGTCTGCGATATATCTCCATGGATCCGTATTTCCGAAAAGACAACCACTCCCTGCTTACATTCTTAATGATGTATGCATACTCCGAGCGCTATATTCTGCCGCTTTCTCACGATGAGGTTGTTCACGGCAAAAAATCTATGATAGACAAATTCTACGGCAGTTATGAGGAAAAGTTTGACGCATACCGTGCATTCCTCGGATACTATATGTCCATGCCGGGGAAAAAGCTTATGTTTATGGGTGGCGAATTCGGTCAGTTTCTCGAATGGCGATTTGATGAAGAGCTTGAATGGAACGTGCTTGAAAACGAAAAGCACCGACAGCTTAAAAAATACACCTCGGAGCTTAACAGATTTTACATTAAAAACAGCGCCCTTTGGGAAAACGACACGTCATGGGACGGATTTCGCTGGATAAATGACTGCGACAGCGAAAACTCGGTTATATCATATATGCGAAAAAGCAAAAAGGACAAGGTTATCGTCGTTGCAAACTTTACGCCGGTTGAAAGACCCATATACAAAATCGGCGTTCCGGACAGCGGAACATACTCGGTTGTATTTTCGTCAGACAGTGAAAAATACGGAGGAAAAACAAAAAGAAACAAATCATATAAGGCTAAAAAAATGCAATTTTCGGATATGGATTATACTCTTGAAATATCCATTCCGGGCAACAGCGTAATGTTTATAAAGAAAAAAGCAAATAAATAAATCAAAGGGAGAGATAGCACATGAAATCAAAAGACTGTGTGGCAATGATACTTGCCGGCGGTCAGGGCAGCCGTTTGGGCGCACTGACAAAAAATATAGCAAAGCCTGCCGTGGGGTTCGGCGGAAAATACAGAATTATTGATTTTCCACTTTCAAACTGTGTTCATTCGGGGATAGATACGGTTGGTGTTCTTACTCAATATCAGCCGCTTGAGCTTAACACATATATAGGAAACGGCATCTCGTGGGACTTAAACAGAAGCAACGGAGGCGCATATGTTCTTCCGCCTTACCAAAGTGCAACTGCGGGAGAGTGGTATAAGGGTACGGCAAACGCAATTTACCAAAACCTTGTTTTTCTTGAAAACTTCAAGCCCAAAAATGTTCTTATTCTTTCGGGCGATCATATATATAAGATGAATTACGCAAAAATGCTTAAAGCACACCGTGCGGCAGGTGCTGCCGTAACAATAGCGGTTATGCCTGTTCCGTGGGAGGAGGCAAGCAGATTCGGTATAATGAACGTTGACGAAAACGGCTTGATAACGGAATTTGCGGAAAAGCCAAAGGAGCCTAAAAGCAACCTTGCATCAATGGGTATATATATTTTCGACTACTCAAAGCTTAAAAAGTATCTTACCGAGGATGAAAACAACCCCGACTCGTCAAATGATTTCGGCAAAAATATAATCCCGGCAATGCTTGCCAATAAAGAAAAAATGATGAGCTTCAGCTTTGACGGATACTGGAAGGACGTAGGTACCGTTTTCAGTCTTTGGGAGGCAAACATGGATTTGATTGACACTCCGCCGAAATTTAATCTTTCCGACAGCAAGTGGACAATCTATTCCAAAAACTCGGCACGTCCTCCCCATTTTGTCGGCACGAACGCCGAAATTCTTTCAAGCACAATCGGCGAGGGCTGCGAGATAGACGGAAAAATAAATCACAGCGTAATTTCCGAAGGCGTTATTGTACAAACAGGGAGCAAAATTACCGACTCGGTTATAATGCCCGGTGCTTACATAGGTAAAAACGTAACGATAAACAAGTCGGTTATAGGCCCGAATGCTGTAATAAAAGACGGTGCGGTTGTTGGCAGTGAATCACCCGATGCCGATACGAGCAGAATAAACGATATGTGCACGCATAAAATAGTTCTTGTTGAAGGCGGTGCTATTATCGGCGAAAAAGAAAAAATAGCTTGCGGCAGCATGATACAGGCGTAGGAAGGAGAAAGCTAAATGTTAGATACAATGGGAATTATTCTGGCAAATGACAAGGAAATATCACCAATTACGGATATACGTTCAATTTCCGCACTGCCTATCGCCGGAAGTTACAGATTAATTGATTTTGTGTTGTCAAATATGGCAAACGCGGGTATTACAAACGTAGGCGTTGTTGCAGCGTCGAACTACACATCGCTTATGGACCATATCAAATCGGGAAAGCCGTGGGATCTTGACAGAAAAGAAGGCGGACTCAGTCTTCTGCCTCCGAATATGCAAAAATCACGTTACGGTCTTATTCGCGGCGATGTCGATATGCTCGAAGGTGTTTACGGCTACATAACACGAAGCACCGAAACATATGTGATTTTATCGCTCGGCACAAGTCTTTACAACATTAATTTTGAAGATGTTATTGAAAAACATATAAGCACTCAGGCAGATATAACGGCAATTTATAAAAATATGCCCGAGCGCTCCGACAGCGAGCTGTCAAGATATACCCTCTTGGAGCTTGACGATGAAGGAAGGGTTACCGATATTGAGCTTAACCCCTACTACCCGAAAACGTCGTCAACCGGACTTGATGTTTACGTTATGGAAAGAGCTCTCCTTTGCAGCATTTTAGATGAATGTATCGCCCGCGGTGAGCATGATATCATGAGAGATGCGATTATCAAAAAGTTAGACGCACTCCGTGTTTTCGGATATGAGCACAACGGATACACGGATAAAATCGACTCACTTAAATCGTATTACAAAAACAACATGATTTTCCTCGATTCCGATATAAGACGTGATTTGTTTAATCATGAAAACCCGATTTATACGAAAACAAAGAACAGAGCGCCCGCAAAATACGGTCCCGACGCCATTGTTGAAAATTCATTTATTTCAGACGGCTGTCTTATAGAGGGAACGGTTGTAAACTCGATTTTATCAAGAGGCGTTGTTATTAAAAAGGGTGCGGTTGTTAAAAATTCGATAATAATGCAGGATTCAGTTATTTGCGAAAACGTATACCTCGACCATGTTGTATTTGATAAAGAGGTTCATGTTTCGGAAAGCAGAAAGCTTATCGGTCAGGACAGCTATCCGCTCGCAATAGAAAAAGGCGGCAAGATATAACCGAAGCTTTTTGACACGGGCAGATATTCTGTTTTCGATAGTTTTACATACACAATTTACACGAAAAAAATTTGTGAACATTGACTCTTGACTTTTTTCACAAAATATGTTATACTTTTAAAAAGGTGCAGTATTCTAGTCGGTATCTCCTGTTCGTAAGACGGGCCTAAAAATCCGTATAATGGCACATCGATGAAGTTCCTGGTGTTTTGCTTTGATTGCCAAGTCGGGGCTGATGCTGGGAGTTAAGGCTTAGGGGCAGCTTTCGGTGGCTCGAAATCCTGACCCCTTTTCCGCGGAGGCCTGTGACTGTGGAAGCCGCTGACACAATTATTTGTGCAAGCTTGTACGGCTCAGGGGGAAACCTGTTGCTCGGTTAGTAGCCCATTGGGGTGAATGCTGGGGGCAGCGTAGCCAGCCTTGAGTGGATATGGCGGATAGTGTTCATGCCAAGAAAAAACCACGGCCGGATTTTTTCTTCGGAATCGCTCTTGAAACCATGTTTGCAAAAGAGGATAAGAACTCGCAGATAACGTTGAGGAAATCTCCTAGACTGTTCGGATTATTTCGGGATGAATATGGGATTGCAATACGGACTCAGTGGCAATCCGGTCATGCAGTTAGGTAACGCTGCATATATGTCTTTAAAGGGAAACCGCCGCTTTGGCGACAGTGCGGCAGACATTTGGGAAAGCCAACCGGACCTATGCCGTAAAATTTACCATATTCATTACCTTGACTTTATTTTAATTCGGATATTTCCGATTTTTGAAAGGAAGAAATCTTTTTGAAAAACATGAAGCCCGGCAGAAACAGCTTTAAAGTTTCAAAACCGGCACAAAATATTTCCGCAAGCAAGTCATGGAATGTAATTGTAATTGTGCTTTCATTTGTATTATCGGTTATTTTCAGTGCCGTCACAACAATAAGTCTATCACGACTTAATTTGATGTGGGCTTTTTTTGTGTTACTTATCATCATCACAATAAATATACTTTTTGATATAATCGGTACAGCCACACAAACAGCGGAAGAATCGCCGTTTCACTCCCTTTCGGCAAGAAAAGCAAAGGGTGCGGCTCAAAGCGTTATGATTATACGTCATGCTCCGCAGATCTCAAACTTTTGCTGCGACTGTATGGGAGACGTTGCCGGTATTATCAGCGGCGGCGTAACGGCACTGATAGTTGCCGAGCTTGTGAGTGCATTTTCACTTGAGGGTCTTCTGCCGAGTCTTATGCTGACAGGTATGGTAAGTGCGCTGACAATCGGCGGAAAGGCTGTATTTAAGGTTCTTGCGATTAAGAATTCAAACTATATAGTTTACTTTATGGGGAAAGTGGTTAGTGTGTTTTTTCCGCATAAGCACTGATTTTGAAAGTGTAAATGATAAAACACGAAATGAGGATTAAAATGAGTTTACTCGACGAAATAAATTCTTCTGCCGACGTTGCAAGGCTGACTCTTGAAGAAAAAAATGAGCTTTGCAAATGTATCAGGCAGCGGCTTGTAAATACAATATCAAAAACAGGCGGTCATTTGGCGTCAAACCTCGGAGTAGTCGAGCTTACGGTTGCTTTGCACTCCGTTTTCGATATTCCGGGCGATAAATTTGTTTGGGATGTGGGTCATCAATCATATGTTAATAAGCTTCTTACGGGCAGAAATAAAACATTTGATACAATTCGCACACTCGGTGGCATAAGCGGTTTCCCGAAAAGAAGCGAAAGTGATGCGGATGTTTTTAACACAGGGCACAGCTCAACATCAATCTCTGCAGCACTCGGTCTTGCACGGGCACGTGACCTTGACGGCGGCAACTATGCAGTCGGCGCAATTTTCGGCGACGGCGCTCTTACGGGCGGAATGATGTACGAGGCAATGAACGATGCCGGCAGGCTCAAAAGTCCCTTTATCCTAATTCTCAACGACAACAATATGTCAATATCGAGGAACGTCGGCTCGCTTTCTAAATATTTAAGAGCATTGAGAATTAAGCCCGGTTATGCAAAAATAAAGCTTTCTATTGAGGGATTTTTTGACCGCATACCGCTTATAGGTAATTATCTGAAGAAATTCACAAAAAAGGTTAAGGAGCTTTTCCGCAGACTTTTTTTGCAAAATACAATTTTTGAAAATCTCGGGTTTGAGTATTTAGGCCCTATTGACGGGCATGATTTGGAAAAGCTTACAAACGTATTTAAGCTTGCAAAATCAAAGAAAAAACCTGTATTTATTCATGTTATAACAAAAAAAGGCAAGGGATATATTCCTGCCGAAAAGAACCCGGAGGACTTTCACGGTGTAGGAAAGTTCAATTGCCAAACAGGCGTAATAAACGGCGGCGGCAAGGATTTTTCCGCTGCATTCGGCGAAGCGCTTTGTACGCTTGCCGACGAAAACGAAAAAATAGTGGGCATTACCTGCGCAATGCCGTCAAGTACGGGTATGCGTGACTTTGAGATGACTCATAAAAACAGATTTTTTGATGTAGGAATAGCCGAGCAACACGGTGTTACAATGGCGGCAGGTCTTGCGGCAGGCGGATATATACCGATTATTCCTATATACTCATCATTTTTGCAAAGAGCATACGACCAAATATTGCACGATGTCTGTCTGCAAAATCTGCACGTTGTCTTCCCCGTCGACAGAGCGGGAATTGTCGGTGCGGACGGAGAAACACATCAAGGAATTTACGATGTTTCGTTTCTTTCATCAATGCCGAACATGGCAATTTTATCACCGAGCAGCTTTGCGGAGCTTTCCGATATGCTGCGCTATGCCGTTTTAACTCATAACGGGCCGATTGCAATACGCTACCCGAGAGGCGGCGAGCAATATGACGGTCAATACAACGGATTTGAATTTGCAAAGGTAAATGTAATACAGAAAAGCAACGGCAAAATCACTATTTTCGCAAGCGGAAGAACTGTTAATACCGCATTGAAAGCCGCTGAAATCTTAGGCGGTGCAAAAGTGGTTGCCGTTCCGACAATAAAGCCGCTCGACAGACAAGGAATACTTGAAAACGTATCCGAAATAACAGCCGTTATAGAGGATGCGGTATGCGTCGGCGGACTTTGCACAATGATTGGAGAGATTATTGCCGAGGGAGGCAAAAGCACAAGGTATTTACCGTTTGCATTCCCCGATGAGCCGATAACTCACGGCAGTGTTGCGGAGCTTGACAGAAAATACGGTCTTGACGCACAAAGCATTGCCGATAAAATCAAACAGACACAAGAAAACTAAAGCACGAAGGGACAGGGTTGTTTTGCCTAAAATCAGACTTGATGTATATCTTGCTTCAAAAAACATGACTCAAAGCCGTGAACAAGCACGTGCACTTATAATGGGCGGTCAGGTTTATGTTGATAACCAAAAAGCCGATAAAGCAGGATTTATGATAGATGAAAACAATGAAAATGTTGAAATACGAGGCGAAAAGCTTAAGTATGTAAGCCGCGGCGGATTAAAACTTGAAAAAGCGATGAAAGAATTCCCCATAAATTTATCGGATAAAACAGCAATGGATATAGGCGCATCAACGGGCGGATTTACCGATTGTATGCTTCAAAACGGAGCAAAAAAAGTTTTCAGCGTTGATGTCGGTTACGGACAATTTGCATGGAAGCTTAGAAATGATGAGCGTGTTGTTAATATGGAGCGCACAAACATCAGATACGTAACACAAGAACAAATCGGCGTTTTACTTGATTTTGCATCAATCGACGTATCGTTCATTTCTCTTAAGCTTGTATTGCCGGTTGCGTCAAAGCTTTTATCTGAAAACGGAGAAATAATTGCACTTATCAAGCCGCAGTTTGAAGCAGGACGTGGTCAAGTCGGCAAAAAAGGCGTTGTCAGAGACAGTGCAGTTCATAAAGAGGTAATTAAAAACGTTTCATCGTACGCAAGCGATTCGGGTTTGTTTTTCTCGGGCATATCCTTTTCGCCGATAAAAGGTCCCGAGGGTAATATAGAATATCTTGCTTGGCTTACAAAAAAAGACAACGGATTCGTTCTTGATAATGACAAAATAGATGAAATTGTAGAAGCATCACACAGAAATTTTGATTGAGAGGCAGTTTAATATGAATTATTCCGACGCTTGTATATACACCGGTGACAGAGTTATAACAAAATCATACGCCAAGATAAATCTAACACTGGATGTTTTAAATAAACGTAAAGACGGATATCATGAAATAGAATCCATTATGCAGTCTGTTTCGCTTTTCGACCTTATTCTTCTTGATAAGCTTGACGAAATAAAAATTAAAACAAACCTTAGGTATTTGCCAATCAACGATAAAAACATTGCATACAAGGCGGCGCAAATGTTTTTTAGGGCAAGCAAAATAAAAGGCGGAGCAAGCATAATGATACATAAAAACATTCCGGTAGGCGCAGGACTTGCGGGAGGCAGTACAAACGCTGCGGCAGTGCTTATGGGACTCAACAGACTTTATGACAGTCCGCTTACTCAAAAAAAACTTTTTGACATTGGGGCAAAGCTCGGTGCAGACGTTCCGTTTTGTATGATGGGCGGCACAGTGCTGTGCGGCGGAATAGGCGAAAAGCTAACACCGATTGCCTCTGCGGCAGGGCTGAATGTGCTTATAGTAAAGCCTAAGCTCGGCATTTCTACACAAGATATATTTAAAGCATACGATAAAGCGGAAATACCTAAAAGACCGGATAACAAAGCCATGATTAGCGCAATAGAAGAAAAAAACTTAAAGGGGATATGTGAAAATGTGTCAAACGTCCTCGAATTCGTATCAGCAAGACGTTATCCCGTTATTTCCGGTATCATTTCGACTATGAAGGCTCACGGCGCTCTTTGCAGCGCAATGACAGGCAGCGGTTCTGCCGTTTTCGGAATATTTCCGACAATTGCAAAGGCAGACAAATGTGCCAAGCTTTTTTATCCCGATTTTAATGATGTGTACAGCGTCATAACCATTTAACTTTGCGATTACATCGTTTCGGTTTATTTCTATTTACAAATTAAAAGGGCTGTTTAAAAAAGTCAATTTACTTTTTTAAACAGCCTTAATTTTTTCGAGGGGATAGAAAAAAGCTTTGAAATCGACAAACCAAGCAAAAACTTTAGTTTTGGGATAACTGAAGGCGTATGTGTATACACCGAGAGGCAAAGTTTGTTGATACACTTTTATGCTCATAAACATTATTTAGTTTCCCACTTGCTGAGAGTTTCTTCTATAAAGTCACGACACATTTTTAATTGTCTGATAGCAAGAAAAGAAATTATATAATAAATCATGTTTTTTATTTTTCCGCTTAATCTAAACCGAACTACAACATTTGTACAATATATGTTTTTGTTTCTTTTCCGGCGTTCCCGAGTTTGTTAACATCTCCTTTTTGATTTATAAATCACAAACCCAATTATAAATCCCACAACCGCAGGACAAATCCAGCCGAGTCCCAAATCGAACATCGGGAAAAATCTGCTTGCAAACCCTATCACTTTCTCTAAATGAAGAATACTCTTTACAGTATCGGGAAGTGCGTTTAAAAAATCAAATATTGCGGCAAATAACGTAAATGCCGTAACAAATCCGTACACCGTCTTATCATTATTATAAAATTTTCCGAAAAGCGCAAGAAGTATTATAGTAATCGCAAGCGGATACAAAAACATCAGCACCGGAAGCGAAAACCTGATAATAAGGTCAAGTCCGAGATTTGCCGTTAAAAACGAAAATACGCAGAATATCACCGCCCACGTTCTGTACGACAGCTTGCCTTTGAATATTTCCTCGAAAGACTCTGCACAGCTTGTAACAAGACCTATTGCCGTTTTGAGACAAGCGAAAGTGACCGTAAGCGCAAGCACTATATTCCCCCACTTCCCGAAATAATGACAAGCAATGGAATTAAGCGCATCTCCGCCATTTTTATAGGCATCATATACATTTCTGCTTTGCGCACCCATAATTGCTACAAGAACATATATAACAGCCATTATTAAACAGCTGAGCACTCCCGCTACCACCGTATTGTGTGCAATATCTCCCGGCTCTTTTACTCCGAGATTCTTTATAACATTTACAACGACTATTCCGAATGCAAGCCCGGCAAGTGCGTCCATCGTGTTATAGCCTTCAATAAATCCGTTAAAAAAAGGATACGACTCATATGCACTCTGCGGAGATATTTCCGAAATACTTCCCATCGGAGATATAAGCGCTTTTACAACAAGTATTCCCAAACATAAAAGAAATATCGGATTTAAGATATTCCCTATCCATGTCATGATTCCGGACGGTTTAAGCGAAAACATTAATACGACCGCAAAGAACAAAAACGTGAATATCAAAAGCGGCAAAAAGCTCTTTGTAAAGATAATAGGCACAATCCCGACCGTATACGATACCGTTGCGCATCTCGGAATCGCAAAAAGCGGTCCTATCGTAAGATACAAAAGACAGGTAAAAAACAAAGCGTATTTTTTCCCGACCTTTGCGCTAAGCTCAAAAAGTCCGTTCGACTTACTTATGCCGAGTGCCGCAACTCCGAAAAGCGGCAATCCGACTCCGGTAATCAAAAATCCGAAAAGCGCCTGCCAGATGTTTCTGCCTGCGTGCTGTCCCATAAACACGGGAAATATCAGATTGCCGGCACCGAAAAACATTCCGAACAGCATACTCGATATACTAATTGTTTCTTCAGCAGTTAATCTTTTTTTCATAAAAACCTCGCATTAATTTATTTTTACTATTATATTTTATCATAAATCGAGCAAGATTTCAATAGTTTTAAAAAATTCGTTCAAATCTCCGACTACCAATAAGTTCCATACTCTCACACCACCGTTCGCACATCGCAGTTCGATTCACACCTCCGCCACGCATATAAACCACCGTTCTGATTATCCACTCCTATCACGTTTGCATAGTGTTTTTTCTTATCGGCTATTCCCTGCACCTCATGATGTAAGGCTTGCAGGATTCATTTGGGCGTGTGACAACTACATCTCAATGCACTTTCATCATTAAGTTTATATATACTTGCCATCAAAAAAAGCACCTCGAAGCTTTTAAACTTCGAGGTGCATAAAGCGTCTGCTTATTTAAGCTCTTTCCATGTTTCAAATCCGTCGGAACGACGTTCAAATGCATGGCCGTTTGTTGCCTCCATTACATCGTAATAGTACCACTCTGTTTCCGGAGCATCAAACCATGTGTTAGCGCCTGCTATCAAGCTGTTAGCGTCACAAGCACGACCTGTGAGTCTGTTTATAGCGGTCATAGCCTCTGCTCTTGTGATATAACCGTCGGGCTGGAACGAACCGTCTTCATAACCGTTTACAATTCCTTTTTGCGTTGCTGCATAAATGCTGCTTGCTGCCCAGTGATCTGCAACGTCTGTATATGTCGTGTTTATGTTTCCGTTTGTTACGGCATTATTGAAGAATCGAACCGCAATTGTTGCAAATTCAGCTCTTGTAATCGGTTTTTCCGGCATAAATGTTGCATTATCATATCCGCCTATATAACCGCCCTTTGACATTGAAGAAATGCTTTCGTTTGACCATCTGTCTGCGTCAACATCGGTATAGATGTTAACATCGCTCTTTATTGATGCTTTCTTTGAATCTGTAAGCAATCTGTAAAGTGCTGTTGTAACTTCTTCTCTTGTGATGTTACCGTTAGGTCTTACGCTTCCGTCCGGGTAACCTTTAATATACGCAATATGATTTTCTGTATCAAATACATCCTGAGTATCGGGAGCTTCCGGACGGATTATAACCGAACCCGAGCCGCTTGACGAACTGCCGCCGCCACCGGATGATTTTTTCTTTTCAATCTTAAATGTTTCGTTAAGACCCTTATGGTCGCCCGCTGCGTTTTGGTCTTGTTCTGCCATATAGCCTTGGTTCTTTAAATCACCGATACTTACACTTCCCGAAAGATCTCCGCTTACTTTAAATGTACCCGTTGATTTCGGTGTAGCACCCTTAACCTCAAACTTCATATCTGCAAGATAAGTATCAAGATTATCAATAAGAGCCTGACAGGTTAATCCGTCAATAACATTCATTGTTATTGTGAGAAGCTTATCTTTTCCCGATGAAGAAACCTCTCTCTTTGACTCTTTAAAAATTGTGTTGACAACTCCGGCGCTTGCACCTATAAATCCGCTTGCCGACTGATTGTCGTCTGTGTAAACAGAGCTGATTTCAAGGTTTGACGGGTATGTAATTTTAACAGTAAATTCTCCGGTAATCGGTGAAGCCATAAGATCATTATAGAAACTGTCCTCAACGTAAGCTTTAAGGTCGTTACCCAACTGAGCATACGCCTTTACATTATCCCTTACATTCTTCATATCAAGTGTGTTGAGGAAATCAAACGAAGGATAATTCGACGATGAAATAACCTGTCTTATCAAATTATCACCGTATGAACTTTCCGTTGAAAGCTTGATTTGAATATTTGAATCAACAGCAATTGTGCTGTCAATACCCGCAAGTGATTTTACAATATCAAAAGCGCTGTTTTTATCCGCACCGGGTTTTAAATTATCATTAAGCTCTGTATTAAAATTATCCTTTGTAATAGGGGCCGCATACGCAAAAGTAGGAACTACCATTGCAGCTACCAAAGCTACTGCTAATACTTTTTTCATATTTTTCTCTCCTTTTTTGTGTAATCTCAAAATCATGCCGAATTATTAATTGCGGTTACGAGCACACCTTTAATAACTCATTAATTATATATATATTTATTATACTTCTTTTTTTTCGATTTGTCAATACCAAATATCAATAAATAATAATTTTGTGCATTTTTTTTCTAAAATTATTTGATTGCAAGAAAATACAGTTGCTTTACCCGATTTTACATACGTGCCGTATCAATACCACAAATGGTATTTTTATGATTTCCGTCATAATTCAATTAATCATTTACACCTCAATCCGCACAAGCAAATTGAGGTGTTTTAAATATTCCGGTTTTCTACAAATTCAGTCATATCGGTAATTGTTCCGTTTTTAATTTGTGACGGTATATCCGTATAAGTATTCGGCATTTTTCGCCTGAAATAATATGATTTTATCAAAATAATTACGCATTTTTCCGCCGATGACCCCCTCAAATTCAAGCATTACCCCCTAAATCAACAATAGTTATTAAAACGCAACATGCACTCAAAACCGATAATTACTTATTTTAAAAATTCGTCCGCGTTTATGTTCTTGTGTGCAGGAAGCAAACGATTATTATTGCAAAAAAAAATCAGGGCGGTGATTTTTCACCGCCCTGACATGGTCAATTATTTATCTTCAGCCATTTTTACAAGCTTCTCATACTTCTCTTTTGCATTCTTAACAGCCTTTTCAAAGAGCTCTTTTGCTCTTTCGGGGTTAGAACGTGCAAGTGAATTATAACGAACCTCGCCCATGAGGAATTCCTCAAAATCAGCTGTGGGAGCCTTGGAGTCGAGCATAAACGGATTCTTACCCTCTAAAGTAAGTCTCGGATCAAATCTGAACAAGTGCCAGTAACCTGCAGCAACAGCCTTCTTCTCCTCTGTCTGAGCAATCTTCATACCGCCCTTGATACCGTGGTTGATACACGGTGCATAAGCGATGATGATTGACGGACCGTTATAGCTTTCAGCCTCATGGAAAGCTTTGAGACACTGATTGTAATCAGCACCCTGTGCAACCTGAGCAACATATACATAGCCATAGCTCATTGCGATAGCTGCAAGGTCTTTCTTCTTAACTTCCTTACCTGCTGCCGCAAACTGTGCAATAGCGCCTGTCGGTGTTGACTTAGATGACTGACCGCCTGTATTTGAGTAAACCTCAGTATCGAATACAAGAATGTTTACATCCTCGCCGGATGCGATTACGTGGTCGAGTCCGCCGAAGCCGATATCATATGCCCAGCCATCGCCGCCGAATACCCAAACAGATTTCTTTGCAAGATAATCCTTATCAGCCAAAACATCCTTAGCTTCCTGTGAGTTAACTCTGCTTACAGCCTTAATAAGCTCATCTGCCGCAACCTTATTGCACTTACCGCATTCTTTTGTTTCCATAAACTTATCAAATGCAGCCTTTACATCAGCATTTTCCTCTGCAACCTTGGCAGCCTTTTCAATTGCGCTGTCACGGAGAGTATGCTGAGCAAGGAACATACCGTAACCAAACTCTGCATTATCCTCAAACAATGAGTTAGCCCATGCAGGTCCGTGTCCGTCCTTATTAACGGTATACGGAGTTGACGGTGAAGAACCGCCCCAAATTGATGAACAGCCTGTTGCGTTTGCAATGTACATTCTGTCACCGAAGAGCTGAGTTACAAGCTTAGCATAAGGTGTTTCACCACAGCCTGCGCAAGCGCCCGAGAACTCAAGATAAGGCATCTTGAACTGTGAGCCCTTAACTGTTGTATCCTTAAATTTATCAAGAACATCCTGCTTAACATCAAGCTTAACAGCATAGTCAAAGCCTGCCTGTTCGCCGAGATTTTCTTCAAGACCTGCCATTGAAAGCGCTTTAGCACCCTTAACCTCAGGACATACGTTTACGCAAGAGCCGCATCCCGTACAGTCAAGAACGGAAATTGCCATAGCGTAGTAATAGCCGTCCATCTGCTTCATGTTTACATACTTCATACCCTCCGGAGCATTCTTAGCCTCTTCCTCGGAAAGAACAACCGGACGAATACAAGCATGCGGACATACATATGAGCAAAGACCGCACTGCAAGCAGACATCACCGTTCCAAACAGGAACGTCAACCGCAATACCTCTCTTTTCGAATGCGGAAGAACCGAGCGGAACTTGTCCGTTTACATAAGGCTCAAACGCCGAAACAGGAAGCTGCATACCCTTGAAGGAGTTAATCGGAACAAGGATATTGTTTACATAATCAATCAAAGTACCTTCGCCGTCATGAGTTGCACCGAGCTTTTCGGGCTGTGCGTTCTTCCAGCTTTCCGGAACTTCAACCTTAACTATTCTTTCAGCACCTGCATCGATAGCGTCATGATTCATCTTAACAATAGCGTCACCCTTCTTTGAGTATGAAGCTGTTGCAGCGTCTTTCATGTACTTGATTGCGTCGTCTGACGGAATAATATCGGCAAGCTTAAAGAATGCAGACTGGAGTACAGTGTTGATTCTGTTTCCGAGACCGATTTCCTTACCGATTGAAACACCGTCTATTGTGTAGAACTTAATATCGTTATCGGCAATATATTTCTTAACCTGACCGGGAAGATGAGTTTCAAGTTCTTCCGCATTCCATCCGCAGTTAAGGAGGAATACACCGCCCGGCTTAATATCGCTTACCATATCGTACTGTCTGATATATGAAGCCTTATGACAAGCAACAAAGTCAGCCTTATTGATAAGGTAGGATGAAGTAATCTTAGACTTACCGAATCTAAGGTGAGATACCGTAAGACCGCCGGACTTCTTTGAGTCATAGTCAAAATAAGCCTGAACATACATATCTGTATGGTCACCTATAATCTTAACCGAGTTCTTGTTAGCACCGACTGTACCGTCCGCACCGAGACCCCAGAACTTACAGCTTGTTGTACCCTTCGGAGTTGTATCCGGATTTTCACCGATTGCAAGCGAAAGGTTTGTAACGTCATCGTTAATACCGATTGTAAACTGCTTTTTATCATTATTATTATATACAGCAATAATCTGAGCCGGAGTTGTATCCTTTGAACCAAGACCGTAACGTCCGCCTGCTATTTCAACATTTGCAAACTCTGTACCGATAACGGCAGCTGCAACATCAAGATAAAGCGGCTCGCCAACAGAACCGGACTCCTTCGTTCTGTCAAGAACGCTGATTTTCTTAACAGTTTTCGGAATTGCATTAATAAAGCTTTCCGTTGCAAACGGTCTGTAAAGACGAACCTTTATAAGACCAACCTTAGCGCCGTTTGCGTTCAGGTAATCAACAGTTTCCGAAATTGTATCACATACCGAACCCATAGCAACTATTACGTGCTCTGCATCAGCTGCTCCATGATAGTTAAAGAGCTTATAATCTGTTCCGATTTTAGCGTTAACCTTGTCCATGTATTCCTGACAAAGAGCCGGAATTGCATCATAATATTTATTTGCAGCTTCCTTAGCCTGGAAGAATACGTCCGGGTTTTGCGCCGTACCTCTCTGAGCCGGATGCTCAGGGTTAAGGCTTCCTCTTCTGAATGAGTTAATTGCGTCCCAATCAACCATCTCGGCAAGATCGTTATAATCCCAGCAAGCAACCTTCTGATACTCATGACTTGTTCTGAATCCGTCAAAGAAATGAAGGAAAGGAACTCTGCCCTTGATTGTTGTAAGATGAGCAACAGCACCCAAATCCATAGCCTCCTGCGGATTTGAAGAAGCGAGCATTGCAAAGCCTGTCTGACGGCAAGCCATAACGTCCTGATGATCGCCGAATATCGAAAGTGCGTGTGAAGCAAGCGCACGTGCAGATACATTAAATACGCACGGGAGAAGCTCACCCGCAATTTTATACATATTAGGAATCATAAGAAGCAAGCCCTGTGACGCTGTATATGTAGTTGTAAGCGCACCCGCTGTAAGCGAGCCGTGAACAGTACCTGCGGCACCTGCTTCTGACTGCATTTCGGCAACCTTTACGGTTCTGCCAAAAATGTTTTTCATACCGGCAGCAGACCATTTATCTGTAACCTCTGCCATTGTTGATGATGGTGTAATCGGATAAATTGCGGCAACGTCTGTAAAAGCATATGATGCATATGCGGCAGCATTGTTACCGTCCATTGTCTTCATTTTTCTACCCATCGGAAATCGCCTCCTGTTAAATTTTAAATTGCGTATACCGGCCACCGCCAAAAAGTAATAAGTCATAATTCAAGCCGATACACATACAATATATATAATATCACTTTTTGCGAAAAAAATCAATAGTTTATTTAAATATATTATAGATTACATTTCATTTTCATGCATTTTACAAAAAAACTTATCGTCTATTGTGTATTTTGCCCATTACATATCCGCAAGATATGCAACAGTCGACGCCGCTTCGAAAAGCCCGCCCAGCAAATCGGATATGATTTTATTTGTCAAAAGCTCTGTTTCTCCTTTTCTGACCGCATCGGCAAGGCGAACGACCTTCTCCTCATCGCTCCATTTCAGAATTTGCATTATATCGCTTCTGCGAACGGAGGAGTTGTACCTTGACAAAACAAGATGTGCAAGCTCGGCAAACGAATAAATGCGAAATCTGTCAATCCCGAAAATCTCCGCCGCCTTTTCGGTACCGAGAAGTATATTATCTCCGAATTTTATTTTCTGCTTCAAATAATCGCCGCTTTTGAAATAATATTTTTCACCCATCACTTTTCCGAACGCTTTGAGAGCGTCGAAATATCCGAGCCTGCGTGCGGCATAAATCCTGTTTTTGTCGAAATCAAGAGTACCGACGGCATCCTCCGTCATTTTTATTCGTATTACATTGCAGCCGGGTGTGCTTTCCCTTTTCGATATTCCCATTCCGCCGACCTCAACCGATATTATATTCTTTATTCCCTTATCCGTCAGCATATTTACGGGAAGATTGTTTACCACTCCGCCGTCTATATACCGCTTTTGATTTATGCTTCTTTGCTTAAAAAACGGCAGACAGCTGCTTGCGAGCAAATAATCAACAAGCTTTCCCCGAGGAATATCGTCAAGGTACAGTCTTTCCTCGTTTTTCCCTGAAATACAGTATGTTACAAGTCCGAAATCAACGGGACTGTTGCGGATTTTTTCCTCGTCCGTAACACTTCGCAATATTTTCTCGAGCGGCGCCGTATCCATGCCGCCGTTTTTCTTCATCTCGGATAAAAATGAAAAAATATTTTTTATGTCGAAAAGGTTATCCGTACCCGTCATTTCATCGGGCAAAACAACGACATCCTCCGCCGATATATTGTCCCACAGCTGCATAAGCTTATCCGTTTCTCCCTGAACATACAGCGCACCGTTTACAGAACCGATTGACGTGCCCACAACGCACTCCGTTTCTATCCCCAGCTCATCGAGCGCACGCATTACTCCCACATGATATGCGCCCTTTGTGCCTCCGCCTTCGAGTGCAAGTCCGAACATACTTACTCCTCCCTTCACCTTTTTATGCTATTATATATTATATCATGTAAAATGTCAATATATTTTCGTCAACTCAAATTACCTATAAAAAATTTAATATTTTTTTAAAATATACTTGCAATACTTTAATTTTAGGTGTATAATAGATACAGACTAAAAAAATATTCAATAGGGAGCTTGTGCACAGTCTGAGAGGAAATTTGAAATTTCGACCGAAAACCTGATTTGGGTAATGCCAACGTAGGGATGCTTGATTTACGCAAACCTCGGGAGCTGCCTTTAAAATCAGCTCCCTTTTGTTTTATTCGGAGGAAATACGATGGTTAAAATCAACGGTGCTGCGACAAATGCGGACGGCATGACGGTAACGGAATATCTTCTGTCGGAAAAATACGACATTTTACGTGTGGCAGTCGAAAGAAACGGCGAGATAGTTCCGAAAAATAATTATGACAATACCATACTGTCCGACGGTGACAGCTTGGAAGTGGTAAGCTTTGTCGGAGGCGGCTGATATGGAAATAAGCAAAGAAGAATTAAGACGTGCGCTTTTAAAAAATTGCAGCGAGGAAAGACTTGCCGCCTTTGAAAGTGCAACAGTCGCAATTTGCGGTCTCGGAGGGTTAGGCTCAAACATTGCCGTAATGCTTGCAAGAGCAGGTGTCGGGAAGCTGATTCTTGCGGACTTTGACAAGGTTGAAATATCAAACCTCAACCGTCAGCAATACAAGGCATCGCAAATCGGAATATGCAAGTCATCCGCACTTTGCGAAAATTTGATGGAAATAAATCCGTTTATCAGGCTTAAGGCATATGACAAGGCAATAACTCCATGTAATGCGGAGGAAATTCTCTCAGACGCCGATATAATTTGCGAAGCGTTTGATAAAGCGGAAAACAAAGCGATGCTTACAAACTTCGTTCTTGAAAATATGCCCGACAAATATCTTGTTGCGTCTTCGGGAATGGCGGGGTTTGACAGCGCTAATAAAATAAAAACACGCAGAATCTCAAAAAGATTTTATCTTTGCGGTGACTGCGTAAGCGATGTTGGCAGCAATATAGGACTTGCCTCAACACGCGTTATGACTTGTGCCGCACATCAGGCACATATGATTTTGCGCATACTCTCCGGTGAGTTCGACGCATAACGGAAAGGAAAAAAGCAATGGAAAACGATTTACTTATCATAGGCGGACACGAATTTAAATCAAGATTTATTCTCGGTTCGGGGAAATATTCAATGAAGCTTATAAAGTCGGCAGTGGAAGATGCCGGTGCGGAAATTATAACGCTTGCTGTGCGCCGTGCCAACACAAAAGAACACGAAAATATTATAGATTACATTCCGAAAAACATAACTCTGCTGCCAAACACAAGCGGTGCGAGAAATGCCGAAGAAGCGGTTAGAATTGCAAGACTTGCACGTGAGCTCGGCTGCGGAAATTTTGTGAAAATAGAAATTATGCGTGACTCTAAATACCTTCTCCCCGACAACGAGGAAACGGTTAAAGCAACCGATATTTTAGCTCGTGAGGGTTTTGTTGTCATGCCGTATATGTACCCGGATTTAAACACGGCACGCGACCTTGTAAACGCCGGTGCATCAGCCGTAATGCCGCTTGCATCGCCCATAGGTTCAAACAAAGGTCTTGCGACAAAGGAATTTATACAAATACTTATTGATGAAATAGATTTGCCGATTATAGTTGACGCCGGCATAGGCAAACCGTCACAGGCGTGCGAAGCAATGGAAATGGGTGCGGCAGCAATAATGGCAAACACGGCGCTTGCGACGGCAGGAGATTTAACGCTTATGGCAAGTGCATTCAAAGACGCAATAAACGCCGGCAGAAAAGCCTATCTTTCGGGTCTGGGAAGAGTTCTTGCAAGGGGCGCTGTATCATCAGACCCGCTCACGGGATTTTTACGCGATTAGGAGATATGATAAAATGGAAAACAAATTCTTTATAGACTCCGAATATTTATCGGCTGACGCACTTGAGAAAAAACACAGGCTCGAAACCGACCCGTCCTCACGCACAAATCACATGGAATATATGCCCGGCATGGAAAAAATCAATTCCGATGTATGCGAAAATGTTATGGCGCATATGAATTCGTATGATTACAGCATATATACCGCACGTGACGTTATGAGAGCTCTTGAGCATGACAAATGCTCCATTGACGATTTTAAAGCGCTTCTCTCACCTGCCGCAGAGCCGTTTATAGAGCAAATGGCACAAAAAGCAAGATACGAAACGGGAAAGCATTTTGGAAACACGGTTTATATTTTTACGCCGATTTACATTGCAAACTACTGTGAAAACTACTGCA
Organism: uncultured Clostridia bacterium; assembly: GCA_934486495.1. Classification (GTDB taxonomy): domain Bacteria; phylum Bacillota; class Clostridia; order UBA1381; family UBA1381; genus RGIG9115. The sequence continues at coordinate 29,842 of CAKSPW010000006.1, forward strand.
TTTACTGCGGATTTAACTGCTACAATCATATAAAGAGAATGAAGCTTTCAATCGAACAAATTGAAAAGGAAATGAAAATCATAGCCGAGAGCGGAATGGAAGAAATTCTGATACTTACCGGTGAGAGCCGCTCGCAAAGCTCGGTTGAATATATAGGCGAGGCGGTTAAGGCGGCAAGGAAATATTTCCGTATGGTCGGTCTTGAAATATATCCCGTAAACACCGACGAATACAAATACCTGCACGAATGCGGTGCGGATTACGTTACGGTTTTTCAGGAAACATACGACACGGAAAAATATGAAACACTTCATCTTTTCGGTCACAAGCGTGTTTGGCCGTATAGATTTGACGCTCAGGAAAGAGCGCTTGCCGGAGGTATGCGCGGAGTTGCGTTCTCGGCGCTTTTGGGATTGTCCGATTTCAGGAAGGATGCGCTTGCGTCAGCACTTCACGTTTATTTTCTCCAGAGAAAATATCCGCACGCCGAAATGTCGCTGTCGTGTCCGAGACTCAGACCTATAATCAACAACGATAAAATAAACCCTCTCGACGTCCACGAAAAACAGCTGTGCCAAATACTGTGCGCATACAGGATTTTTTTGCCGTATGTCGGAATTACCGTATCCTCGAGAGAAAGCGCCGAATTTAGAAACGGAATAGTTAAAATCGCCGCAACAAAGGTGTCGGCAGGCGTATCAACCGGTATCGGTGACCACGAAAGCAAGTACAGCGGTAAAAAAGCAGATACGGCAGAGGGCGACGAGCAGTTTGAAATAGATGACAGCCGCAGCCTTGACAAGATGTATTCGGATATTTCGGACGAGGGCTTACAGCCTGTACTAAACGACTATATATACACAGGGAAGGACTACCATGAAGAATCTTGATTTAAGACTTTATTTTATAACTGACAGTACAAATTATGATGAGGAAGAATTTTTGCGCCGTGTTGAGCTTGCACTTTCCGGCGGCGCAACAATTATGCAGCTCAGAGAAAAGAATAAATCGACACGAGAATACATAGAGCTTGCCGAAAAGGTTCACAACATAACTAAAAAATACGGTGTCCCTCTTATTATAGACGACCGTGTTGACGTTGCGCTTGCAATCGGCGCCGAAGGAGTTCACGTCGGGCAAAGCGATATGCCCGTAAGCATGGCACGAAAACTGATGGGCGATGACAAAATAGTGGGCGCAACAACAAAAACCGTACCTCAGGCGCAGGCAGCTTATAAAGAAGGTGCGGACTATCTCGGAGTCGGAGCAATATACCCCACAACAACAAAGGTTAAAACAGTTCTTACCTCAACCGATACACTACGTGATATATGCGACGCTGTACCTATTCCGGCAAACGCAATAGGCGGACTGAACAAGAACAACATTGATGTATTATGCGGTATTCCGATAGGCGGAATTTGCGTTGTGTCGGCGATAATGAAAGCCGAAAATCCGCAAATTGCCGCAAAAGAGCTTTTCGAGAAAGCAAAGGAGCTTAAAATAATCAGATAAGCTTACCGTCTTGCATGAAACAGTTCTTTTATATCAACAGCGGTTAAAATTCCGCACACAACCACTACCAGGAAACAAGCAATGGTGCGAACAGTCAAAATCGAGTAATTACGGAATATAATTACCCCGAAAATCATTGCCCATGCGGTATATGTAATGTTAAGCGCCATTGCTTTTGACGCGCCTATTTTCGCAATGGCTTTATAGTAGCACAGATATGAGGCTGTAGCGCAAAATGCCGCAGCGGCGATTATTAAAAGTGCAGATAAGTTTTGTGCGGAAAACAACCGAATTGTAAAACCCCATCCGCCGATTGCCGGCACGATAACAATCCCGTAAACAAGCGCCGACACACTTTGACGAATTTGCAGTGCGTACTCGCTTTCAACTTTTTCTTTATTCAGGCATTTCGCCAAAATAACGCCCTCAATCCCCCAGCCGAATGCGCACATAAACACACCTCATATTCCGGGCCAAAAATTCTTTATTTCCAAATCGGGAGAATAACTCAGCGCAAAAACACCGCCGAGAGTGCATAAAAGAAGCAGCCACTGATAAGGCTTAAGCTTTTCCTTTAAAAACAAGTATGCCAAAAATCCGCCTATCGCCGGATATACCGCACTTGCGACAGCGCCTATCGAAGCACCCATATTATCTACCGCCATTACATATCCCGTCATTCCTATCGGGCCGCCGATTGCAGACGACAGCAGTAAAAAACCAAAGTTTTTTGTTTTTATCAATTTGAAAACTTCGCCTGATTTTCCTTTTATACCGTTATATATCCACATATAAACGGCAGATGTCGCATCATGTATAAACGCACTCACAAACGGCGCAAGAACAATCCCCTGTGCATCGGAAATAAAAGGCGTCATTGACAGCGCAATACCTAAAATTACCGTTTCAAGCGCCCACAAAACTCCCGCTAAAATTCCAAAAACCATTATATCACGCTTTCTCTATTATCTGACGAATATATGATATATCTTTTATCGCATAATCGGCAAGCCTTCCGGTTTCCTCCGACTTTCCGACATAAATTACTTTGATTCCGGCATTGCGTGCGAATGAAATATCAGTCATAGTATCACCGACCATTAAAATACTTTCAAGCGGGATGTTAATTTCATCGGCAATGTCAAATACCGCTTTTGGATCAGGCTTTGCAGGCGTTATACCGTCATCGGCGCAAATTCTGTCGAACAAATCCTCAATACCGAGTCTTAAAAGACACTTATGCGTAATTTCATTGTTATCCGTAGTTACTATCATAAGCCTTCTGCCTCCGGCTTTTAAGCTTTCAAGCACTCCTCTTATATCACCGCACATAGGCTTAACATCACCCTTGCCGGCATTTTTTACAAATGCGTTCTCCACCGTTCTTTCAGCGTTTTTCTCCGATATTTCAAATCCGTTTTTAACCAAAACATCTCGGATTGCCGCACTTATTTGTTTATATGTCCCCTTGCACAAAATACCGTCAGGATTAACGGCATCTCCGTCCACACCAAGCGCTTTTAGACATTCTGTGCACAAGCCGTTATCCGCACCGACAGTCATAAGCACATCCTCAATTGCAGAAACACAAATACCTACCCAAAAAGCGTCAAAATCTATCAGCGTTCCGTCCTTATCAAAAATTATCGCTTTAATATCCACTTTTCTCCTCCGAATTATATAAATATGCACGTACATTATACATCATTGCAGGTGAATTATCAATACAAAATAAAAAATTAATTATAAATTGTGTTATTTTGTATCAGCTTTCTTTTTTACGTAAGGCTTTTTAATGCATTTTCCCTTGAAAATCGACAATTTTAGTCAATCTGTTGTCAAATCAAATATCGGCGCCAAATTAAAAAATACTGCTCCGAATTTATTCGGAGCAGCATTTGTTTTTAATAAAGCAATTGGCTGTCGTAATCGTCAACCTTATTTCTTATATTTTCCTGTCTTTTTGAAATGCTTACGTATCCGTCGTTATCGTATGCGCTTGTAGCCTTAAGACATACGTTATAAGCCCAATGCTTCGGCGACATATCAACGAACGAATAATCCTCTGCAGTAATCTGATACTCATTTCCGCTTGCGTCCAATGCGGTAAGACCCATCTTGTCACGGCCGATAATGTTATTAAAGAGCTGACAGAACTCGGCTCTTGTCATAATCTCGTTCGGAGCAAATGTCTCATCGTCAACGCCCTTCATATATCCGTAAGCGTAAACTCTTTTGATTTCGTCCTCGTACTTATTGCCTGCGATATCCGTAAACGGTGTGTTCTTTGACTTGTTAAGCTTAAGTGCATGCGATACAAGATTTGCAACCTTTGCACGTGTAACCTTTCCAAGACCGATACTTCCCTCTGCCGGGAGTCCGCCGACCGAAACCTCATAAGCCAAGCCTCTTGCAAACCATGCGTCGATATAAGGCAAAACCGACGGCGTTGCCTTGTATGCAACACCCTTTGTGTGATTTTCCTGGTCGAGAAGTCTCATAAGCATTGCGCTTACCTGTTCTGTTGTAACGGCATCATCCATACCCATGTAAACATCGGCGAAAACCTTATTGTTACCGTTCTCATCCGTCTGTGAAGAAATAACCGGTTCATAGCCAAAAATGTAAGCGTATGTAGCGCCCTTTAAAACTATTGACGTATCTTCCGTATCATCATCCGAAGACGTATCCTCGTCCTTGTCATATGCTTCGGGCGGAATATCTTTCGGATCGTCCGGGATAACAATATCGATAATATCCTTTGTTGCCAAATCAATTATGCGACCGTCTATATGCCAGCCGTCATTCTCACGCTTAAATACATACCAGTCAATTTCGTAATTCTTTGACGTAAGCTTTGCCCATGGCACAACCTCGCCCTTGTTTGAACGAATATAACCCTTGTACTGAAGCTGTTCTCTTGCACTGTCAAACGCCGTATCATCGGCAGGCGGATTGATAACATTCGACAAAATGTCGCTTTCCGTTACACCGTTTCCGAGTGCAATCGCATAATTTGACGGCAAATTTGTATCCTTAAGCTTTGCCGTAGCAACAATTCCGGTAAAATACGCGGACGGACGACCTGTAATATCACCGTTAGAATCCATCTGCAAGCCTTCGAGCTGAAGAAAGAATGCAGCCGAACCATTCGGAATGTCCCTGTCGATATTCGATTGCTTATAAGCGCTCACATTTCCTATTGCATCTCCTGCAAAAGCAACCGTTCCTGCAGATACCATTGCGGTTGCAAGCAGAAGAGCTAACATTTTTTTGATCATTGTTAGTACCTCCTCTTTGATCGATGCAACCAGACAGTCATAGTATTCACCTTAGACTCACGGCTTTGCGTCCTACCCTTTCGGATAGTTTGCCAATAAATATTTCCTTCTACCCAAATTATACACCATACAGCGTAAATTGTCAATACTTTTTTCACTAATATTTCAAAAAAATATGCAAAATAAACAGACATAATTTCGGCGGAGAGTAATATATTAAAAAATATAACCAAAAGTGCTTAAAATCGCTCCTGTACCTCATCGACGTTTTTACATATTTTTTAAGTTTCTTGTTTTGCACGGTTTTAATTGTATGCTCAAGGTCAATTTTTGCAGCCGCACGACAATACAAAAGAATAATAAGTGCGGCAACACATTCAAAGCTTTTTTCGGTATCCGAATCCATTTCATTATTCAGAAATTCATCAAAAAGCGTAATTGTCTTTTGTATTCTTCCGAGCATATCGCTGAAATAATATCCGCTGCTGCGTATATGATAATTATAGTAACAGCCGCCGAGAAATTTGATTTTATCAAGATAAAGTATTATCTCGCAGTTAAGCTTTAAATCCTCGGCAAAGTATTTTCTGCTGTCACCGAATCTCAAATTATTCTCATCAAGAAAGCTTTTTTTAATAAGCTTGTTGCATATTTCATACGTATGCTTGTTTCGGTACAAATAATCATACACATAATCTGCTCTGCTGTTTATCTCAACCGTTTCGTCAAAGCAGGCTCTTTTGTTTTCTTTTCCGTCCTCCGTTATATCGTTTATACCGCATTGAACAACATCGAAACCGCCGTTTTTTGCCGCAGTGTACATATGAAGGTACATATCCGCATCAACAGTATCATCAGCGTCCGTAAAGCCTATGTATTCACCCCTCGCCGCGTCGATACCGCTGTTTCTTGCAATACCCTGCCCCGAATTTTTCTGATTTATTATTGTAATTTTATCGGAGTATTCCTTTAGCACTTCGCCCGTACGGTCTGTTGAACCGTCATTAACAACGATTATCTCCATATCCTCAAGCGTTTGCCCAAGCAAAGAGTCAATACACGCTCTCACGGTTTTTTCGCCGTTATATACCGGGACGATAACCGATACCTTTACCATTTATTTTCACCTAATTTTCAATATAATTTTTAAGCTCTTTTAAATGCTCCGCCGCATCAGCACAAGCTAAGTCCAAATCGAATTTAAGGTCTGTCCGCAAAGCATTTTCAAGCTCGTTTGGATTAAGATTATTCTTATCAAATCTTTTTATTCCGAATTTTTCGCAGATAATATCGACTTTACTCGTATCAGACGCTGCCGCAACAGGCACCCCTGCAAGCATTGCCGCAATGATGCCGTGAAAACGTGAACTGATAACCACAGCGCATCGTGACAAATTTTCAAATATATACTCAATATCACAGTCGTATGCGATAATCTCCGCCATATCCTTATGCTTCATGAGCTGTTTTATCGTCATTGCGGCAAGAATGTCATTTTCATTCCCCGTGGCAAACGAAAAAATAAGCGCTTTTCTTCCGTATTTTTCAGCGTAATCGTCACACGCTTCGGCAAGTGCGGCGTAGTATTTATAATTATCCGCCGAGAACATACGCTGAACGGGGATAACTCCGAGGCATTCCTCACACTCACGTCTTTTAACATACCGTCGGTCAAGAGAAAAAACAATATCATCATGACATTTAACGACGCTTTTTTTTGATAAATCGCCTATTATTTTTTTCGATACTTCATCCCGACACGAAATAAATTCGTATTTACCCAGCTCCTTTTTCATAAGCCGTTTTTGCAAAAAGCCGTGCGGTCTATCCACACTGCATCCGATTACTGCCGTTTTCGGAGCCGTCATACCTTTATTGCCGAAATCCGAAACAATCTTTTGTATAATTCCGATTTTGGAATCGTATTTAAAACCTGTACCGACCACGTTTACACACGCATCAACTTTCGGCATTTTATCACAAATATGTACGTTTTCACAATCTTTAAAATGCGTTAAAAATTCCTTTTGCGCACAGCTGACAAAAAAATCATCGCAAGGCATACTCTCCGTTACAATTTTCTGCATCACATCATCGCCGAAATTTTTGTCAAACCAGCCAAGCAATTGTATTTTCAAACAAATCCCACCTTACCGCCTTTTAAGCTTTTTTGCCAAAACCGCCGTTACTTTTTTCTTTTCCTCTTTTGAAAACATTATAAAAAATCCGGCGCAATAGCTTACCGCCGCCGCTGTTGCCGCCGCCGCAATAAGCATGTGCCATGAGTTTATCTTGAAACAACTGCGCACGCATACGCAAATTCCGAGTACAACGGTATTTAAAACCAACCCTTTTAAAAGATACGGATAAAACACGTTCAGCTTCGCATTTATGTTGTGTGCGGCATATATCGGCACAAAAATAACCGTTTTTAAAAGCAAAAGCACCGAGCTTACTCCTGCAATTGCGAACAATCCCAAATCGGTAAGTCTGAGCAGAAAATACACAACCGCTATATTTATAATACCTATGACACAGTCTATTACCGCCGGTACCTTAACACGGCACGTAATCGTGTTTATCTGATGAAGCGGAAAAACATAAATGCTGAATATTTGCGGCAGCAGAGTCAAAATGCAAAGCGCACGAACAAGCGATATTTCACCGTCCGCAAGCGTCGGAAGCCAAAGCGAAAAGAATCTTCCGCCGAAAACTATAATTCCGATAATGGGAACGGAACAAATATATCCGCACAATTTTGCCGCAAACTTTGTTTCCGAAAAAAACTCGTCGCTTGACTGAGTGGAGTAGCTGATTGTCATGCTCGGCGCAAACGCACCCGAAATAACTCCTATAAAGCTAATAAGCATTACGGGCAGTGTTTTTGCTATTGACAAAATCCCCATGTCCTCAGTTCCCATAAATAAGTTTGCAATTAAAAGGTCAAGCCCCGTAAACAGAATTTGGCTAAGCTGACTCACCGAATTCCACACCCCAACCTTTGCAAGATTTTTGACTGTTTTTTTATCAAAAAGCTCTTTTTTAAACTGTAAATCGGGAGTAAGACGTCTTTTAAAACTCACCTTTAAAACTGCGGAATATACAGCGCACACAAGCACTATTATCCCTATATAGCTTATATACGGGTATAAAAGCGAATATGCAGCCGCAAGAAGCGCCGCCTTTAGAAGAATACTTGTAACGTTTATAAATCCCGTGATTTCAAGTCTGTTTTTTGCAAAAGGTGCAACCTCATATCTTGAAAAAATCAGATTTACAAAAAACATCATAAATACGCTTGCCCACAGTATTTTTATATCAAGCACATGCCCCGCCGGAACATTTATCAGCTTTTCCATAAATACAATAAGTATTACGGCAGGCACGGCAAGTATTACGGTGAGAACTATATTAACAAGCGTAACAGAGGCAAAATACCTGTTTGCGTCCTCAATGTCGCCTTTTGAATAAGCAACCGTGATATACCTGTTTGCCATGCTGTTTATAACCGATGTTACTATCGTCGCATATTCGAGAAAATTACCCGAAAGACTGTAAAAACCGTAAATCTCCTTACCGATTTTATCAATAATAACAGGTATTAGAAAAAAATTAATAGCCATTGACACGGCAAATGCCATAAACTGCGAAAACATATTAAGCGCAATCTGTTTGCCTTTGCCGATACTCATAGCTTATTTATCCCCCTTTGATTTCATATAAATCCAAAACGTACGCCACAGTCTGAGCTTCGCCGTCAGCACAATTGAAGTTGCTGTCAAATCGTTTTTAGGCAGCTTGGCACGGCGAATATAATCGAATACTTTTTTATCAATGCTCCTCATCGTCCTCAAATAGCTTTTGCAGTCTTTAAGGCTCATTGCGGCATCTGCCATAAAGTTAAAAAGCGCATACGAGGCATATACCCCCAGCTGACCCTTTAGGTTATATTTATCAAGATCTATGCAGTTTTTTTCAAAACTGTCAAGCATCTTTTTAAAATACAGCATTATATTTTCATCAAATTTATGGCTTACCGACTCACCGAGCACACGATAAACATAAAGCGGTTTATCAATATAAAGCAGTGTACCGGCAGAGAGCATTGCAGGCAGCGAAAGAGCAAAATCCTCACCTATTTTTATAGAGCTGTCAATATCAAAAGCGTATTTGACATAAAGCTCACGTTTTATAATTTTAACAGAAAGCGCAGGATTGACTCCAAACGAATAGAAAGGCTTTTCACTGTCATAGACAAGTCTTTCATACAAGCCTTTCTTTTCCCCCTCATCACTGTAAATACCGGGAGAAAATCCTGGCAAGCATTTTTCCGTTTTATCGCCGTAATGCATAAGCGACCCGAAAAAACAGACATCGGCATTTGACTTTTCTATATTTTTGCTCAAGCACTCAAATGCGCCCTCTACAATATAGTCATCGCTGTCAATGTTTACTATGTAATCACCCGTTGCCATTCTCGCTCCGTCATTTCTTGCACGCACAACGCCCTCATTTTTTTTATGAATTACTTTTATCCTGCTGTCTTTTTCCGCATACAAATCAATAATTTCTCCGCATCTGTCGGGAGAACCGTCATCGACAAGTATAAGCTCAAAATCCTCAAAGCTTTGAGAAAGAACGCTTTTTATGCACTCGTCTATATATTTTTCCGTCTTATAAACCGGTATAATTACGCTTAATTTCGGTGCAGACATAATAATCTCCATTCCGCCCTGCATTTATATAAACAGCTATAAAATCTCTTATCGACAGGGCAAGGAATGATAAGAGATTATTATGCCCATGTGCGTTTCCGAGCGAAGTGAGGAAAATTTCGCACGGGCAATTAAATCCTGCTAACGTGAAAGTTTCTTTCACGTTAATCTCCATTCCGCCCTGTATCTTCTGTATAAACAGCTATAAAATCTCTTATCGGCAGGGCTCAGTACATTATAAATTCTTCTATTTTCTTTGTGTAGTATTCGTCATCTTTTATTACCTTGTCCAAAACCGCCTCACAGCTGTTTGAAAACATTTCCTCGTCAAAAGAATTATAATAGCTGTAAACTTTATCGGTAATATTCTCCTCATTCTCCGCAAGGCTTATCCCCAAACCGTTGTCCCCGACAAGTTTCCCCGAATACGTATCGAGATTTGCAAACATCGGTTTTTTTTGTATCAGTCCGTCATAAAACTTATTTGCAACGGCAGGATAGTTTACAAAGCTTTTCGGGTAATTATAGCAAATCATATCAAATGAATTTACAATATCCGCCTTATCACATTCGTTGTATGCGCCGAACACATTTACGTTTTCGTATTTTTCCGAATAGGCTCTCAGCTCGTCCACGCAATCGCCCGAGCCGTGTATGTTAAATACAAATCTGTCGTCCCTTCCGAACTTATCCGCAAGCTTTTTAAGATATTCATACTCTCGCAGATAGCCGATATATCCCATAACTATTTTACCGTTCGTACTTTTTTTGCATTTTAAAGCGCGTCCGACATAACAGTCAAACCGAAAATTATGCGCAACAATCAGCTCTTTTTCATCTGTTAAGTATTCTGAAAAGCCGGGAGATGAAATCGCCGTAGCATATGATTTTTTTATAACCGAATCAACAAGCCTTTTATAAAGCTTCAAATACTCGTATGATGTGTCACGATAATCGAAAAAATACCTGTTTTTATATTTACCGAGTATTAAATCCGGCAACAAAACAGCAGTTTGAGTTGTAAGAACAACAAGCCTGTCATATTTTTTTTGATTTATTATCCTTTTTGCAAAGCGTCTGAATTTTATAAGCGGTACTACTTTCCCGGCAAGACTTCCGTATCTTTCAACCTGCTCGGAAAAGGTTATGTTTTTATCGTCATCGGGCATTTTAACTCCGCTTCTGTTCCAATGAACAATGTCATACGGAATATTCTTTTTATCCATGACATCGGTGTATTTTTTAACAAACGGAGAAAGCTCCGCCTGCCCGGCATATATAATTCCTATCACGGCTTGCCTCCTAACATATGATATCGTCAAACTCTTTAATCGCCGACAAGTTGCTCTTATGCGGCAAATATCTCATTTCTTCAATTTTTTTCGGATTTTCGAGCAAAGACTCAAGGCAGGCTTCTATTTCATCATCGGTATTGCCGCATACAATCCCGATTTTTCTGTCACCGACAAGCTCTTGTGCAGACATCGTTTCAGTAGATAAGACAGGTGTCCCGAAAGCCTCCGCCTCTCCGAAAACCATCGGTGCCGCTTCGTCGTAAGACGGTACAAGCACCAAATCGGCATTTTTAAAATAAGGATACGGATTTTTTTGTAGTCCGAGAAAAACAATTTCGTTTTCAAGGCCTCTTTTTTTGCATTCGCAGACCGCATCATTCATTTGCGCACCGTCACCCGCAACTCTCCATACGAAATTAAATCCCTTATTCTTTAAGCTTTCAAAAATGCTTATCATTCGGAAAATACCTTTTTCTTCGCTTATTCTTGCCGATGTAAATATATTAACGGCTCCGTCCGTATAATCAGCATCATATTCCCCGGCTTTTTTTATCATCTCATCATAATTAAAGCAATTATGCACAGCCGCAGTCCTGGCGGAAAGCTCGGGGCATACTCTGTCAAAGACTTTTTTACACGACTTTGAAACACACGCAACCACATCAAAATTTCTGTAAAAGCCTTTGTTATACTCGTTACTTCCGAAATAGTTTTCAAAATCGCAGTGGACAAAGCTTATTTTCTTATCAGCATTAATGCTCCGCACCGTAAACTCGTTACAGCCGCCGTAGAAATATCTGTACGCAGAGTTTTGCATAAATGAAACGGCAACGTCATACTTTTCCGGCAGTCTTTGAAAACGGCATAAAATCTCAAACGGAATTTTGCACCCGACAAAACGCGTTAAGGCGGTCCATGCAGACCGCCAAAGCTTACACATAATTCCCGTTTTGCCGCACTCCGCCAGCGACATACCCATAATCCGGGTAAATCTGTTTCCGCAGATAATTCGCACATTTTTCGGCTTTTCGTATTCGCCGACATCAGAAAACAGGAAAAGCGTAATATCATACTTCTCCGATATTTCATCAAGCAAATTCAGCATTGAACGCTGTATTCCGCCGATATGTAAATTATTGCAAACAAAGATAATACTTTTCTTATTGCTCATCTGTTTTCTCTCCGCCGCAAGCTTCTTTTTCGGAATTATCGTTTTTGATAACTTTGACAATTTCAATGCATATTGCAAGCATAATCATAAAGAAACACGATACCACAACCGCAATCAGCTCATAAAGAGGTGCACTTGTACTGTCGTTACATCTTACGCCTGTCAGCTGTGAGATATGCTTTTGCGAGCTGTAATCGTTATAATCGCTGAGAGTGTTTGAAAGACCGACATAAAGCTTGTTCATAGTATCGGTCAGCGTTGATATTTCTCTCTTTACATTTTCGCCAAGCACCGCAGTATCAACCCCCGCGGGCGCAGGAACAGAAAAAACCTCCGCCACATACTTGCAGTGTGTTGCCTCAAGATACGAATCGTTCGCCGATATAAGCTGACTTGTATAGTCCTCTATCAAGGTGTCGTACGTTGTCTTTGTTGACGCACGCATGGTTTTTCTGTCATATACACCGTCTATAATCTCAAGGTCATCATTATTTTGGTCTTTCATTCTGTAATTGTAGGCATTGGGCACTTCCTTGTTTGCCTCCGAGAACGAATCCATTTTAGTCTTTGTCATACGAGCCGTTTCTTCAAAGTTCTTCTGCTTAAGCACGGCGTCGTCCGCTCTTTGCTTATACACCTCGACGAGTCTTGCGGTATTTTTTGAAATTCTGCCCTCATATAAATCGGCATAAATTGACGGAACGCTATCATCTTTTAAATGCTGATATTCGTAAATCAAATCCTGAAAGCAATAACCCGTAGCCGTGGAGCGAAAAGAATCATCGGCACTTTTGTAGCTTTCAAGCTTTGATATTATATCGTCAATACTGTCCTCAAGCACCTCTGTTTCCTCGATATAATCATACTGATCCATTTTTTCATCGGCAAGTACGTTCGTAATCGACGCAATAGAGCTGTATGACTCCGAATAATAGTCAATATACTTAAATACAAGCGTTTCGAGAAGCTCTCTTACCTTATATCCCTCCTGACTGCTTTTGCCGTTATAGGATATAACAAATGAAGTCGGATGATATTCGTATTCCTCACCGTTTTTTGCCTTTGCGGCTCTTAGCTCATCGACTGCCTTTGGGATAATCGGAGTTACCGTTATTCTTCTTCTCAGCGATTCCACGCTATCCTTGAGGTCAAGAGCATTTATAACATTTTGCAAAACCTCCGGCGACACGATTTGATATTGGTCAAACTCGCTGCCGTTCGGAAATGTTCCGTTTGATACGGAAGTGTCGTTAAATTCTATAACAACCCTCGCAACGCTCGTTTGAATTGAACTGACATAAAAGCGAGCCGCAAAAAACGATAATATAATAGCCGCAATTATTCTGTATTTCCATTTAAACAAATATTTAAAAATATCAATCAGCCTTAAATTCATTGTTTGTGTTCTCCTTGTTCGCAAACGAAACAATCGTCCGCACCAATACTCCGTAAAATCTTATTCCGATAGTAAAAATTATCGACAGCAATACAAAATGGCTAAACCAAGTAAATATCGGCAGACTGTATTCCTTAGGTGACGAAACGGACAAATAATTATTATTCTTCTTTATGATAAACTCATTATCCGTTCTTACAGCAAGCTCGGAAACATGGTTTAAGCTGCTGTTGATGCTGTCAATCATCTCATCCGCCGTTTTATGCATTTGATCATCTGATTGCGGAGCAGCAAAAAATCCGTCATATCTTTTTTGCAAATCATCGATTGTCTTTTTAAGATTTGTAGCTTTTTTTCCGTATGAATAAGATGTTTTTGACAAATTGTCTATACCCGTTTTTGTACGGCTCATGTAAAATTCATTTTCCTCATCAACCGTCGGCACAAACGCAATTCCCGATATTCTCGCATCATATATGCTCAAAGATTCGTTCGATATTCTCGACGCGCCGCTTAAATAATCATAATTTCGCATATGGCTGTCGATAAGATGCTTTTTCTTATCGAGAAATTTAACCTTGTCCTTTGACACATGATTTTGCAAAACGTATGCGTTTAGCTTTTCAATATTAATATCCCGAATATTTACTATTGAAGTAATAAGCTCCGAATACTTGTACCCCGTATCGTTTGAGATAAAGTCAGAGCCCTTGCTCTGCTGCTGACCGAGATAGTTTATCATGGAATTTGCCTTATCGGAAAGCATCTGGCACACCTCATCATAGTCCTTGCCCTCGTATTCATCGTTTTCCGTAAAATCGAGAATTACGTTTTTATCCGAATACGTTTTTGAAAAATAATCCTTGTAGCTTTCAGCAAGCGCCTTTAAAAATTCGGTCGTATAGTTTTTTCCGAATTTCTTTTTCTGACTGTAATACACTATAAATTCTGCCGGAGTATACGAATACTTTTGTCCGCCCGAAATTTCGGATATTGTTTTGTCAATCGTTGTTCTCGGCGTGTTTGCGTCAATCGTAATTCTCGGGCGCACATTTTCAACCGTTAGACTTTTATCGCCCGTTTTCTCTATTGCGGCGGATATTACTTCATCGGATTTTATTTGGTTAATGTCGAATCTTCCCCGCGACGGCGTAAGACCGTACTGCGCACCGTCATAATTAAGAGATATTCCCATGCTCCGATAATGAGAACCGACAAGATATGAATATCCTGCTATTGCTGTCGAAATAATTGCAGCCGTTAATATAATGAATATAACCTGTTTTGCCGATACGGCACATATTTTCTTTAAGTAATCTATAACTCTGTCGAAAAGCTTTTTAATGGGCAATCGTATTGTCATTTAGCAGATTTCTCCTTTCTTCATCCTTGTCCTCAAACGTCATTGCACACATTATAATTATATTTATATAAGGCTTAAACACATAAAGCGTAAGTGAAAGCGACATTGCCATAACAGCCGCAAACGCACACGAATATTCGGGGCTTTTCCGAATTGTTCTGAAAAAGCACCACACGGCAAAAAGTGTATATATTATAAGTCCGATAAGACCCTGGTCGGCAAATACCTGAATAAACTGATTATGCGCATATCTTGCACCATAGCCGAGTCCTGCATTTTCAAAGGTCTGAACCGTAGATGTAATACCCTCTCCGATAATGAGTCTTTGCGGAGTTTCCGTTGTGTACTCAAGCAGATATTTCCAAAGCACAAACCGTCCCGAGCCTTTATCAGCCTCCACACTTTGCACCGAATATCTCTCCTGCACATCCTGCGGCAAAAGCGGAAAAACAACCTTGACCGTAAACAGTCCGCACATAAGGCTTATTATCAAAAGAGCGATTTTAGCCTTAATGCTTTTTATGCCCAAAATCACAAATACGGCAATACCGATAAGTATTCCTATAAGTCCGCCTCTTGAGCCTGTTTTAAGTATTGCATAAAACGTCAAAAGCAAAATAACAACATAAACGGGAGTAAGCTTCGATTTATTTAATATACGCTTTAAATATATCATAATCGGCACGATAAAATATCCGCAAAACTGATTCGGGTCCTCGACGTTACCCAAAATCACCACCGCAACTCTCCCCTGCCCGATTATCTCCTCGGTGCTGAAAAATCCGATATACAGCGATATAATACCGACAACTATCCACGTCTTTTCCATAAGGTCGCACTCCGTTTTGTTGTAAACACGAATTGACATAAGCACTATTGCGGCGCACGCAAGCACGGTGTCTTTTGTTACGGTAATCGCCGTTTCCGTTCTCACAAGAAACAGTCCCCAACGCGTAAGCATGGTATAAAGCATATAAAACAGCTGAATTCCGTTAAACCGTATCAGCTTGCACTTGCCGAAAAAAAGCTTATAAATAAGTATCGCTATTACAGGATAAGTGACAGCCTTCAAAAGAGAGCCTACCGGAGTTTCTACTATTGTACCGGGCAAAAACAAAATATATAGGCATACCGCCCAGCAGTCCAAGCTTATTTGACTAAAGTATTGCTTTAATCTCTCTCGCAGTGTCATAGCTCCTCCTTTTCACAGTCTTTTACATATTTACCCTCGGTTATTAATAAAAAAAACCGCATTAAAATACAATGCGGTCAGTCAATCATACGGAACACATCCGCTTAGACACTCAACTTTGCGTCCCTGCCTTTCGACAGGTTTGCCGAATAAAACAATATATTGATATAAGCAGCCTCAAACAGCCCGGTAATCTTACATTGCAGATAACTGTTTTAATCGAAATAAGCACATTAAAACCGCAATGATATACTATACTGAAAGTATATCATTATTACATGATTTTGTCAAGTTTTTTTTCGATTTTTATTACCTTATAAATAATTTAAAACAATTTTTTAAGTACGAAAGCAAATAAAATACTCTGTATCGACTATATTTTAGATGTTTTGCACAAAAAAATAAAAACTTAATCTTTTACTTGACAAATGTTAATTTATATGCTATAATATTTAGCGTAGAAACAAGCAGAGCGTCCGCTCTCACCGTACGACGAAGGTTTTGCGGTCAAAACAAGATTTATATTTATTTTGTTTTTTGCGGACGTGTTGCGTCCGTTTTTTTGTGCTTAGATTAATTATGACAGGAGGGAATTGTTATAAGTAAGGATTTACAAATCAATGAGGAAATTCGTGAAAAAGAAATCAGAGTGGTTGACGCAAACGGTAATCAGCTCGGTGTTATGGATTCAAGAGCGGCAATTTCGCTCGCCGATGAAAAAGGCTTAGACCTTGTTATGATTGCTCCGCAGGCAAAGCCGCCGGTATGCAAAATCATGGATTACGGCAAGTACAAGTTCGAGCTTGCGAAAAAGGAAAAGGAAAGCAGAAAAAATCAAAGAGTTATCAACATCAAAGAGGTTCAGCTTTCTCCGTCGATAGACACAAATGATTTTAATACGAAATGTAATCACGCCATCCGTTTTCTCAAAAGCGGCGATAAGGTTAAGGTTACTGTTCGTTTTCGCGGACGTGAGGTTACTCATTCCGAAATCGGTGAGACGCTTCTTAAGCGATTTGCCGAGCAAGCTAAGGATTACGGCACTATTGACCGCACACCGAAGCTTGAGGGCAGAAATATGACAATGTTCCTTATGCCTAACGCATAAGCGCAGACGGATATTTTGTTTGGGCAAACTTGCCCGTGTTAATTATAATTAAAGGAGTGGAATACTATGCCGAAAATAAAGACACATAGAAGTTCAGCTAAAAGATTTGGTATTACAAAAAATGGTAAGATTAAGATGAACAAGTCTTTCAGAAGACACATCTTGACAAAGAAATCAACAAAGAGAAAGAGACATCTCAGAAAGCAGGCTTATTTGTCAAAGGCAAATGCAGCTGTTATCAAGAAGCTCATACCTTACAAATAATTTGTAAACATAATTTTTTAGCGCTTTGTGCGCGCATATTTGAAAGAGAGGTTAATTCACATGGCAAGAGTTAAAGGTGCTTTAAATACACGCAAAAAACATAAAAAGGTTTTAAAGCTTGCAAAGGGTTTCAGAGGTGCTGAAAGCAAGCAGTACAGAACAGCCAATCAGGCAGTTATGCGTTCATTGCAGAATGCATATATCGGAAGAAAGCGCAGAAAACGTGATTTCAGAAGACTTTGGATTGCACGTATAAGCGCAGCTGCAAAGCTTAACGGAATGAACTATTCAACATTCATGAACGGACTTAAGAAGTCGGGAATTGAAATGAACAGAAAAATGCTTTCCGAGATTGCTATTGCTGACCCGGCAGCTTTCGCTGAGCTCGTTAAAAAGGCTCAGGCTGCGAAATAATCAATAAAGCTTTTAATTACCACGCACTCATTTATTTGGGCTGCGTGGAATTTGCTATATGGAGCTTTTTATCGGAGGATATGACAAATGAGTATATTTTTGATATTGGCATTTTTGTTTTTTATAGGCTCAATGTTCGGCTGGTGCCTGGAGCTTGTTTTCAGAAAATTCTTCTCATCGGCAAATCCAAACCATAAATGGATAAATCCCGGCTTTCTTGTCGGGCCGTACGTTCCGCTTTACGGCTTCGGACTATGCATTCTGTATCTGATTGCCGAGGCGGAAAAATTCAGATTTATCGGAAACACCGCCGCCGACAAAGCGCTTTTGTTTATCGTTATGGCAATATGCATGACTGTAATAGAATACATAGCCGGTATTTTACTTTTAAAAATATTCAATGTTCGTCTTTGGGATTACAGCAAAGAATGGGCAAACTTAAACGGCCTCATATGCCCGAAATTCTCGTTCTTCTGGGCACTTCTCGGTGCATTTTATTACTTTGCAATTCATTCGCATATTTTAAATGCACTTAACTGGCTGTCGCAAAACCTTGTTTTTTCATTTGTTATAGGTATGTTTTACGGGATATTCATAATCGACTTCTCCTACTCCACAAACCTTGCCGTCAAGATTAAAAGCTTTGCAAAGGATAACGATATTATCGTCAAATACGAGCAGTTTAAGTCGGATATACAGCGTTTTCACGAGAAAAACGCTCTTAAAACACACTTCCTGCTGTCAATGCATTCAAGTCGCTCACTGAAGGAGAATTTACAGCATTACTATAATCATGCACTTGAAAGACAGCAATTGGAGCGTGCGTTCAGACACAGAAAAAAATAGAAAGGAAAATCAAATATGACCGTTAAAGAAAAGTTTACAGAAATATATAAATCAAACATTCATCGCAGCGGTGCCGATAAGCTTCTTGAATATCTCGAATCCTCATCAAGCGATTTTTTCACCGCACCTGCAAGCGCAAGATATCACGGTGCATACAGCGGCGGACTTGCGGAGCACAGTATAAATGTTTACGAATGCCTTGTTGATTATATGAACAGAAGCCGTGTAAAAGAGCTTTACGGTCTTAAGGCAAGCGATGAATCAATTGCCATATGCGCTCTTTTGCATGACCTTTGCAAAATAAACTGCTACAAGCCGGGATTCAGAAACGTAAAGGACGACAACGGCGTATGGAACAAGGTTCCGACATTTGAGTTCAACGACACCCTCCCCTACGGTCACGGCGAAAAATCGGTTTACATAATTACAGGGTTTATGCGCTTGTCGCGTGATGAGGCGTTTGCTATAAGATACCATATGGGTTTTTCGGGATGCGAGGACGCAAGAAACGTAGGAAACGCATTTGAGATGTTCCCTCTCGCATTCGCACTTTCAACTGCCGATATGGAAGCAACATATTTTCTCGAGGGTAAAAAAGACTCGTAAACAAGGAGGACGACATCATGAACAACTTTACTCAGCTATTGGGCAAAAAAATGCTGTTTGCGGACGGTGCAATGGGTACGATGCTGCAAAGTGCAGGACTTCCGGAGGGACATTTGCCGGATTTATGGGTGCTTGAAGAACCGGAAAAATTAAAAGCTGTTCACAAATCATATATAGACGCCGGATGTAATATAATAACAACAAATACCTTCGGCACAAACCCGATAAAGCTTTCGGGCACAGGCATATCAGCCGCCGAAATAGCAAAAAAAGCGGTTGAGCTAGTAAAGGAGGAAATTAAGCTTTCAAGCCGTGACGACTGCTTTGCGGCGCTTGACATAGGGCCTACGGGTAAGCTTTTGGCTCCTCTTGGCGACCTGAGCTTTGAAGATGCCGTATCAAGCTTTTCCGAAACAATAAAAGCAGGTGCAAAGGCAGGCGCAGACCTTGTTTTAATAGAAACAATGAGCGATACATATGAGCTTAAGGCGGCAATTATTGCGGCTAAGGAAAGCTGTAATCTCCCTATCGTATGCACAATGGTATTCGGCGAGGACGGAAAGCTTTTAACGGGCGCAAACATAGAAACGGCTGTGTCAATCGCACAATCGCTCGGTGCCGCTGCGATAGGAATGAACTGCGGTCTCGGACCGAAATCAATGCTTTCGCTCGTAAAAAAAATGAGCGATGTATCATCTGTTCCGCTTATAATAAGTCCTAACGCAGGCCTTCCGAAATCGGATAACGGAAGAACATATTACGATGTATCTCCCGATGATTTTGCATGCGAAATGACTAAAATTGCACCGTATGCTTCAATTCTCGGCGGATGCTGCGGAACAACTCCGTCGCATATATCGGAAATGATCAGAGCCTGCCGAAGCGTTGCGCCGAAAAAACCGAAAGAGATTGACACTCTTACCGTCTGCTCATATTCAGAGTGCGTAACGATTGACGAAAAGCCTGTTATTATAGGCGAGAGAATAAATCCGACAGGCAAGAAACGCTTTAAACAGGCACTTGCCGAAAATGATTTCGACTATATTTTAAGAGAAGGTCTTGTTCAGGAGGAAAACGGCGCGCATATACTTGATGTAAACGTCGGTCTGCCTGAAATAAACGAATGCGAAATGCTGACAAACGCCGTTTCGGCGCTTCAAAGAGTTACAAGACTTCCTCTCCAGATAGATACATCGGATATTGACGCCATGCAATCGGCAATGAGAATTTACAACGGAAAACCGCTTATAAACTCCGTAAACGGAAAAAAAGATAATTTGGAAAGCGTTCTCCCTCTTGTTAAGAAATACGGCGGTGCGGTTGTCGGACTTGCGCTCGACGAGGACGGAATACCCGAAACTGCCGAAAAAAGATTTGAGGTTGCCGAAAGAATAGTAAATACCGCACTGTCCTACGGAATACCTCGCCGTGATATAATAATCGATGCACTCACGCTCCCGGTAAGCGCAGACCCGTCAGCAGCGCAAATAACTCTTGCGGCAATGAAAATGATTAAAGAAAAACTTCATGTCAAGACAGTTCTCGGCGTTTCAAATATATCGTTCGGATTACCTCAGAGAGTAAACATAAATTCGGCATTTTTCACGCTTGCACTTGAAAACGGGCTCAGCGCAGGCATTGTAAATCCCTGCTCACGTGAGATGATGAACGCATATTACTCCTTCTGTGCGCTCAGAGGCATGGATTTAAATTGCGAAAACTACATAAATCACTGTTCGGCAGAGCCAGAAGCGAAAGCAGTAAAAAAAGATGACGAAATGACTCTTTGCGGTGCGGTAATCAAGGGATTGTCGGAGCAAGCCGGAAAAATTGCGTATAATCTCGGAAAAACGGGAAATCCTATTGATATAATAAACTCGGAGCTTGTGCCCGCACTCGACACAGTCGGTGACGGATTTGAAAAAGGAACCGTATATCTTCCCCAGCTTTTAATGAGCGCAGAAGCGGCAAAGGCGGCTTTTGATTCTCTTAAGACGTTTATGACGGGTTGTGACGGTGAAAAAAGCGGTACGGTTATAGTTGCAACCGTTCACGGTGATATTCACGACATAGGCAAAAACATTGTAAAGGTTTTGCTCGAAAACTACCGTTTCAACGTTATTGACCTTGGAAAAGATGTTCCTGCCGAGGATATAGTAAGGGCGGCAAAGGAAAACAATGTGCGCCTTGTAGGACTGAGTGCGCTTATGACTACAACCGTCCCGGCGATGGCAGAAACAATAAAGCTATTAAATGAACACTGTCCGAAAACAAAAACAGTTGTCGGAGGTGCTGTTCTGACAAAAGATTATGCTGATATGATCGGCGCAGACCACTACGCAAAAGATGCAATGGAAACGGTCAGATATGCGCAGGAAATATTTAAAAGCAAGTGATGGTTTAAAACTGTGGACTGACCGAATTTAAACATTCGGTCAGTCTTTTTTTGTACAAATTCATGAAAATCTCTTTTATACTATACGTTTACGGCTATTTTAATATTTTTTCGTTTCTTTCAAAAAATTCACTTGATTTTATTTAAAAAATGATGTAAAATATAGAAGTATTATTTATTATGTTTGAATTTGTGTATTAACTGTTTTCATACACATTATAGGAGGATTTTTTTATGTGCGGAATTATCGGTTACATCGGAGAAAAACAAGCAGCGCCAATTTTGCTTGAAGGCTTATCAAAGCTTGAGTACAGAGGATACGATTCGGCAGGAATAGCCGTTTTTTCGGGTAATGAAATTGATGTTAAAAAATCAAGGGGCAGACTTTCTGTTTTATCGGAAATAACAAACGGCGGAAAATCGGTAAAAGGTACAGCCGGAATCGGTCACACAAGATGGGCAACACACGGCGAACCGTCGGATATAAACTCTCATCCGCATCTGTCAAGCTCGGGACGTTTTGCTATCGTTCATAACGGAATAATAGAAAACTACATTCCGCTTAAGAAAAAGCTTATGGATAAAGGATATGAATTTTTATCGGAAACAGATACAGAGGTTGTGGCTCATTTGATTGAGTATTACTACAAGGGCAATATATTGGAAGCCGTAATCAAGGTTATAGAAAGAGTAAACGGCTCGTATGCGCTCGGTATTCTCTCACTTGACAACCCGGATCAGTTTATAGCTGTCAGAAAGTCAAGTCCGCTGATTGTCGGTCTCGGTGACGGAGAAAACTTTGTAGCGTCCGACGTAACAGCTATTTTAAACCATACAAGAAACATATACTACCTTGAAGATAACGAGATCGTTGTGCTTAAAAAAGACAGCGTAAAGGTATACAATCTTGACAGAGAAGAAGTAAAAAAAGACGTATTCACGGTAAATTGGGATATATCTGCGGCTGAAAAGGGCGGATATGAACATTTCATGATGAAAGAAATAGAAGAACAACCGAAAGCGCTTAAGGAAACAATCAGTCCGCGCATTCAAGACGGCAGGATTATACTTGATGATATTTCTCTGACAGAGGACGATATTAAAAATATTAACAAGATATTCATTATTGCCTGCGGAAGCGCTTACCATGCAGGTATGGTCGGAAAATATATAATAGAAAAGCTTTGCAGAAAGCCGGTTGAGGCAATTGTTGCATCGGAGTTCAGATACTGCGATCCGATTATAGGCGAAAATGACCTTGCGATAATAATAAGCCAGTCTGGCGAAACTGCCGATACCATAGCAGCGCTTAAGGAAGCAAAGAAAAAAGGCGCACGCACACTCGGCATCGTAAACGTTGTAGGAAGTGCAATAGCCAACCTCTCCGATGATGTATTATACACATGGGCAGGCCCCGAAATTGCGGTTGCAACAACAAAGGCATACTCAACTCAGCTGTCCGTTTTATATCTTCTTGCGACATACATGGCAGATAAACTCGGCACAATTTCACCCGAATACTATGATAAGCTGACAGCCGATATTGAAAAGCTTCCCGAACAGGTTGCCGAGCTATTAAAAGGAAAGGATAAGGTTCAGTATCTTGCGTCAAAGTTCTTTAACTGTCACTCGATATTCTTTATAGGCAGAAATCTTGACTATGCGGTAAGCCTTGAAGGCTCGCTGAAACTGAAGGAAATATCATATATCCATTCGGAAGCTTATGCGGCAGGTGAATTAAAACACGGCACAATTTCCCTTATTGAGGATGGTACACTCGTTGTTGCGCTTGCAACTCATGATGAACTCTTTGAAAAAACGGTAAGCAATATTAAAGAGGTTAAAGCAAGAGGAGCTGTTGTAATAGGTGTGGCAAAGGAAACTCAGGAGCACAAATCCGATGCGGGCGACTATGTAATAGAGCTCCCGGAAACAGACGAAGTTCTTATGCCGTCGCTGTCGGTAATTCCGCTTCAGCTTTTCGGATATTATGTAGCGTCGCTTAAGGGCTGTGATATAGATAAGCCGAGAAACCTCGCAAAATCAGTTACAGTCGAATAACAAAAAGCAAAAAAGGCTGCTAAAAAAAGTCAATCGACTTTTTAAACAGCCTTAATTTTTTTGAAAAAAAAGCTTTGAAATCAACAAACTGAGCCAAAACTTTAGTTTTGGGATACCCGAAGGCGTGAGTGTATACTCAGAGAAGCGAAGTTTGTTGATAGCAAGAAAGGTAAGCCTCCTCCCCGATTAAAACGCTTTTCGATTTACAATAATTAAGAATCGCCAACCAAACATTTATAAAAGATTTTCTTTTCTTGCAAATGCTTTATATTGACAATGCGCATTTTATGTGATATAATTTTCTTCGGCGAATATATATGATATAAAAGTCTTGCGAAAGGATAAATTATGCTTTTAGAAATAATACTCATAGGAATTGCGCTCAGCATGGACGCATTTGCAATAACACTGTCATCTGCAATGACGTATCCGAAGCTTAAGCCGTCAAAAAAAATACTCATGCCGATATTTTTCGGGGTATTTCAAGGAATAATGCCGATATTCGGCTATTATCTCGGCTCGCTTTTTTCGGTGTTCATCAATAAATACTCACCGATAGTTGCCTTCTTTATTCTCGCCATAATAGGCGCTAATATGATTAAGGAAGGCATATCGGGCGGTGACACGGCAGAAAGGGAATTTTCAATCAAAATTCTCCTATTGCAAGCCGTAGCAACAAGCATTGACGCATTTGCGGTCGGTGTCAGCTTTGCCGCACTCGGTACGGAAATTTTTTCATCATCTGCAATAATCGCGGTTTCAACCTTTATAATCACTCTTGCTGCGCTTAAGCTCGGAAAAGCCGTAGGCGAAAGGCTTGGTGATAAAAGCGTTATTCTCGGCGGAATAATACTCATACTGATAGGAATAAAATCTTTATTTTAAACAAGCGGGGATGTTAAAAAATTAAGGCTGTTTAAAAAGTCGATTGACTTTTTAAACAGCCCCTTTTATATATTAACAGCTCCTGCATAACTCCGTATAAGACCGCATTATACAGACAGCATGGGCTGAAGCTGTATTCCGTCAAGCGCCGCCTCGGCCGCCGGAATTACCTTTGAAAAGTCAGCAACGAGCGAACGAGGTTTTTTTATGCAATCGTCCTGCGCGAACGGAATGAAAAATATATTTTTGTTGTTAAACAGCGTACCTATATTCCTTGCCGCATTTGCAAGTCCGTCATTTGTCGAAACCCCCAGAAGTATAGGCCGTTCGTTTCTCAAATGCGCCTTAACCGCCATTGTGACAGACGTGTCCGTTATTCCGTTTGCAAGCTTTGCAAGAGTATTTCCCGTACACGGAAGTACTATAACAAGGTCAAGCAGTTTTTTCGGTCCTATCGGCTCGGCATCCTTTATTGATTTAATAATATCCTTTCCCGTCATGCTTTTAAGTATTCCTTGAAATTCTTTACAATTTCCAAATCGTGTATCGGTCGAATATGCGTTTTCGCTCATTATCGGAAACACATCTGCTCTCTCACGGCATATCTCCTCACATGAATTTACCGCTTTTTTAAAAGTGCAAAATGAACCCGTCATCGCAAAACCTATTTTCTTATTTTCAAGTCTCATCTTTTTCACCGCCAATCTCCGAAAGTATCGTAAGTATTGTGTCAAAAATGATTTTCCCCGCCGTTATCGGTGCCGTTTTTCCCGGCAGACTGAGCGCCCAGATAACACGCTTTTTATGGGCCTTTGCCATCGAAAAATCAACACCGCCCGGCTTTGACGCAAGGTCGATAAGAAGTGCATTATCGCTCATACAATTGAGAACATCATTGCAAAAAATCATTGCAGGTACGGTATTAAATATAAGCTTATATCTGCCGATACGGTCTTTTATCGACTCTATCCTTTCGCATGAATATCCGCATGACCACGCATCTGCAAGAGCGGACGGCTTTCTTGCAGCAACAGTCACGTTTGCACCGAGTGCCTTTAACACTCTTGCAAGCGCTCTTGCGACATTTCCGTAGCCCGTAATTAGTACGTCCTCACCGAATACCGTATGCGCCGTTTCGGATATTGCAAGCTCCGCCGCTCCCTCTGCGGTCGGCACGGCATTTTTTATCTGAAGCTCCTCCCTTTTCATATAATCTATGCACAAGCTTCCGCTCTCGTCAAGCTTTCTTTTAAACACATCGTTTGCACCTGCATAAAAAATAATCTTGTTTCTTGGCAGTTTTAAACTATCTATGTATATATCGGAAGAAAAAAACGGAGCAAATATTTTATCCGCATTGCAAGTCGGCATCGGAAAAACTATTATATCGGAGTTATATATATTCCTCAGGCTATCCGCCTCGTCCTCCGCACCGCTGTAACCGTATACACAAACCTCATAACCCTCGTTTTTAAAAAGCTCGGGCAAAATATGCGCTCTTAAATCTCCGCCTATAAATCCTATGGATTTCATAAATGTACGCTCCTTTCACCGCAACTTAAATATAATGTATATTATGACACAATAATAATTTTGTTACGCATAAGTAAAGCTTTTTTTGCATATAGCTTTATTAAGCAAATGCATGAAGGAGGAAAAGCAATATGGCAGAATACAATATTTACAGCGATATAGCAGAACGTTCGGGTGGAGATGTATATATCGGCGTGGTAGGTCCTGTGCGTACAGGCAAATCGACTTTTATCAAAAAATTTATGGACTTGTTGGTTATCCCAAACATAAAAAACACTTATCAGGCGGAACGTACACGTGATGAGCTTCCGCAGTCGGCGGCAGGGCGTACGATTATGACAACAGAGCCCAAATTTATACCGAACGAGGCAGTAGAAATATCACTCGGCGATAACGCAAGGCTTAAGGTGCGCATGATAGATTGCGTGGGCTATATCGTCGACAGCGCACTCGGTTATATCGAGAATGAAGAGCCGAGAATGGTTTCAACTCCGTGGAGCAGCGAGCCGATTGCGTTTTACGATGCGGCGGAAATAGGGACAAAAAAGGTTATTTGCGAACATTCAAATATTGGACTTGTAATAACAACCGACGGCAGTATAACGGAAATACCTCGTGATGACTATATTCCTGCCGAAAAAAGAGTTATAAACGAATTAAAAGAAATTAATAAGCCGTTTATCGTACTTCTGAATTCCACTGCACCCGACAGTGAGGAAGCGGCTGCACTTAAAAATCAAATGGAATCCGAATACGGCGTACCCGTTGTACCGGTAAACTGTGCGGAACTTGACGCCGCAGATATACACCGCATAATAGAAACGGTGCTTTTTGAATTCCCTCTGCGTGAAATTAACATTAATATTCCGTCATGGATGTCTGCACTCGACAACGAACATCAGCTGAAAAAAGAGCTTAACCAATCAATCATTGCCATGATGGACGGTGTAAGCCGTGTACGACACGCACGAATGCTTGCCGAAGAAATATCAAATCTTGAATTTATAGACAGAGCCGTTATAGACGGCATGGACTTAGGTATAGGCGAGGTCGTGCTGAACGCCGAATTTAAGCCCGAGCTGTTTTACAAAATACTCGGTGAGGAAACAGGGTTTAACGTAACTGATGAAATGTCGCTAATCTCGCTTATGCGTTCACTTTCAAAAACAAAACGTGAATACGACAAAATATCAGCAGCACTCGAAAGTGTGCGTGAAACGGGATACGGCATTGTATCACCGTCAACCGATGAGATGAGCCTTGATGAGCCGAAAATAGTAAAGCAGGGCGGCAGATTCGGTGTTAAGCTTAAGGCGTCTGCGCCGAGTATACATATGATGCAAGCAACTATTGAAACAGAAGTAAGCCCTATCGTCGGAACGGAAAAGCAAAGCGAGGAGCTTGTACATTACTTACTTGAAGAATTTGAGGCAGATCCGAAGAAAATTTGGGAGTCAAACATATTCGGCAAATCCTTATATGAGCTTGTAAACGA
>CAKSPW010000007.1 GCA_934486495.1 uncultured Clostridia bacterium
TACCGGCAAGATTAATTCTCTTTGAGTTCCAACCTGCGTTATAAGATGATATTGTTTCTCCTGTTGTAGTGTTTTTCAGCCATGCAGTAACCCATGTTATAGGATAATTTGAAGATATACTGCCGCGGAGAGTGTATGACCTTGCTATAAAGTCATCTCCCGGACAATCCGTTATATTTACTTTTATGCTTGTGTCTTTAACTACAAAATTTGATTTATCCTTATTGTCTGTCTCTGTTTTCGGTTTTGTCGGCGTAGATGGCTTGCTTGCTTTGTATAAGCGTAAAGCTGTTGTACTTCCACTATTTATATCTTGCGGATATGTTGCAAACATATTTGTAGTATTTGAGCCGGGATTAAACATATAAACGGTATCATCAGTAGCATAGTTTATAGCTACATAATGTCCGCCATTGCGTACAGAAGCAACAATGTAATAACCTTGGTCACAATACTTTTTAATTTCTCTTGTTCTTTCTTTAATATTGCCGCCAAATTCCACCCGTTTACAGTATTCAAATCCTGGTACTACACTCGACGGCTTTCCCCAATATATCGAGTTATTTGAAAAACCACCCTGTTCTTTCATTAAATCAACAAATGTTCCCGGATCAAAATTCTTCTCTGACTTCAAACCAGATTTTACGATAAGTATTGCTATTGAGGTTGCTGCACATCCAACCGCACTTATCGTTTTATTGCCTATATACTTACTTCCCCATTGAGGATCCGTTTGTTTCCAATTATAGTATGGCACACTTGTTTCTTTTAATTGTATTTCCTTGTCTTCACTATTTATTGTACTCTTATAAATAATCGGAAGTATTGTATCATTGTCCAAATAAAACGCATCACAATCGAACATACCCATCGAGTATTCTTTTCCGGTCTCTATATTCACCTTTACAATCTCACCATTATAAAGGTAATATAATTCTTCGCCATTCAAATCAAAAGCCTCAATCGGAACAAACACCTTTTGAAGTGCCTCGTCCGACGTTTCCGATGCGTTACAAAAATAAACCGTACTTGTGTTATGCTCCTCAAGCTTTGACCAGTAAATTTTACCTTTCTTTGCAATCACCCAGGATACATCGGTATCTACCGTCTGCGGCCGTGCATTGTTCTGAGAGCGCAATAGACTACCGTCTTCTATGTAGAACATAGTATCTCCAACACTCGCCTCTGTACCCAATCCGGGCATTTCTTCTTGTGAAACATTTGTCTCGGTCGCACTTTCATTCGGTGCGTTTTCTTCTTCGGCAAAGCCAATCATTGGCATTGTCGAAAGCAGCATTACTGTTGCCAATAATGCAGAAATAAATTTTTTCATAACCTTTCCTCCATATGTTTTATTTTTCTCTGTATGCTGCAAGCGGTTTCAAATTATCAAATCCGCTCCACAGCATAAATTTTACATTGTTACTTAGTTCGCCGTCCAAGCTTGTTATTTCACCGGATGGTAAATTCACATCTTCATGACTAAGCCCAACAAATCTTTTGTTTTCATATTTTGCAACAATTCCCGTTGCTGTCAGTGCTTTATCTCCATTATTATAAATCTTAACTCTTAAACCGTTATCCGACCTTTCAATAGGTGATATGAATACTTTTGTGTCTTTCAGCAATTCATCAATCATAGCCTGAATATTGATAAGTCCATATCCGAATGAGGTATTATATACACCGTCTCCGAGCTGTGTCGATGTGGTTTGCAATATGTTTTGAAAATTCCCCGGCGTTATATCCTTATCAATACACTTTGCAATCGCTGCCATCGCAGAAACATGCGGAGCAGAAAATGATGTGCCCGAATTTTTATTAAAACTCGGTATTGTCACACTCAAAATTTGCTGTCCCGGTGCAACAACATCAACAGTGTCATTCACCTGTGAAAAACCGCACAGTTGATTATTTTTATCCACTGCGCCGACGCCGACTACACCGTCATATTTTGCCGGATAGTAAATCGCTGAATTTCCGTCATTTCCGACCGACGCAACAAGAATGCAACCTTTTTGTTGTGCATATTTTATTGATAACCGCAAGGTTGTGCTTGTTTCGCTTTGCCCCATACCAAAGCTCATATTGATAACATCACAGCCATACAAATCCACCGCGTCGTAAATTGCATCCGCAATCATTGATGTTTTGGTTGTATAGCCATTGTCAAAGCATTTTAAAGGCACTATCTTTGTATGATATGCAATTCCGTCTATGTATTCACCATTTGCCTCTGCCGCAATAATTCCCGATACAAACGTGCCGTGTCCGATATTATCTGTGGTATCATCGCCGCCTGTCAGATAATTATGTCCGCCGAGTAGGTTTGAAGTTAAATCGGGGTGTTCATACACACCCGAATCAATCATACCGACTTTTACATCATTCCCGTAGCAGCCTATTTGCCACGCCTTCGGAAGTTTAATATTATCAAGATTCCATTGCGCTGTTGCTTGATTGCTTGAAAAATCTTCAAACAGCTTTACTTCGCAATTCGGTTCATAAAAAGCAACCTTGTCATCTTTCAAAAGCTTTTGCAATTCGTACTCTGATACTGTGATATAATTTTTGCTCGTTTCGTTTTGCATTGCTGAGATTCTCTTTTGCGGTTGTTTAAGATAAACGATATAATCATCTCCGCCGGAATCTGCATATGCACTATGTCCCAAAAGGAACACCAAGCCTATAAATGCTCCGAATATAGCTTTCTTCCATTTCATATTAACACTCTTTCCCTAATTCAATAATATATCCAAAATATCATATATTGCCCGTAATTCATGCTCCATTTTAGCTTTATCTTCCCAAACCACATAATCAAGTGTTGCCGATATGAAAAGATATACAATCGGCAAAAGCTTTTTAGAGTCGCAATTCAAGCTTTTTGAAAGCTTTTCCGAATAGGTGATGTACACGCTGTCAAGCTTATCTGCTATCGTTCTCATTCGCTCGCCATATTGATTGCTTGTTGTAACCTGATAGATAAACCGAAGCTCTTTTTTATATTCCATCAGCTTTCTGGGAAATGTTTTAAGAACATTTCCAACATCATCTATATGCGAAAAAACATAGTCAAATAATTCATTTGTAACAACTGTCAACCCATATTCCGCAGAGTCCAAAACCGCCTCATCTTTATCCTTAAACCAGTAATAAATACTGCCGCTCGATATTCCTGTTTCCTCACACAGGTTTTTTATGGACGCTTTTTCCAATCCTTTTCGGGCAAGGTAGCCAAAGCACTTGCCGAGTATTTCCTTTTTTATATCTCTTTCAAACGGTTTTCTCATTTTTCTCGCCTTTTCATTAAATAGAATATATTTTAGTTATTATAGACATCTCTATAATAACGTTCAAAAAATAATCTCATATACATCCACATAATTTTGATTATGTGGAACACGTATATAAAGAAAACATACTACTACACAAAATATTATAACATAGAAGTCGAAATAAATCAATGAAATTTGCCTAAATTATTAAATTTCTCCGATATGCACAAAAAATTTCCAACACAAATTGACCGATTTAAAAATCCATTATAAAATCGGTCTTGTTTTCATGTTTATTTTTGCTTTTTATAACTATATGTACAAGGTATTATTCCACATAATCAAAATTATGTGGCTTTTTAATTTAACACCGCAAAAGTCCGAGCTTTTGTATTTGCCTTCGGCATATATCGCCCGTTTCTATGGTGTATATCCGAGTTGTTTCAACACTTGAATGCCCTAAAATATCTGCAAGTCTTACGATGTCTTTTTGCAGACTGTAATATGTCCTTGCAAACAAGTGACGGAAGTTGTGCGGAAAAACTTTATCCTTTGACACTCCTGCGGCTTCGCACAGATTTTTAAGCATTTTCCATATATAGCTCCTGTCAAGCGGTTTTCCGTTCCTGCTAACAAACACCGAGCCGTCTTTAATGCCTTGTTCCTTGATATATTTTTTCAACATTCTGCAAAGCTCTTTCGGCAAAAATATTGTCCGCATTTTTCCCTTGCAACTTATAACTGCTTGTCCCTTTTTTACGGCTTCATAAGTTACAAACCTTAATTCAGATACCCTGATCCCGGTACTGCATATCGTTTGTATCAGCAAGTATAATCTTTCGTTTCCTTTGCTTTTTGCGGCTATCAGTAACCGTTCATATTCCGCTTTTGTCAGCTCTTTATCCTTATTTGAAAATATCTGCCGTTGAATTTTTAATGCTTTTATCCGTATTTCATGCCACCCTGTAAATGAAAAAAAGCTGTTAAGCGAAGATATTGCCGCATTTACACTTGCCGGAGCATATTTTTCACAAAGCTCCTTTTTATATTCCAAAGCCAATATTTTTGTTACTTCTTGGTCGTTGAGCCATATCATAAAGAAAGTAACATCTCGAATATATTTTTCTATTGTATTTTCGCTTTTTTCCTCAAGGGTTAAATATGTTTTAAAGCTGTGAATTAGCTCATTTGTGATTTTTCTCATTCAAATCAACTTCCTTTCCTGTATGTATTTTACCACTTATACAAACACACTATCCTAAGTTATCAATGAATTTAACCGTTTACAAAAAATCTCCGGTATAAAGTTTATTGAATAAGCGGTAATTTGACAAATGTACGGATTTCAGAATATAAATTAAGCCCGAATATACAAGCAAAGTTCAGCTTGTATATTCGGGCTTTTTATGTTTATATCACCAATTACTTTTTATGTATTTTCGTAATTTCTCATACGCTCGTTTTACTTCATTTTCGGCAGCCTGCGCGGATGAAAGCTCGTTTTCGGTGGCTATCTCCCGGTATGTTTTCTTGTGTAAATCTCAGGCATTCGGAGCATAAACCGAGATGTGAATATATCATTTCCTGTTCTCTGTAACCGAGTTTTCCAAACGCTTCTTTCAAGAGGTTGTGCAATTCAAGCCTCATAAGTATATTGAGCGGCTCGGTCGTGTAATCGACGGTTACATCGCCTTGCATTTCATCGTCTTCGTCATCGGCATATTTTTTGTAAAATTCAGCAATGCTTATACTTCGTAATCCTGCCGCAATCATTTCTGATACATACTTTTCCGAACGGTTGACCTTCTCGGCAATTTTGGAGATTGCTTCATTTGTGCCGCCGTACAAGTAATACAGATACATTATTTTCCGCATAATCCGATATGCAGTTTCGTTGCTGTCCGAAAACCCGGTACGCATTGTGCGTATGTAATTATGCACTTCGTTCCACATTATACGGACTTTATAGGTTATGAATTGTCCGTCCTTCGCTTTATTATAGCTTTTTAGTGCATTGTATATTCCGCTAACGCATTCCTGCTTTATATCCGCAAAATGCCCGTACATAGCATATCTTTGAACAATGTCTGTTACAGTATCATTCAAAACAGGCTCATAATAATGAAGAAACCACATCAGATATTTTTCATCGTTTTCCGCAAAATACGAATCTATATATTCCTGCAAATCGTCCTTTTTCGGCGGCGCCGGATTCAAACGATAAATATACAATTCTTTTTCCTATCCCTTCACGGCGCTCACCTCGCTTTCCAATACTGTTATAATATTACGCCGTCCTCAACCGCCTTATATAAATTGTGCTTTTCCATATCACGCTCAAAATCTTTCGCCGTGTAATTATCGTCACGGCGAAATTTATGCTTTAAGTCTTTCGCCAGCCTTTTTGCGCTTTCTGCAAATTCCTCCGATATAACGCCCTGCGACTTTTCTGCACGGATACAGCTGCAGCGTCTGTTATAAATATCCGTAATTTTGTCATTTTTCGCAAGCTCATTTTGGTTGTTTTTCGCCGCAAACTTTCTGCAAGTGATCCTTTCTCCGCCGGTAAGATTAAGCGGCGCAAAACCCATACAATACTTTTGCTTTCTTGCACTTTCCATAAGAAAGTATGTTTCGCAAATCTCGCACTGTCTCGGATAATGTCCCAATGCCAGTCCCTCAAAGAAATCTGTAAGAATGAAGCTGTAAAATGTTTCGAAATGCAGTCTTTTTACAAGAGTTTTTTTATCGCCTTTCGGAATAGCGGTGTATTCTGTAGTTACATTAAATTTATCCTTATCAAAAATTTTATCCGCAAGAGTTAAAAGCTCGCTTTCATTGTAATGCTCCAAATCGTCCAAGCTCCAAACAAATTCCGTCAAATGCTCAAACGCTTTTGTCATATCATTGCCGATATTCTCGTAAAACCTCAATATCTGCATTACGGTTCCGATACATTCGTTTGCCTTTTTTGAAATCTCCGCATATCCGTCGGGAAGTATATCAAGCGACATTGCACCCTCATCTTGCAAAGAAACTGCTGCCCTTTGCCTGTAATAGTCCAATATGAAGCTCGCATTTTCTTTTGTAAAGGTTTCGGATATTGTCTTTCTCTCGCTTTCAATATCCAAATAACCGAACGGACTGAAATTCGAAAGCACATCAAGAATATATAAAATCTCTTTTCCTGCCTTTACAAATTCATAATCATTCAGATATCCTCTTTCCATTGATGAGGATAATATCCAATTACTTGAGGACATTGCGGCTATCCTTGCGCCATTGTCATTTTCCTCGTATCGGTTGAGAAAATCGACCGCAAAGCTGCCAACGGTAAACTTCTTTTTATCTATGAATGCGAATTTATCTCTGTAATCAATGGTGAAAAACTCTATTTTATCCGGCATATTAAACACCTCAAAAAATTTCAATTTTTTTATTGCGAAATACATTCTGTATTTCTATTATATCATAGTTTTGTTTGTATTTCAAGGGTTTTGGTTAATTGCGGTTTTCGTTTTAATACACTTTCGCAATACTTACCTTTTTGAAAAATTTCTCACATTCTATATATCAGAAGGGGCAAAAAAACCTCTTTTAATTCTTTGAAACGGAGGCGATGCCTATGATTGCATTAAAGAAAAAATAAAACACTGAAAAATGGAGGATTTTACTATGGGAGCATATTCAAAAAGACAATTCGCAAGATCAGATTTTGACGGAACGGGCTATCAACTTAACGAGATTGAGGGCGTTTTTGCAGGAACGCTTACCTGTAAAAAATACGGCAAAAACAAGAATGTTGTTGCTTTTGCGGAGCTTGATGATGGGAGAAAGATAATATGCACCGCCTATCAAAAGCCGGGAAATTATTTAGGAATACCCGATATTGAAGTAGGAACAAGGATAATTCTTGAGTTCAAAAGGACAAAGCAAGGAAAAATGCGGCTTAATTCAGTACGGGCGGAATAATTCTGTCCGGCACTGTAACAAGCAGGGAACTTGTATTGCACAAATTCCATAAAAGGCAGGACTTCCTCACGGAAATCCTGCCTTTACATTTTAGGGAGTTCCCTAATACCCCTCAAAATATATTTTAAAACAGGAGTTGATTTTTATGAACGAAAGAGCAAATTCCATTTATGTGCGTGTTACCGAAAAAGAAAAAATACGCATAAAAAACAAAGCCGACAAATGTGGCTTAACCGTATCTGAATATTTGAGAAAGAGAGCTTTGGGTTATTCGCCCAAAGCTCTTTTGCCGGAAAGCTTTTATGAGTTTTCCGGCAAGCTCGGTGAGATATATGAAAAACTCGATTCCGGCTACAGTGCCGACTTGCGGGAAAAGATTCTGTCCTTGCTTGATGAAATTCAGTTAAAGCTACTTACCCCTGAAAGAAAGGAGGTTGATGAATAATGGCAACAACGGGATTTTGGCCTATCAAAGGCTCATTAAGGGATGTTATAAAATATGCGGACAATCCCGACAAGACCACTAATACAAAGCACCTTGATGATGACTTGGCTGCCGTACTCAAATACGCAGAAAACGATGATAAAACAGATAAGAAAATGTTTGTAACAGGTATCAACTGTTTGGCGGTACGAGCTTATGAACAGATGATGATAACCAAACGCTTTTACGGAAAAACGGGTGGTAATGTAGCGTATCACGGATATCAGAGCTTTAAGTCAGGCGAAGTTACACCTAAAGAAGCTCACGATATAGGACTTGAAACTGCACGGCGTATGTGGGGCAAGGATTATGAAATTGTTGTTACCACGCATCTTAACACCGATAATATTCATAATCATATTGTCATAAATTCCATGTCTTTCAAAACGGGTCGAAAATTTGAAAATCATATTTCTGACCATATTCGTTTTCGTGAAATATCCGACGAGATATGTAGGGAATACAACAAGTCGGTAATTGAGGGTGCGAAATTTTACAGCAACGGAAGAAATTCGTATTGGATACATAAAAACGGCGGCAAGACGCACAGGGATATTTTGCGTGAAGATGTTGATTCTGCCGTAAAGCAAGCCGGAAGCTTGCTGGAATTTGAACGGATAATGACAAATATGGGATATACATTTAACCGTAACATCTCGGCAAAGCACCCATCGGTTATTGCAAATGGTTGGCAAAAACCTGTTCGCATTGACAGTTTAGGCGATGATTACACAACAGCAAGGCTTGCAAAACGGATTTCATGCAACGGGTTTATTGTAAGCTCATTCGTGAAAAGCGACCGTGTGTATAAATCAAGACCAAAGCATACGCCGCTTGCGGAGCTTGAATATAATCTGCGGCGAGTAAAATATATGGATACGCTTGAAGCTATATTTTATCTGCTGCTGGAACTGTTAAAGCCATCGAAACAGACACCTGATTACCGACTGCCGTTATCACCGGCGATGCGTCAGAAAATACGAAAATTTGAACAATACCAAAAACAATTCAGGCTTCTGCACGATGAGAAAATTAACACCGCACAGGAGTTTGAAACCTTTATATCAAAAATATCCAAGCAAATTGAGGAGCTGGAGAACGAGCGTTACAAAGCAGATAACAAACGCAGACGAGCTAAAACCGACGAAGACAAGGAAGCATATAAGGCAGAAATGCGAAATATCTCGATACAGATAAAGCCGTTACGGGATAAGCTCAAAATTGCGAAGGCGGCTTTGGATTCCGTTCCAAAAGTACAGCGGCTTCTTGATATTGAACGGGATATGGAAAACAAGATTTTACACAAAGAGAGGAGCAGAACACGATGAAGAACATTACGTATATAGAAGTTGAAAAATTAAAACCGTTTGAAAACCACCCATACTATGTAAAGGACGATGATGAAATGATGAATTTAACAGAAAGCATAAAGGAGAACGGAATACTCTCTCCGCTTATTGTAAGACCGATTGAAAACAACGAATATGAGGTAATTTCGGGACACCGCAGATTACACGCAGGAATTAAGGTAGGAATGGATAAAGTTCCTGTCTTGATTTATGAAATGGACAGAGCTGCCGCCGCTATTGCTCTCGTTGACAGCAACCTTCACCGGGATAATGTTTTACCGAGTGAACGGGCATTTGCATACAAATTAAAAATGGAAGCCTTATCACATCAGGGCAAACGCACAGATTTAACTTCAGCACAAGTTGAGCCGAAGTTAAGTACAGAGATTATTAGTGAAAGCGAAAATGTCAGCAGAGAAACAGTCAAGAGATACATACGCTTGACTAAACTTTTGCCCGAACTTTTGAAATATGTTGACGAGAGACGAATTGCTTTTACTCCGGCAGTTGAACTCTCTTATCTAAATGATATTGAGCAGATGGATTTGCTTCAGGCAATGGAACTTAACGATTGTTCTCCATCTCTGTCACAAGCAGTGCGTATGAAAAAGTTAAGTCAGGAAGGAGAACTCAACGACGATAAAATTTTTGAAATTATGTCGGAGGAAAAGGCAAACCAAAAGGAGCGAATTAAAATTCCGACAGAGCGTGTACGGAAATACTTTCCCAAAAGCTACAGCAACACTCAAATTGAAGAGATGATTGTCAAACTTTGTGAAGCACATTATCGCAAAAAGCAGCGTCAGCAAGAAAGATAAGGTGATTTGATATGTTAAAACAAACTGATATTACCAACAAAAACTTAGCTCCGATATTTGATAAAGACAATTTGAATTTTGAACTGAAAATTGGCGGTACAACCTACGAAGTATGTTCCCATTTTAATATTGATGGCAAACAGAGCGTATTGGAGCAATTCAAAAACCTAATTTTATCAGAAAAACTTATTTAACACATTCGACAATTTGTATCGGGCATAGTAAAATAGTCTCAAAGCCTTTGCTATGCCCGGTTGTCGGAAAGGAGAAATGAATTATGACAACGCAAAATATGACAGGGCAAACAACGGAAGAAATAACCGCACTATATGGAAGGTTATCGCAGGATGACGGCTTGGAGGGCGAAAGCAACAGCATATCCAACCAAAAGGAAATTTTGATGAAATACGCAAAAGAGCATAATCTGAAAAATCCGCGTTATTTTTTGGATGACGGAATTTCCGGAACAACCTTTGAAAGAAGCGGATTTAAAGAAATGCAGGCTCTTGCGGAATCGGGAATCGTAAAAACCATTGTAGTAAAGGATTTATCCCGTTTCGGAAGAAATTATATCGAAGTCGGCGAATACCTTGAAATCAAATATCCGTCGCTAGGCGTGAGATTTATATCCATACAGGAAAATGTTGATACATTGCAAAATTCGGGTGCGGAAATGATGCCGTTCCATAATATATTTAATGAATGGTACGCAGCACAGACAAGCAAGAAAATCCGTGCAGTATGGCAGATGAAAGCAGCAAGCGGCAAGAGGGTAAGTTCAACAGTTCCATACGGATATATGAAATCACCTGATGATAAAGAAAAATGGATAATAGATGAAGAAGCCGCAGAAGTTGTAAGGAAGATTTTTTCATTAGCTCTTGCCGGTCGAGGTGTTTCACAAATTGCCCGTCAATTAGAGCAAGAAAAAATCCTTATTCCTACCGCATACAAAATAGAAAAGGGATTGTCGAGTACTCACAAATATCCCGAAAAACCATATTATTGGGAAAAATCAGCCGTTGCTAACATCCTCGATAACAGACAATATACGGGATGCACCGTAAACTTTAAGACAACAACAGTAAGTTACAAGGTACATAAGGTTATACACAAACCCGATGACGAGCAGCAAATTATTCCAAATACGCAAGAAGCGATAATATCCGAGGATTTATGGCTTATAGTTCAGGAGTTGCGCAAACACAAGAGAAGACCGACCGCAACAGGCAGAACAAGTCTGTTTTCGGGGTTGGTTTATTGTCCCGATTGTGGAGCTAAACTTCATTTTGCTGCTGCAAAGAGTATGACACGGCAACAAGAGCACTTTCGGTGTGCAAATTACAAAAGCGGTCGGGGTGATTGTCAAGTACATTTTATACGGGATGTTGTACTTGAAAGAATCGTTTTTGAGGCAATAAGCAATTTGGCTGACTTTGTGAGATGTTATGAACCTGTGTTTTTGTACCTTATGGCAGCAAAAAATCAAACCGCAAGAAAAAGTGAACTTCAAAAACTCAAAACCAAAGTTGAAAGCGGTAAACGAAGAATATCCGAGCTAGATATGATAATTTCTCATATCTATGAAGACAATATTTTAGGGAAGCTAAGCGATGACAGATATTCCCGTATGGCTTCTATGTATGAAACCGAGCAAAAAGAGCTTATTAAAACTGTATCTGACGGTGAAAAGGAATTGGAAACCGCCGAGCAGAAAAATGTTGATATGCGTCTGTTGCTCAAAACCCTGCGCGAATTGACTGATTTTAAAGAGCTTACTCCCACAATCGTTAATTCATTGATACAGAGGATAGAGGTTCATAACAACGATAAGTCAAGCGGACATTGTTATGTTAAGGTTGATATTTACTTCACCGCTGTCGGAATGATTGAAATTCACGATGAAAAAGAAATATCGGAAATAATCTCTAAAACCCAAGAAAATCCGCAGATGTATAAGGTAGTATAATAAGGAAAACGGAGTAGCTCCGATAGTTTGGAACTACTCCGTAAAAAACTTCCTTATGGGGCTGTGGCTAAAGTCAATTGACTTTTTTAAACAGCCCCTTTTTTCTTTTTATTTCTTTCCCATCTTAACAAGTCTTACTATTACGGGACTGAGCACCATATTTATTACAAGCTCAAATAAGAAGTTGCCGCCAACCATACCGAAGATAAGGTATTTTGCTGCATTTTCAAATCCGAGGCCCTGCGCCCATTCCGAAATTTGCGGCATGAAAAACAATTTGCACCCGAGCAGGAATATTCCTGTATTCACAACCGGGCAGACAAATGCCGCCGTAAATGTTGCAAGCGTTTCGTTCTTTTCCTTAAGAAGCGTGTACACAAGTCCCGAAAGGTATCCCGCAAGAGTACCCTTTGCGATTACCGTAAGCACTGTTCCCAAAACGCTTACCGCCATAAATGCCGAGCTGTCCATGAACAAAACCATTACGGAAAATACAAATCCGAGCCATGCTCCGGCTATCGGTCCGCAAAGCGCTCCTCCGATCACTATCGGCATAAGTACCAGCGAAATTGAAAACGGGCCGAAATGGATAAACGACCCCAGCAGCTGAAGTACTGCGACAATGGCAGTAAGCAGTGCATACGTCACCAGTGTCTTTGTTGATGTTGTTTGTTTCATAAAAAATCCTCCTTGCTGTCACTCGGTCACGTTCGTACCGATGCAACGCATTTTTATTTATATATAAAGCCAAACGGCTGTTATATATCAAGATTTGATACATATTTTGCGTGTTTTTCTATAAATTCACGACGCGGTTCAACCTTTTCTCCCATTAAAATCGTAAATGTTTCATCAGCAAGCTGTGCGTCCTGAAGTTCTACTCTAAGCATCGTTCTCGTTTCGGGATTCATCGTTGTTTCCCAAAGCTCCTCAGAATCCATCTCACCCAAACCTTTATATCTTTGCACCTTTGCACCCTGACCAAGTTCGGCAGTAAGCGCATCACGTTCTGCCTCGGAAAACGCAAATCTTTCCTGATAGTTCTTGTTCTTGCCCTTAAACACCTTAAACAGCGGCGGCTGAGCAAGATATATATGACCTCCGTCTATAAGCGGACGCATATAACGGAAGAAGAATGTCAAAAGAAGTGTTCTGATATGCGAGCCGTCGACATCGGCATCGGCCATAATAATAATCTTTCCGTATTTAAGCTTTGATAAATCCATTTCATCGCCGATTCCTGCACCGAGCGCCTGAATAATCGGCAAAAGCTTTTCATTTGAATAAACCTTGTCTATTCTTGATTTTTCAACATTAAGCATTTTACCCCAAAGCGGAAGAATAGCCTGAAAACGTCTGTTTCTGCCCTGCTTAGCAGAGCCGCCGGCAGAATCTCCCTCGACAATATAAAGCTCGGCATAATCCGTGTTTTCATCGGTGCATCTTGCAAGCTTACCCAAAAGTGACGAATTATTGACAGCTGACTTTCCTCTTGTCGCTTCTCTTGCCTTTTTCGCCGCTTCACGTGCTCTTGACGCCGTAATGGTTTTATCAATAATAACCTTTGCAATCTTCGGATTTTCTTCAAGGAACGCCGCAAGCTTATCGTTAAGTGCCGTTTCAACAAGCGTTCTTGCCTCACTGTTACCAAGCTTCGTTTTCGTCTGTCCCTCAAACTGCGCCTCCGTAACCTTGACACTGATTATCGCCGTCAAGCCCTCTCGAGTATCCTCACCCGAAAGATTTTGGTCTTTTTCCTTAAGAAAATTGTATTTACGGGCATAATCGTTTATAACTCTTGTAAGACCCGACTTAAATCCCGTTTCATGAGTACCGCCGTCCATTGTATGAATATTGTTTGCAAAGCTCATTATAACCTCGTTATATGAAGTGGTGTACTGCATTGCAACCTCCACCTCCATATTTTCACGCATTGCCTCAAAATACACGACATCATCATGAATAGGCGTTTTGCTGCGGTTTAAATATGTTACAAATTCCTTTATACCGCCCTCCGCATGAAGCGTAACCGGTTTAATTTCCGGATTTCTCAAATCGGAAAGAACAATTTTTACACCCTTATTCAAAAATGCCTGTTCACGCAAACGCTTGAGAAGTGTGTCGTAGTCGAAATCGAGCGTTTCAAATATTTCGCTGTCCGGCAAAAAAGTAATCTTTGTTCCGGTTTTATCCGTATCGCCTATAACCTTCAGCTTACAAGTCGGTTTTCCGCGCTTATAGCTTTGATAATAAACGTGTTCTCCGTCCGAAACCTCAACCTCAAGACGTTCGGAAAGCGCATTTACAACAGATGAACCAACGCCATGCAATCCGCCCGAAACCTTATATCCGCCGCCGCCGAATTTACCTCCGGCATGAAGAATTGTAAGTACAACTTCAACCGTCGGTATACCCTGCTGCGGATGAATACCTACAGGAATACCTCTGCCGTTATCTGTAACGGTAACAGAGCCGTCCGCATTTACGGTTACCGAAATCTCCGTACAGAATCCGGCAAGTGCCTCATCTATTGAGTTATCCACAATCTCGTATACAAGGTGATGAAGTCCCGGTGCGGCAGTCGAACCGATATACATACCCGGTCTTTTTCTTACCGCATCAAGGCCCTCAAGCACCTGTATTTGATTTTCGTCATATTTTGTTTCGATTTTATCCATACTCATTTGTATTACTTTTCCTTTCTTTGATTATTTACCTCAAGCCAATTATCATCAGACAGCCTTGACCTCTTAAGCAAGGTTTGCGTTGATATTGACGATATATATACACGGCATGCGCCATCCTTTTGCGAAACGATAAAGGATTTCGGCAAATCGTCGGACGCATTAATCACACTTCCGTTTTTCTCGGCATGCGCAAGAAAATTCCTGCCCCGCTTTGACACGGTTGTGTTGTCCATATCAAAAACTCCGATAATATCATCGCCGTTTACGGAAAAATCATTTCCCAGATGAAGATACATCATCTATCCCCCTATCCTCAATTGTATTATTACTTACATAAAACAGCTTTGAGCCGTGTTTGTTTTCAAAAAAATCCATATCGGTACACGTTATAAGCACTTGCTTGCCGACAATTCTCTCCCAAAGATACATTCGTCTGTTAATATCAAGCTCCGACAAAATATCGTCAAGCAAAAGTACCGGATATTCTCCCGTTTTTTTATATACATAATCAGCCTCGGCAATTTTAAGTGCAAGCGCACACGTTCTTTGCTGTCCCTGCGACGCATAAACTCGTGCATCAAGACCGCCTATGGCAGCGAATATATCATCTCGCTGTATACCGTGACGCATTGACGCGGCAAAAATTTCGCTTTTTTGATTTTTTTCAAGAAAGTCAAATATTTCATCCTTTGTATATACCGGCAAATTCGGTTCATACGAAACGGTAAGCGCCTCGCCGGAAATATCGTTGCCGACGTTCGAGAAAAGCTTTGACAGCTCCTCGGTAAATTCGCTTCTCATATGCATTATTTTCTCCGCCGACTCCGCCAGCCTGTCATTCCATACCGAAAGATAAGCATCGCTTGTAACACCGCTTTTTTTCAGCGTTTTTAGCAGATTGTTTTTCTCCGCCGCCGCCTTTTGATATTCTGAAAGCGACGCCATATACGACGGATAAATTCTGCACACGGCAGCATCGATAAATCTTCTCCTGAGCGACGGCGCACCCTTTATAAGCGACAAATCATCGGGAGAAAACATGACAACCTTCATATAGCTCATAAGACGACTCAGCTTTGTTATCGGCACATTGTTAACCGTAACGAGCTTTTTGCCTGCTTTTGAAAGCTTTATAACCGCCGAATACTCCCTTTGAGCCGTTTCAAACTCAAGAGTCACATCAGCCGTTTTGCTGTCAAAATTAATCATTTCAAAATCCTGCTTCGCTCTGTGGCTTTTGCCATGAGCAAACTTATAAACAGCCTCCAAAATATTGGTTTTACCGTTTGCGTTATTACCGAGAATTATATTTGTTGACGGTGAAAACTCGATTGTCTGCTCCTTGTAATTTCTAAAATTTTTAAGTGTAAGCTTTTTAACTCGCATATCAAATTATTTTAACCGTTTCCGTTTCGTCAAGCTCTGCCGAAACAATATCTCCCGAGCGCAGCTTTTTACCGCGCATTGTGCATATCTCTCCGTTTACACTGATGATTTCATCGGCAATCATATCCTTTGCCATGCTACCGCTGTCGGCAATTCCCGAAAACTTCAAAAGCTGGTCAAGCTTTATATATTCCGTTGTAATTTTTATTTCCTGAGTCATTTTATACCTCCGCTATCATCAGTTCGAAATTCTTGTAACGTTTAAAACATCGGGCAATCTGCGAATTTTCCTTATAACGTTTGAAAGCTCATCCGTACCCGAAATTTCAACTCCCACCTGCAAAACTGCAATATTCTTTTTGTTCACAAACGCATTTACCGTTTTGCACGTTATGTTCATGTCCTTCAAAATCGCCGAAATTTCAAACATAAGTCCCGCACGTTCGGGAGCTTCTATCTGAATGTTGGCAACATATGATTTTGACGAATTATCGGCCCATGAAACATCTATGAATCTTGCTCTGTCCTCGGGAGAAAGCGCCTCGGGACGCATATTCGGGCAATCTGCCCTAT
The DNA here is from genome assembly GCA_934486495.1 of uncultured Clostridia bacterium. Classification (GTDB taxonomy): domain Bacteria; phylum Bacillota; class Clostridia; order UBA1381; family UBA1381; genus RGIG9115. The sequence goes on from CAKSPW010000007.1 coordinate 16,517, forward strand.
GAACCGAAACACCTCTGCCCTTCGTTATAAATCCTACTATTTCATCACCGGGCACCGGACTGCAGCAACCTGCAAGCCGCACAAGGCAGTTGTCTATGCCTTTAACAATTATTCCCTTACCCGATTCACTTTTGGAAACAGGTGCAGATGTTTTCTCCGCCACGAGCGGCGCTTCCCGCATTTCCATTTCCTTTTGTTCGAGCTTCCAGTCATCTCTGAGGCGAAGAACTATTTTTTGCGCCGTAACCGCACCATAGCCCACTCCGGCATATAAATCATCTACATTTTGATAGCAATATCTCTTTAAAAGTCTCGAAACCCATTCATCTCTGAATAGCTGCGCATGAGTAAAGCCTATGCGTTTGAGTTCACGCTCTATAAGGTCTTTTCCGTGCGCTATGTTATCGCTTCTGTTCTGCTTTTTAAACCATTGATTAATTTTGCTTTTTGCCTGATTTGTACGCACTATTTTAAGCCAGTCAAGGCTCGGTCCGTGCGTGTTGTTGGCAAGTATTTCAACTATTTCACCGTTTTTTAATATATAGTTATTCTGAACAATTTTTCCGTTTACCTTTGCACCGCTCATTTTATAGCCGACCTGCGAATGTATTGCAAACGCAAAATCTATTACCGTGCTTTTTGCCGGCAGACAAATCACCTTGCCCTGCGGAGTAAACACAAATACCTCATCTGCGAAAAGGTCAATTTTAAGTGTGCTTAAAAAATCGTCACTGTCAACGTTATTTGTTTGAGTTTCAAGCAGCTGACGCACCCATTCAAGCTTTGAATCAAGCGGATCCTCGCCCGATACGCCCTCCTTATACTTCCAATGCGCCGCAATACCGTTTTCGGCAACCTTGTCCATTTCGTAAGTACGGATTTGTATTTCAAACGGCATTCCGTTTTCACCGATAACGGTGGTATGAAGCGACTGATACATATTCGGCTTAGGCATTGCGATGTAATCCTTAACACGCATCGGCACAGGTGTATACATCTCATGTACCATACCCAAAACCGCATAGCAGTCGGCAACGGTATTGACTATTACCCTCGCGGCAAACAAATCATACAGCTCGTCTATTGTTTTGTTTTGAGTATACATTTTTCTGAAAATGCTGTAAAAATGCTTTGCTCTGCCCTTTACCGTACCCTGTATGCCTGCCTGTGCAAGCCTTTCCTTTATCTTATCGATTATATTTTTAATATATTCCTCACGCTCACTGCGTTTTTGGTTTATGCTCTCTCTTATCTCCTCGTAAGCTATCGGGTCGAGGTATTTAAGCGACAAATCCTCAAGCTCCGTCTTAATTTTCGACATACCGAGTCTATGTGCAAGCGGTGCATACACCTCAAGCGTTTCACGTGCCTTTTCAAGCTGTTTTTCACGGCTCATTGCGGAAATTGTGCGCATATTATGAAGCCTGTCGATAAGCTTAATTATAACAACCCTTATATCCTTCGCCATGGCAAGAAACATTTTCCTCAGGTTTTCCACCTGCTGTTCCTCAAGCGTTGAATACTGAAGCTTGGTAAGCTTTGTAACACCGTCTACAAGTTCGGCAACCTCCGAGCCGAATATGGTTTTTATGTTATCGAGCGAATACGGCGTATCCTCAACAACATCGTGCAGCATACAACCCGTAATTGCAGTCACATCAAGTGACATTTCCGCCGCTATATACGAAATCTGTACAGGGTGATTTATATAAGCCTCTCCCGAACGGCGAAATTGATTTTCGTGTGCGTGCTTTGCAAGACGATATGCAACATAGATCATATCCGTATTCGCTTTCGGATTGCTCTCCCTGCACATTTGGATTATTTTTTCAACAATCTCATCTGTATTTTCGCCCGGATTTGTCGGCTTATCATGTTCGATTATGTTTTCCATTTCTTAATCACTTCCCCTGCGGTATAATCTGCACATATATTATGCCTTTATTTAACAATTTTTATGTCATGTATTCTCAGCTGAACGTTTTCATATCCGTTGTACACGTTTATTTCAGGTGAAAAAGCAGCGTCGATACTCGTTCCCGGAGACAGACTTTCATAAAGCTCCCCCATTCCAAACGCCACACATGAGAGAATTTTGCCCTGTTTTTCTATCTGCAATCTCAAATGCGCCTTGGTATCGCCTATTTGCATTGCCGTTTTTATCACCGCTCCGTGGATAGAGAATATCGGCTCCTCATTTCCGCAGCCGAACGGCTCAAGTACCGACAGCATACGCACATTTTCGATTGTGAGCGAAAGAGGAGAAATCCGGCAGTCTATGTTTAAAACCGGCAGCTGTGTCTCATCTGTCATATTTTCATTTGCGTACTCGTTAATCCTGTAATCAAACGCTTCGAGGTTGTCGTTTTTCACCGTTATACCGGCTGCCATCGCATGACCGCCGAACGCAACGAGTAAATCACTGACCGAATTAATGGCTTCATATATGTTAAAGCCCTCGACACTTCTTGCCGAGCCTTTTGCACGTTTTCCGTCCGAGGACAGCATAATTGTCGGTTTGTGATATTTTTCGCATATTTTCGATGCTGCAATTCCTATTACGCCCTCATGCCATTCCTCACCGCAAACAACAATTATTTTCTTATTCTTATATTCGCTGTCAGCTTCTATTTTTTCAACAGCGCTTTCATATATTTTATTTTCTTCATATTTTCTAAGCTGATTTTTTTCGTTAAGGAGCTGTGCAAGCTCTGTGGCTCTGTTCTTATCCGCGCACATCAGCATTTCAACTCCCAGACGGGCATTGTCCATTCTGCCTGCGGCATTAAGCCTGGGAGCAATTCCGAACGCAACCGAGCCTGATGTCAAATCCGATATTCCGGCCGCCTTCATAAGTGCTGAAATACCGCACGGCGGATTTTCGCAAATGGCACGTATACCTCTGTCTGCAATTGTTCTGTTTTCGTCCGTCAGCGTAACGACATCGGCAATAGTACCGACAGCGGCAAACGGGCAATATTTATAAAACGTATCCTTTGCACTTTCACCGAAAAGCTGTGAAACGGCAAGAACGGTCTTAAGCGCAATTCCCGCTCCGCAAAGCTCTGTGAAGGGATATTGACTGTCCGCTCTTTTCGGATTGACAACTGCCGCCGCCTCGGGCAAACGCTCCTTACAGGTGTGATGGTCTGTTACAATTACATCCATCCCCTGTGCGCGCGCAAGCTGAACCTCACCGATTGACGCTATTCCGCAGTCAACCGTTATGAGCAGACGGCATTTTGTTTTTGAAATTTTGTTTATCGCCATTATATTAAGGCCGTAGCCCTCATCAAATCTGTTCGGTATATAATATGAAACGTCCGCACCGTGCGATAAAAGATATTTATAAAGTATTGTAACGGAGGTTATGCCGTCAACATCGTAATCGCCGTAAATGCATATTTTTTCGTTATTTTCAACGGCAGAGAAAATACGTTCCGCCGCCTCTGTCATATCAGGCAAATCAAAAGGATTGTGAATATTCTGCATAGATTTTGCAATAAAAGCACGCATACTGCTCGGCTCGTCAATACCGCGGTTATATAAAAGCGTCAAAATTACGGGCGAAACGGACAGCGCTTTTGCGGTTTTGATTATATCCTCTTTTTTATAATCTCTGTTTCTGAACACCCAACGCTTTTGCAGCAATACTCTCACCTCTTAAATGCAATAAAATTATTTTTTTATATACCTATCCGATTTTAGTCTATATAAACGATTATATCACAAAATCAGTCCGATTTCAATAGTTTTATGCGTTTTTTTTACTCAAAACAAAATATTTGTACATATTTATTATCGTCATGACCGAAAAGTGCGTTTCCGTCAAAGATTTTATGCAACAATTCCACGTTTTTTTGCATTTTTAAATCAAACTGCGAATATTGCGCATAATTTACTTTATGTTGGGAAAATATACATACGAGAATACATATTTCGAAAAGAGGGATAAACGATGCAAAAAAGCTATAAATTATTAATTGCTGCCGCACTCGGCTGTATACTTATACTGTCTGTTCTCGCCGGATATCTGTTAGCAAGAAACGACTCACAGCCCGACAACAGTACACCTGCCGCCACAGCCGTTGCAGCCGCACATCAAACGCAAGCACCGGAGCCGACAACAATGCCCGTATTTAAAATCAAGCTTGACGATTCGGTTTTAAGAATGTATTCGGACAATACCGTTATAAAAGAAACAGTTATTTCTCCCGATGTTTACCCGACCGATGACATTGCCGAGCTTACCGCCGGAACCGTATATCCGTGTCTTGAAGATGCGCTGATCGATTGGGAAAGCCTGTGTGAATGAAAAACAACGAAATTAAACGATAAACAAAGAATACAAGAGTATTTTAAAGATATTTTAATTTATTTACCATATTTAAACCCATGTAAGATTTGCCTATTTTTTAAAATGAGCTATAATATTATTAGCACTCAAGAGAGGTGAGTGCTAACAGAGATAAGTATTTAAGGAGGAGATATATATGAAGATTAAGCCATTGGCTGACAGAGTAGTAATTAAGATGTGCGAAGCGGAGGAAACCACAAAAAGCGGTATTATCCTTACAAGCGCAGCAAAGGAAAAACCCCAGATTGCCGAAGTAACCGAGGTTGGTCCGGGCGGACTCGTTGACGGAAAAGAAGTTAAAATGACGGTTAAATCCGGCGACAAGGTTCTTATAAGCGAATATGTCGGAACAAAGGTTAAATTAGAAGGCGAAGAATATATTATAGTCAGACAGAGCGACATTCTCGCAATTGTTGAATAAATAGCAGAAAGGTTTTGATATATTATGGCAAAGCAGATTAAATTCGGCGAAGACGCAAGACAGGCACTTCAAAAGGGCGTTGACCAGCTTGCGGACACAGTTAAAATAACACTCGGCCCTAAAGGCAGAAACGTGGTACTTGACAAAAAATTCGGTTCACCCGTTATTACAAACGACGGCGTTACAATAGCAAAGGAAATCGAGCTTTCAGACCCGTTTGAGAACATGGGCGCACAGCTTGTAAAAGAAGTAGCGACAAAAACAAACGATGTTGCCGGCGACGGTACAACAACTGCTACACTTCTTGCACAGGCTCTTATCCGTGAAGGTTCAAAGAACGTAACGGCAGGCGCAAACCCGATGATTGTAAGAAAGGGTATTCAAAAAGCGGTAGATACAGCCGTTGAAGCAATAGTTGCAGGTGCAAAGAAGGTAAACGGCAAGGCTGACATTGCAAGAGTCGCATCAGTTTCGGCTGCAAACGAAAAAATCGGCGAGCTTATTGCAGACGCTATGGATAAAGTTACATCCGACGGTGTTATTACGGTTGAAGAATCAAAGACAGCGGAAACATACAGCGAGGTTGTTGAAGGTATGCAGTTTGACCGCGGTTATATTTCACCGTACATGGTAACCGATACAACAAAAATGGAAGCTGTTATTGACGACGCTTATATACTTATCACAGATAAGAAGATTTCAAACATTCAAGAAATCCTTCCGCTTCTTGAACAGCTCGTTCAGGCAGGCAAAAAGCTTGTTATAATCGCTGAGGACGTCGAGGGCGAAGCTCTTGCAACACTTATCGTAAATAAGCTCAGAGGTACATTCGTTGTTGTTCCCGTCAAAGCACCGGGATTCGGCGACAGAAGAAAAGAAATGCTCCGTGATATAGCAATTCTTACAGGCGGCGAGGTTATTTCCGAGGAACTCGGTCTTGAGCTTAAGGATACAACAATGGCTCAGCTCGGCCGTGCAAGACAGGTTAAGGTTCAAAAAGAAAACACAATCATTGTTGACGGTGCCGGAGATTCAGACGCTATAAAAGCAAGAATCGAAGAAATCAAGGCAGCTATTTCTCTTACAACATCAGAATTTGACAAAGAAAAGCTTCAGGAAAGACTTGCTAAGCTTTCCGGCGGAGTTGCCGTAATCAAGGTAGGTGCCGCAACCGAAACGGAAATGCAGGAGATGAAGTACAGAATTGAAGACGCTCTTGCAGCTACAAAGGCAGCCGTTGAAGAAGGTATAATTGCCGGCGGCGGAACAACATATATAAATGTTATCCCCGAGGTTGAAAAGCTTCTCGATGAAACAGAGGGCGATGAGAAAACAGGTGTTCAGATAGTTCTTAAAGCTCTTGAAGAACCCGTTAAGCAAATTGCCAAAAACGCAGGTCTTGAAGGCTCTGTAATAGTTGATAAGGTTAAATCGCTTAAGAAGGGACTCGGCTACAATGCGCTTACAGGCGAATACGTGGATATGATAAAGACAGGTATCGTTGATCCCGCAAAGGTTACAAGAAGCGCTCTTCAAAACGCCGCAAGCGTTGCAAGCATGGTTCTTACAACAGAGAGTCTTGTTACCGATATACCCGAGCCGGAAAAAGCAGCTGCACCGGGCATGGATCCTTCAATGGGCGGAATGTATTAATAATCTCCGCATTTGACACAAAAAACTTAAAAGTGGGTACTGCCGACGCAGAACCCACTTTTTTCAGTTTTACAACCATTCATTTACGTGCCTGTAAAGCATAAAACATAAGTCCGAAAAAATTGTCCAAAACATAACTTTTACCATGAGCGATTTTATCACAACTTAAAACCTGTTATAATTTTTTATTGTATTACTCGTATATTTTGAATAAAAACAAAGCTCCTCCTCAATCCTCAAAAGTCTGTTATACTTACAAACCCTATCGCTCCTGCACGGTGCACCCGATTTTATTTGTCCGCAATTGAGCGCAACGGCAAGATCAGCAATCGTGGTATCTTCGCTGTCGCCGCTTCTGTGTGACATCACTGTGCTGTATCCGCTTCTGTGCGCCATCTCAACGGCGTCAATCGTTTCGCTGAGCGTTCCTATTTGATTTACCTTTACAAGCACGGAATTTGCCGCACCCTTTTCTATTCCGCTTTTAAGACGTTCCGTATTCGTTACAAACAAATCATCGCCGACGAGCTGAATTTTCCCTCCGAGGCGTTTTGTAAGCACCTCCCAAGCCTCCCAGTCGTCCTCGGCAACACCGTCCTCGATTGAAATTATCGGGTATTTACCGCAAAGCTTTTCCCAATAGTCAACCATCTCCTCCTTTGTTCGCACAATTCCGGCCTTTGGCAGCTTATATGTTCCGTCCGGCATATACCACTCCGACGATGCCGCATCAATCGCTATTTTAAAGTCCTCACCCGTATTGTAGCCCGCTCTTTTGACAGCCTCGACTATAAGCTCAAGAGCCTTTTCATCAGTCGGCAAATTCGGTGCAAAGCCGCCTTCATCACCTATTGACGTTGACATACCGTTTTCCTTTATTATCGTTTTTAAAACATGGTATACCTCACTGCACATTCTTAATGCCGCCTTAAATGTACACGCTCCGACAGGCATAATCATAAACTCCTGAATATCTATATTGTTGTCCGCATGTGCGCCGCCGTTTAAAATATTCATCATCGGCACGGGCATACAATGTGCGTTTACACCGCCGATATATCTGTAAAGCGGAATATCAAGACAAGCGGCGGCAGTCTTTGCGCAGGCAAGCGACACACCGAGAATTGCGTTTGCGCCGAGCTTTGACTTGTTTTTCGTCCCATCAAGCTCCAAAAGTCTTTTGTCTATTGCTTTTTGGTCGAGTACGTTCATTCCGATAAGCGCATCGGATATGATTGTGTTTACATTTTGAACCGCTTTTTTTACACCCTTCCCCAAATATCGCTTATTATCGCCGTCACGCAGTTCTGCCGCCTCGAACACGCCCGTTGACGCACCCGACGGAACAATTGCGCTGCAGCAAGCCTTATCGGTATAAACCTCCGCCTCAACAGTCGGATTGCCACGTGAATCGAGTACCTCACGAGCATATACGTCTATTATTTCGTAAAATCCGTTCATCGCATTATTCTCTCCCAACATTTATGAATTTAAAGTCCGAAAATTATCGGCTTATTAAATATTTTGCTGAAATGTTATTTTTTTATAAGCATTTTTTCATAATTCCATAAATTAACGAATATCTTTTACCAAAATGATATTAAGAAACGGAGAATGATATGAAAAAAATATTTAGCGTCGCATTAGCGTCAATTATGATTTTTCCGTGCGCCGCAGCTGCGGAAAATAATGCAGAGCTTTCTGTAAACGCAAAATCATGTATTCTTACAGAAACTTCGAGCGGCAGCGTGCTGTATGAGCAAAATGCCGACGAAAGACTTCCCATTGCAAGTGTAACGAAAATAATGACTCTTTTGCTTATTGCCGAAAGCGTTGACAGCGGCAAGCTTTCGCTTGATGAAAAGGTAAGCGTCAGCGAACGTGCCATGAGCATGGGCGGTTCGACAATGTTTCTTGAAACGGGTGAACAAATAACGGTTGATGAAATGATAAAGGGGATTGCGGTTGCTTCGGCAAATGACGGAACGGTTGCAATGGCAGAGCATATCGCAGGCAGTGAAAGCGAATTTGTAAGACGAATGAACGAGCGGGCAAAGGAACTCGGCATGACAAACACCGCTTTTGTAAACACAAACGGTCTTGATGCGGACGGACATTATTCAAGCGCACGTGATGTTGCAATTATGTCACGCGAGCTTTTAAAGCATGAATTTATACTCGGCTACACAACCATATGGACAGACACCATGCGCGGAGGAAAATATGAGCTTGCAAACACAAACAAGCTTATTCGATTCTATCCCGGTGCGAACGGACTTAAAACAGGTTCTACAAGCAAGGCTCTTTGCTGTTTGAGCGCCTCGGCAAAAAGAGATAATATGCAGCTTGTCGCCGTCATTCTCGGCGCACCTGATTCAAAGCAGAGATTCGGCGGCGCAAGAACACTCCTCGACTACGGTTTTTCTTCATATTCGTGCGTACAAATAATAAAAGGCGGAGATAATATAGGCGAGTGTGAAATATCGGGCGGCGTAAAAAAGAGCGTCGGTGCATACGTTAAGGATGATAAAAACGTGCTTTGCGCAAAAGGTAACGATGAAGAAATAAAATACAATATTCTTCCGAATGAAAACTTAAAAGCTCCGCTTTGCAAGGGCGATGAAATAGGCTCCGTACAAATTTTAAAAGGCGACGAAGTTATAGACACTCTCCCTCTGCTTTGTGCGGAAACGGCCGAAAAGAGAACTTTTTTAATTGCGCTGTGCGATTGCATAAAGCTGATTTGCTCATAATTACAATTTTTATATAACTGATATATAAATTCTTCACCGTTATATTATGAATTATTTACAACATATTCGGAAACAGCTTGATTGATGAGCATTTTTGTGCTAAAATAAAGGTGATAACAATAAACGGAGGAAAAGCGGTAATGAATTTTGAAAGAATAATTGCGGTAAGAAATTTCAAAACGGTATACTATGACAGCGGCAGAGCGGTAAAGGTTTTCAGCCACGTTTTTTCGGACAGTGACGTTTTAAACGAGGCTCTCAATCAAACAAGAGCTATGCAAACGGGCATTAACGTTCCGAAAATCACGGACGTATCGCTGTCGGACGGAAAGCAAATTATAATTTCCGAATATATTAAAGGAAAATCGTTAGATACCGTAATATCAGAAGACGAATATATAAAAAAGCTCGCAAAGCTGCATATTGAAATCCACTCAAAGGACGCTCCGCTTTTTCCGTCATTAAAGGATAAATTGAAAAGAAAAATCAAGGGTTTAAGCGATGATTTATCCGAAAAAGCTCTTAAAATGATTTGTGAACTGCCAAACGAGAACCGCTTATGTCACGGGGATTTCAATCCGAGCAACGTAATTTTGGGCGATGACGGCAAGCTGTATGTTCTTGATTGGGCGCACGCTGCCGCAGGCTATCCCTTGTTTGACGCCGCTCAGACGTATCTTCTTTTTAAGCTTCGGGGCAACAACGATGATGCCGAAAAATATCTTGATGAATACTGCCGTGCCTGCGGATCGGAAAAGGAAGCCGTTACAAAACTTATACCTCTCGCCGCCGCATCGTCAGTTTCGGGCAGCAATGAACACGACAGAAACTTTTTCCAAAGTCAAATTAAATTCTGAAATAAGTCGGACTGAAAAAAACCTATCGGTAAACAGTCCGATTTTTTGTTGAAATGACACAAAATTCTACTGTAATATTTTTACAATAATACATTTTTGTAAATTTTCTGTGTTATTTTAAAAAAAGGTCTTTCATTTTAATCTGAAGTATGATATAATTATTATTGTATAATCGCCATGTAACACCAAGCGTGTTGCATTCATATGATATTGTATATATTTCGTATGAATGGAGCGTGTTAATTGTGAGTTGCTTTGTAATCGAAGGCGGTTATCCGCTCAGCGGTGAAATAGCGGTTCAGGGAGCAAAAAACGCTGTACTGCCTATACTTGCCGCCGCAACTATAAACGGTGATAAAAACATTATACATAACTGTCCCCGTTTGAGGGACGTTGAAAAGACGGTCGAGGTTTTAAAGGCGCTCGGCTGTGATACCGATTTTTCCGAAAATACCGTTACGGTCAATTCGGCGCCTATGCATTGCTTTACGATAGAAGAAAGTCTTATGCGGCAAATGCGCTCATCGATTATATTTCTCGGTGCAATTATAGCACGCTGCAAAGAAGCTGTCGTAAGTATGCCGGGCGGATGCGAAATAGGTATGCGGCCGATTGATATTCATCTGAAAGCTCTCAAAGCACTCGGCGTAAGCATAACCGAGGACGACGGCTATATAATCTGCAAAGCCGAATCGCTCAAAGGCGGAAACATTCATCTCGACTTTCCGAGCGTCGGCGCAACAGAGAACACCATTCTTGCCGCTTTGTCGGCAGAGGGAAAAACAGTTATTACAAATGCCGCTCGAGAACCCGAAATTGTTGACCTTGAACGTTTTCTGCTCAGCATGGGAGCGGATATATCGGGTGCGGGCAGCAGCAGTATAACAGTTATCGGGAAAAAGCGTTTGCACGGCTGTGAGCATTATGTGATGCCCGACAGAATAGCGGCAGGTACATATCTTACATGCTGCGGAATTGCAGGCGGAGAAATTTATTTGACAAATGCGTGTCCGAGCGATATGACGTCTGTCACATCAAAGCTTTCAGATATGGGTGCACGAATTATTTCGGACGGCAGCTCGATTTATATGTCGCGCGGAGAAAGACTTAAAAGCTTCGGAGCAATACGCACAATGCCGTATCCCGGATTTCCTACGGATATGCAATCTCTTTTTACCGCACTTGCCTGTGTCTGCAACGGAACGAGCATAGTAAACGAGAGCATTTTTGAAAACCGATTTCAAAATGCCGAGGAACTGATCCGAATGGGTGCCGATATTCATACAGACGGAAAAACAGCGGTAATCGTGGGTACGGAAAAATTGCACGGAGCGGCCGTACACGCACGCGAACTGCGCGGCGGGGCATCGCTTGTAAGTGCCGCACTCGGCGCAGAGGGAAAAACTGCGGTTATCAACACGGAGTATATAGACAGAGGCTATGAACAAATAGAGCAACAACTCTTAAAATGCGGAGCACACATAGAAAGAAAAAATGAAATTGATGATTAATTCAATTTCGCCGAAATGGGGGGATTAATCCTTGAATACACAAACTGTCAGGGGTAGAAAGCTTGACAACGCAAGAAGCCGCCAGGTAAGGCAGCGCCAGCTTATCCGTCAAAAAAGGAAAAGACGGCGCCGTATTCTTGTAAGAAGCACAACAACGCTTGTCGTAATTTTTGCCGCACTGTTTGCCCTGCTTTTCTTAACGCCGATTTTCAGTGTTAGGAACATGACAATTACGGGCAACAGCAGAATAAATACGCAAAGCATTGAAGAATTTCTCCCCGATATAAAGGGTAAAAATCTGTTTAAGGTAAACGAAAAGACAATATCCGAGCGTTTGTCAAAGGTAGCCTACATAAAGAGTATCGACGTAGAAAAAAAGTATTTTCCGGCGTCGGTTACCATAAGTATTACGGAATACACGCCGTATGCGTATTACGAAAACGCTGATGAATACTCGGTAATCAACGAAAACTGCACTGTTGTTGAAACAACGGGTGAAAAGCCGTCGGATTTGCCGATTCTCACAGCATATACGGACGATTATGCAAAGCTTTTTGAAAACGAGGACTCTCTTGCCGCACTGAAAGAATTTTTTGCGATTACGGGGAAAATCGGTCTTAACGACAAGATAACAAAAATAGAGCTTGGCGAGGATAACGAGATAGAGTTTGGCTACGAGGACAGACTTGATGTTATATGCGGTTCGAATTACGATATGGAGCAAAAACTCAGACTCTTTAAGGTTACGATTAACAACCCCGATTTGCTGTCAAATGCGCATGGTACAATCGACCTTTCAGTTGTCGGAAAAGCGAGCTATTTGCCGTAAAAGTAAAATTGCACAAAAATTGCAAGTATAAGCTTTAAAAGTTTGGTTAAAAATATTTGGTCATTTTGCAAAAACTTTTCTAAAAGCTATTGAATAGTTTGCAAAAAAATAGTACAATAAGATATAGAGTATACTTCTGTCGGGCATAGGCAGAAAGATTACGAAGGAGGATATATATTATGCCTATTGATATGGTAAATGACAACAATCTCCTTGACGGAGCAAAAATTAAGGTTATAGGCGTCGGCGGCGGCGGAAACAACGCTGTTGACAGAATGATAGAAGCAGGCGTTACGAAGGCTGAGTTTATATGTGTTAATACAGATGCTCATCAGCTGAGTCACGTTAAGGCTGAAACGGTGCTTCAAATCGGTTCAAAACTCACAGGCGGTTTGGGCGCAGGCGCAAAGCCGGAGGTTGGCCGTCAGGCAGCCGAGGAAACAAAGGAAGAAATTAAAAATCTTCTTGCAGATACCGATATGGTATTCGTAACAGCAGGTATGGGCGGCGGAACAGGTACAGGTGCCGCACCGATTATCGCCGAGATTTCAAAAAGCCTCGGTATCTTAACCGTTGCCGTTGTTACAAAGCCGTTCTTCTTCGAAGGTCCGCAAAGAGTTAAAAACGCTGAAGAAGGCTTAAAGCAGCTTATGGATAAGGTTGACGCAATAGTTACAATTCCGAACGACCTTCTCTTTAAAATTGCCGATAAAAAAGCAACTATCGAAGATACATTCAAACTTGCCGACGATGTTTTAAGACAGGGCGTTCAGGGAATTATCGAGGTTATTACACAGCTCGGAATTATGAACTGTGACTTTGCCGATGTCCGCACGATAATGAAGGATTCCGGTGTGGCTCATATGGGCATAGGCGTAGGCAAGGGCGAAAACGCAGCTCAGGACGCTGTAAGAAATGCCATAGAAAATCCCCTTCTCGAAACAAATATCACAGGAGCGGCAAACGTGCTTCTTAACGTTACGGGCGGAACGGAATTTTCTCTTGTTGACATGGGCGAGGTTTCAAAAATCGTTCAGGAACAGGTATCCGAAAATGCCAACATTATCCTCGGCACGAGCGTTGACGAGAACATGAAGGATGAAATTAAGGTTACGCTTATTGCAACAGGTCTTGACATGAACGCAAAAAGAAATCAGGACACAAGAAATACCTCACGCAGAGATTTTTCAACCGATTTCTCCTCAAACTCTTTTTCAAGAAAAGAAGATGAGGCTCTCTTCTCAAGAAAACTTAAGCCCGGTATGGAAAGCATAAACGTACCGTCATTCTTCAAGCCCAAAAACTAATTATCGCAAATTTTATCCGACTTCCGAATTTATCGGGAGTCGGTTTTTTTGTTGTAGAATTTTCACATATGCCGAGTGGTACTCTGTATCGGTTAAAGAACCCTCTGCGTGCCGAAATTAAAGGCTTTACCGTGCCGAAGCATACAATCAAAAAAGCGCTGTGAAAGTCCGTTCTCTCACAGCGCAAATTATTATAAATACTTCTTTAAATATTTCCCGGTATACGAAGACTTTGATTTTACAATTTCCTCCGGCGTACCGCTTGCAATAACTCTTCCGCCGCCGTCACCGCCCTCCGGACCAAGGTCTATAATATAGTCCGCAGACTTGATAACATCAAGATTATGCTCTATAACAATAACGGTATTACCGCCGTCCGTCAGCTTTTGAAGCACATCAATAAGCTTGTGAACATCTGCCGTATGCAATCCGGTTGTCGGCTCATCGAGTATATAAACCGTCTTCCCCGTACTTCTCTTTGAAAGCTCCGTTGCAAGCTTAACTCTTTGCGCTTCACCGCCCGAGAGTGTGGTTGAGCTTTGTCCGAGCTTAACGTACGAAAGTCCGACCTCCTTAAGCGTTTCAAGCTTTCGGCGCAGCTTGGGCAGGTTTGAGAAGAATTCAAGTGCTTCCTCAACAGTCATTTCAAGAACATCGTAAATACTCTTGCCCTTGTACTTAACCTCAAGCGTTTCTCTGTTATATCTCTTACCCTTGCACACCTCACACGGCACGTAAATATCAGATAAAAAATGCATTTCTATCTTAACTATACCGTCACCGCTGCACGCCTCACATCTGCCGCCCTTTACGTTAAAGCTGAATCTTCCGGCATTGTAGCCGCGTGTTTTCGCATCGTTTGTAGACGCAAAAACCTCACGAATATCATTAAAAAGACCTGTATACGTTGCAGGATTTGACCTCGGAGTTCTTCCTATCGGCGCCTGGTCGATATTAATTATCTTGTCAAGCTTATCTATACCCGAAATTTCCTTGTGCTTTCCTGCACGGCACCTCGCACGGTTTAAGTCATGTGCAAGCTTTTTATATAAAATCTCATTTACGAGGGAGCTTTTCCCCGAACCGGACACACCCGTAACGCAGGTAAACACACCTATCGGGAAATCAACATCAATATTTTTAAGATTATTCTCCGCCGCACCCTTAACGCTCAGCCAGCTATCCGCACTTCTGCGTTTTTTCGGTACTTCAATCTTATACTCTCCCGACAAGTACTTACCCGTAATTGAGCGCGGACTGTTTATTATATCCTCAACACTTCCGCAACCGACAATTTCACCGCCGTTCACACCTGCGCCGGGTCCTACGTCAACAATATAATCCGCCGCATACATCGTATCGGCATCATGCTCAACAACTATAACCGTATTCCCCAAATCACGCAAACGGCAAAGCGTTTGAATAAGACGGTCGTTATCCCTTTGATGAAGTCCTATACTCGGCTCATCGAGAATATAAAGCACGCCCGTAAGTCCGGAACCTATCTGCGTTGCAAGACGTATTCTCTGCGCTTCTCCGCCCGAAAGCGTTCCCGAGGAGCGTGCAAGAGTTAAGTATCCCAATCCGACATCAAGCAAAAACTTCAGTCTCGCCTTTATTTCCTTTATGATCTGCGCACCTATCATTTCCTCACGCTGTGTAAGCTTTAGTTCGTTCATAAACTCCATTGCCTTTTCAATGGAAAGCAAGGTGAAATCATAAATATTTATTCCGCCGACAGTAACCGCAAGTACATTTTCATTAAGCCTTGCGCCGTGGCAATGCGGACATACGGTTTCGTTTATATACTTTTCTATATCAGCCTTGGCATAATCCGAACCCGATGCGCTGTAACGCCTTTGAAGATTTGTTACAATACCCTCAAAATCCGTCATATATACACCGCTGCCGTACGAGCGGGTATAACGCATTTCTATCTTTTCACCGTGAGTGCCGTACATTATAATATCCTTTATTTTATCAGGCAAATCCTTATACGGCGTATTTATGTCAAAGCCGTAATGCTCGGCAAGCGCCGTAAAATACATATAAGCAATGCTGTCGGTTTGCGATGCACTGTTCCAGCCGGTAGCGTATATTGCGCCTTCTATAAGGCTCTTGTTTTCATCATCTATCAAAAGCGCCGGGTCAATCTCCGAAATACTTCCCAATCCGTCACAATGGCTGCACGCACCGTACGGATTGTTAAACGAAAACATTCTCGGTGCAAGTTCTTCAAGGCTTATTCCGCAGTCGGGGCACGCAAAGCTGCCGCTAAACATTATATCATCCTTGCCGACAACATTCACTGTAACAATATCTCCCGTCAGCTTCATCGCCGTTTCGATAGAGTCTGCAAGCCGCTTATCAATTCCGTCCTTTATCACTATTCTGTCAACGACTATATCTATGCTGTGCTTAACGTTTTTATTCAGCTCAATATCCTCATCGAGCGTATACATATTACCGTCAACACGCACCCGAACATAGCCGCTTCTGCGTGCGTTTTCAAATATCTTTGCATGCTCGCCCTTTTTGCCTTTTACAACAGGCGCAAGAATTTGAATTTTTGTACCGTCTCCAAGCTCTTTTACGCTGTCTACAATATTGTCAACAGTCTGTCTTGAGATTACCTTTCCGCATTTAGGACAGTGAGGCACACCAACTCTTGCATATAAAAGTCTCAAATAATCATAAATCTCGGTAACTGTTCCAACTGTCGAACGCGGGTTTTTTGAGGTTGTTTTCTGGTCTATACTGATTGCCGGAGAAAGCCCCTCTATACTGTCAACATCAGGCTTATCCATCTGACCGAGAAACATTCTTGCATATGACGAAAGCGACTCGACATATCTTCTCTGCCCCTCCGCATAAACGGTATCAAATGCAAGAGATGATTTCCCCGACCCCGACAGTCCTGTCATAACAACGAGCTTTTCCCTTGGTATTTCAAGAGATACATTTTTTAGGTTATGAACTCTTGCACCGGTAATTTTAATTTTGTCGTTCATAATTTTCTGCCTTTCCGAAATTTTCAGCTTACCGACGGTGTTCCGTATTTGTTCACACGTCTTAAAAGTGCGTCACGCTCTCCAAGCTCGGCGCTGAAATCCTGCGCCATTGCCGACTCAAACATGGAGCGTACAAAATCGCTTTCCTTGTAAATAAGCTCCGCATGAGATACAACATCATATCTTTCAAATGCGTCAAGCGCACGAAAATCAATTATTCGTACCTGCTCTTTGACCTTTTTCGACAATTCATCCTGCAAAAAATAAATGGTTTCCTCGGGAATGCTCGTGTCAAAAAATCCGAAAACAAGCACCATATCTTCCTCCGTGCTCATATAAATAACGGGAGTAAGCAGCTTGTCCTTTATAAATTCCGCTATTTTCTCTTTCATAAATTCCTCCGCAAAAATATTTATCTTTTAAGTTCTCTTATTCTGTCGCGAAGCTCTGCGGCACGTTCAAATTCAAGATTTTCCGCCGCCGTCATCATTTGTGCTTCAAGTCTTGCAATCAGGCTTTCAATCGGCTCGGCAATCTTTTCCTCTGTTTCGACCGCCGTTGTTGCCTCGATAATATCACGTACTTCCTTCTTAATCGTTTTCGGCACAATTCCGTGCTTTTCGTTATATTCCGTCTGGAGCGCACGTCTTCTCGATGTCTCGTCAATTGCACGCCGCATTGATTCGGTGATATTATCGGCATACATTATTACAACACCTTCCGCATTTCTTGCCGCACGTCCGATTGTCTGAATAAGAGAGCGCTCGCTTCTTAAAAATCCTTCTTTATCGGCATCAAGTATTGCAACAAGCGACACCTCGGGAATATCAAGACCTTCTCTTAAAAGGTTAATTCCCACAAGACAATCAAATTCACCGAGCCGCAAATCACGTATAATTTCCGTTCGTTCAATTGTCTTTATTTCGGAGTGCATATACCTTACTCTTATTCCTGCTTCCTTTAAGTAATCGGTCAAGTCCTCAGCCATGCGCTTTGTAAGCGTTGTAACAAGCACTCTTTGGTTCTTTTCCGCACGCTTGTTTATCTCCTCAATCAAATCGTCAATCTGACCCGTAATAGGCCTTACGATTATTTCCGGGTCAAGAAGTCCGGTAGGCCTTATAATCTGCTCGGCAGTATTCTGCGAATGCTCCGCCTCATACTCCGCCGGTGTTGCACTTGTGAAAATAACCTGATTTATTCTATCCTCAAACTCGGAAAAATTAAGCGGTCTGTTATCATACGCCGACGGCAGACGGAATCCGTAACCGACAAGAGTATCTTTTCTCGCACGGTCACCGTTATACATTGCCCGAACCTGCGATACGGTAACGTGTGACTCGTCAATAAACATGAGAAAATCTTTCGGAAAATAGTCCAAAAGCGTAAACGGAGCCGAACCGGGCTTTCTCCCGCTTATATGCCTTGAATAATTCTCTATACCTTGGCAAAACCCTATTTCCTCAAGCATTTCAAGGTCGTACCGTGTTCTCTGCTGTATCCTCTGCGCCTCGAGAAGCATATCGTTATCTTTAAAATATTTTATCCTCTCCTCAAGCTCCGCCTCAATACTTTTTATTGCACGGTTCATTTTTTCCTTTGTCGTAACATAGTGCGATGCCGGGAAAATAGCAACATGATTTCTAAGTCCCGTAATCTCTCCCGTTACAGCGTCTATTTCGGCAATTCTTTCTATCTCGTCACCGAAAAACTCAATGCGGATAGCCTTATCACCGTTATTGGACGGAAAAATATCAACACAATCACCGCGAACCCTGAACTTGTTTCGTGTAAAGGCAATATCGTTTCTTTCGTATTGTATTTCCACAAGCCGCCTTAAAATCTCGTCACGGTCACGCTCTGTTCCGACTCTCAGACTCAATATAAGATTTTTGTAATCATCCGGATCGCCCAAACCGTAAATGCATGATACACTCGCCACTATAATAACATCACGCCGTTCCAAAAGCGCCGCTGTCGCACTATGCCTTAATTTATCTATCTCATCGTTTATGGATGCATCCTTTTCGATAAATGTATCGGTTTGCGGAATGTAAGCCTCGGGCTGATAATAGTCATAGTAGGATACAAAATACTCAACCGCATTATTCGGAAAAAACTCCTTAAATTCACTGCAAAGCTGCGCCGCAAGCGTTTTGTTATGCGCAAGCACAAGCGTGGGTCTGTTCACGTTTGCGATTATATTTGCCATTGTAAAAGTTTTTCCCGACCCCGTAACACCTAAAAGTGTTTGTCCTCGCAGTCCTTTTTTTACGCCGTCCGCAAGCGACTTTATCGCCTGAGGCTGATCCCCTGTCGGTTTATACGGAGCCACCAGCTCAAATTTATCCATTTTGCACCCCCAAAAGCTCAATTAAAATCAAACACTGCCTTTCCGTTCTCCATTTTTAACGCTGCGGAAAAGCTTTTTCCGTTTTTCGATACAAATCCCTCTATCTTGCCCGTTCTGCCCGTTTGCAAAAGCTTCTGTACATTTGCAAAGGAAATAATTCTTCCGCATATCGTTCCGCTTACCGAAAAATTACATCCGTCCCTGTAACCGCTGCAGCCGTAGCCGAATTTTGTCCTGACAACATCTCTTCCGCATATCGGGCAGGTGCCGGCGCACTCCCCCATAAATCCTATATCGGTATCCGTTTCAAGCGGTGTTGTGCGCTTTTCAAACACCTCCGATATTTCCTTTTCAACAAGCTTGACACTGTCCTCTATAACAAATTCTCCTCTGTAAACTTTCTTAAGAGCCTTACCCATTTCGGCGGTCTTGTACTTATCCATGCTTATATTCATGTTTGTAAGAGATGTTATAAGCGTTTCTCCGTCCGGCAGGATAGTGTAAACGTCTTTTTTAAGATTTATATACTTACTCTTTATCGCATTATCTATAATTCCTGTTCTTGTCGCCTCCGTGCCAAGCTCAAGTCCCTCGAAAACAGCCTTGTATTCCTCGGCGTCATCGTCGGTTTCGATATTCGCCTTTTCGTCACGGAAAGGATTTTTAAGATAATTGTTAAGCGTTTCTATCGTGTAGTGCTTCGGCGGAGTTGTTTCCTTCTCCGTCGGCACAAAGTTTACGTTTACGCTGTCACCCTTTTCAAGACGAGGAAGAAGTTTATTTTTCTTACCGCCGTCATCGTATTTTGTCCAGCCGGGCGACACTATAACCGTACCCTTTAAGCCGAACTCCTCATAATCGCCGACCTTTACCGTTATCTCCGTACGCTCGGCAACACATTCCTCACTGCAAAACACAGCCGCAAATCTGCGCATTATTGTACTGTAAACCTTAAAGTAATCATCTGACAAATCGTCTTTTTTCGGTATTTTATAAGTCGGAGTAAGCGCGGAATGCGACTCTATTTTAGAATCGTCAAATATGGTTTTATCCTCTTTCATTTTAACGTGGTAGCCGAGCGCGGCAACCGTTTCAAGGATTTTTTTCACCTTTCCCTTTTCGGCAGTCGCAAGGTATTCCGAGTTTGTTCTCGGATATGTAACAAAGCCTTTTTCATACAAATCCTGAACGATTTTAAGGCTCTTATCCATCGACATCTTATACTTCTTACCCAAAACATTTTGAAGCTTTGTAAGAGAATAAAGCTTGCCGGGCTTTAACGTTTCCTTTTTCTTTTTCTTTGCCGTAACAACTGCTCCGGCATCGTTATAAAGTTTACAAAGCTCATTTGCCTTATCAAGCTCGTTTGCCTTGAATTTTTTCTTACTTGTCAGCTCAACCGCCTCTCCGCCCGTTTCCGCCTTGCTTACAACGGCATAATATTTTTCCGGAACGAAATTTCTGATTGACAAATCCCTGTCGTACACAGCTTTCACAATAGGCACAATAACTCTGCCGACACGCAGAAAATAACCCGACTTGAGAGTTGCGTATCTTGTAAGATTTACGCCGTAAAGCCAATCCATATATGTTCTTGCAAGTCCCTCGTTTGCAAGATTGTCGTATTCCGCTTCATCAGGCGTATCGGAAAGCGCCTGACGAATTGTTTCGGCAGTCTGGTCGGGGAGCCAAAGCCGCTTAAAGCTTTTTTCGCTCTTAAGCGCCTTCTCAACGCATATGCGAACTATAATCTCTCCCTCTCTGTCGGAGTCGCCGGCGTTTATTATCTCCGTTATCTTGTCGCTGTTGCAAAGCTTTGATATAATATCGAACTGGCGCTTTACACCGCTGTCCGCCTCCTTATCCTTTCCCTTGCGGAGCTTAAAAATAAACTCCTTTGGAAAGCACGGGATATTATCCATAGTCCATCTGACGTTTTTATTGTCGGCGCCCGGAGTATATTCTTCAACATCCGCAAGAGAAAACAAATGCCCGAATGCCCATGTGACAATATAATCTCCGCACGCAATATATCCCTGCGCATTTTTTCCGCCGCCTATGGCTGAGGCTATATTCCTCGCAAGCGACGGTTTTTCAGCTATAATCAGTTTAATTTCAAACAACCTCCCGATTTATCAGTCCGCATAGAATGCAGCATATGAGCGATAAGCCATGTATACATCGGTTTTTGCCGTAATCTCAAACGGTGAATGCATCGAAATAACAGGCACACCGCAGTCGATAACATCCATATTAAGATTTGCAACATACTGTGCAATCGTTCCGCCGCCGCCGCCATCAACCTTGCCAAGCTCGCCGGTTTGCCAAACAACTCCGTTATCGTCGAGAATTTTGCCTATTTTATATACAAACTCCGCACTTGCATCACTCGAACCCGATTTACCTCTTGCGCCCGTGTATTTCATAAGCACCATGCCGTGACCGGCATATGAGGAGTTTTGCGGCTCGCTTACGCTTTCGTAGTTCGGATCTACCGCAGCGCCGACATCGCTCGAAAGGCATTGCGAATTTGCTACAATTTCGGACAGGGTAAGATAATCGCACTCGCCGTTTAGTTTTTTTGCAAGACGAGCAAGAGAAAATCTAAAGAAATCGGAAAGCATACCCGTATTTCCGCATGAGCCTATTTCCTCTTTATCTACAAGCAGACAAACGGCAGTTTTTTTAACCTCCCGAGAGTCGAGTATAGCCTTGAGAGCTGTATATGCACACACTCTGTCGTCCTGACCGTATGCGCCGATAAACGCACCGTCAAGCCCTACATTTTTAGCTTTAAACGCAGGTACTGCCTCAATTTCCGCATACTGAAACGACTTTTCGTCAATACCGTACTTATCAAAGAGCATTTTTAAAACGTTCTGTTTAAATCTTTTTTCCTCACCGAGCGGATATCCGCCGAATATTATATTAAGCGCCTCACCGTCTATTGCCTCGGAAAGCTTTTTACCCATTTGGTCCTTTGCAAGATGCGGAAGAATATCGGATACGCAAAATACAGTATCGTCATCATCTTCACCTATTTTTATTTCTTTTTTCTCACCGTTTTTATCGTAGATTACGCCATGCAAAGCGAGCGGAACGGCAGTCCACTGATATTTCTTTATTCCGCCGTAATAATGTGTTTTAAGCATAGCTATATCAGACGTTTCATAAAGCGGATTTTGCTTAAGGTCAAGGCGAGGAGAATCAATATGCGCACCGACGAGATTGATTCCGTTTTCCAAAGGCTCACTTCCGATTTTACAAAGCATAACGTTTTTCTCTCTGTTTATAAAATAAACCTTATCTCCGGGCTTTAGGTCGTCCTTTTTATCAAACGGAACATAACCGTTCTCCTCGGCAAGACGTACCGCCTCTTTTACACATTCCCTTTCCGTTTTTCCGCAATCAAGAAATTTCCTGTAATCTCTCGATAGCGTTTCGCAGTCGTCCTTTTCCTTATCCGTCATTTTATCATATGCAAGCTCATTTTTGTACAAAAGCTCATTTTCCATGATATCATACCCTTTCAGCGTAATATAGTCTGATTTTATTTTAGCAATTCTATACACTATTATACCACATTCCCGTATTTTATCAATGATTTTCAACAAAATTCGGTATTATTTCTTGATATAGATAGTTTATTGTGTTATAATTTATACATTATGGAGATTAAATTTGCAGATAATAATACAATCGTTACCGCACAGCCCGATTTTGAGCTGAGGCACATATTCGACTGCGGTCAATGCTTCAGATTTTTGCCTACGGGCGACGGAGAATATACGGGTGTTGCATACTCAAAGGCCCTCACGATAAAAAAGGCAGACGAGAAAATAATCTTTTTCGACACCTCACCCGAGGACTTTAAAAACATCTGGTATGATTATTTCGATTTAGGGCGTGATTACGGCAAAATAAAAGAGCAAATCGGCGGCGAAGGGTGTATGAACCGTGCAATTGATGAGGGCAGCGGAATCAGAATATTAAAGCAGGATTTGTTTGAAACGATTATATCGTTTATAATATCTCAGAGCAACAATATTCCGAGAATCAGAAAAATAACGGAAACACTTTGTACGCTCTGCGGTGAAAAAACAGAGTATCGCGGCAAAACGTATTACGCATTCCCCACTCCCGAGGCAGTGCTCGAAAGCGACATATCCGTGCTTCATGCGGGATATCGTGACAAGTACATAATTTCAGCTGCGGAGACGGTATTTCGCTGTCCGTCTTTTTTGGACGAGCTTAAATCTGCCGATACCGCAAGTGCAAAGAAAATGCTAATGCAAATGACAGGTATAGGCAACAAGGTTTCCGACTGCATTCTGCTTTTCGGGCTTGGCAAAACAGACTCTTTTCCCGTTGACGTATGGATGAAAAGAATAATGGAGAAGCTTTATTTCAGGCGGAAATGCACAATACCCGAAATTTCTTCATATGCTGAACAAAAATTCGGAGAGTATTCCGGATTTGCGCAGCAGTATCTGTTTTTCTATGCTCTCAACCACAAATCTGAGCTGTCGGCGGAGGGATTTTAATGATTAAAAGTTTAAGCAAAACAATTGCATATATTTGTCCGTTCTGCTATACGTCAAACCAATTCCAAATAGGAATATTCAAATTTTCCGGCGGTGCATCGGCAGACCTTTTCTGTGCGGAAGACACTTGTCGCCATCCGTGCGGCAAAATTATTCCCGTCCATGATAAACTTAAAATCATAACGGACTGCCCGATTTGCGGCGAGGTTCACACATATATGCTGTCGCAGAATGCATTTTGGAATGCGGAGCTTATGACATTTACATGTCCGAATACGGGCGTTAACATATTCTTTATCGGCACGAAAGCGAACGTTACGAAGTCAGTCGACGAAAATAACCGTATGCTGTCCGAAATTGCCGATGAAGAAAGCGACAACGAGTTTTTCATGATGCAGGAAATGTTTGAAAAGCTTCAGGACGCACTTAACAAAAAGAAAATATCGTGCAAGTGCGGCTGCAAGGAAATATTAGTTGATTTCGCATCCGGCGAGCTGATTTTAAAATGCGAAAAATGCGGCAATACAAAGCGGCTGAGTCCTTTTGAACCGCAGGTGAACATGTTTTTCTCGCAGAACAAAATTATATTTTAATTCACGTTATGCAGACGCTGCGGCACCTGTCGCAGAGTCAGTATTATAAAAAAATTACGGAGGTAATAACAATGTTAGTTTCAGCAACTGAAATGTTAAAAAAGGCTGTTGCGGGCAAATATGCCGTTGGTCAGTTTAACATCAACAACCTTGAGTGGACAAAAGCAATACTTCAAACGGCACAGGAGAATAATTCTCCGGTAATTCTCGGTGTTTCCGAGGGTGCGGGCAAGTATATGACAGGCTTTAAAACAGTTTCTGCCATGGTTAAGGCAATGATTGAGGAAATGAATATCACAGTTCCCGTTGCTCTTCACCTCGACCACGGAACATATGATGGCTGCTACAAATGTATAGAAGCAGGTTTTTCATCAATCATGTTTGACGGTTCTCACTACCCGATTGAAGAAAACATCGAAAAGACAAAGGAGCTTGTTAAAGCCGCTCATGAAAACGGTATGTCAATTGAGGCAGAAGTCGGCTCAATCGGCGGCGAAGAAGACGGTGTTATAGGTGCCGGTGAAATTGCTGACCCCAACGAGTGCAAAATGATTGCAGATCTCGGCGTTGATTTCCTCGCTGCAGGTATCGGCAACATCCACGGCAAATACCCTGCAAACTGGGCAGGTCTTAACTTTGACGCTCTTGCAGCAACAAAAGACCTTATCGGAGATCTTCCGCTCGTTCTCCACGGTGGTACAGGTATTCCTGCCGATATGATTAAAAAGGCTATTTCGCTCGGCGTTGCAAAAATCAACGTTAATACAGAGTGTCAGCTCTATTTCCAGGAAGCTACAAGAAGATACATCGAAAAAGGTCTTGACCTTCAGGGTAAGGGCTTTGACCCGAGAAAGCTTTTAGCACCGGGATTTGATGCAATTAAAGTAATCGTTAAAGAAAAGATGGAACTTTTCGGTTCGGTAAACAAGGCGTAAGCATTTAAAAAACAGTAGGCCGTTCGGCAGATAGTGATAAGAAAGTATTGAAATTATTGTTGTCTGCCGACAAGCAAGGTGTAAAATGAAAACACGCATATCACTTTTTAAGGTGGTGTGCGTGTTTTCGTATGTTCTGATTTTTTTCAAAATGCCTACATTAATATATCACCATTTAGATGTCAAAAGCCTTGTTTTATGCGGTTTTTAAGGGCTAAAATCGGCGAGGTATTCTCATAAAGACGCAGGCTGCTGACACTGATATGAAACAGCTTCGAAACTTCGCCTATCGGGAAAAGATTTTTTCGTTCCATTGTTTAACACTCCTTCCGAATCAGTATTGATTTGCGTTGTATCACGGCAAAAACAATAAAGCAAATTAAAACAGACAAAAGCGAGCCGGCTGCGGTTGCCAATCCCATCGGAAACAATGTTTCGGGAAAGAGCATTGAAGTTAAATAAACTCCGGGAATACGTACAAGCGCAATAGCAAAAATGTTGTGCAAAAATGACATTCCCGATTTTCCGCAGGCACAGAAATAACCGCTGAAACTAAAATGAATACCCGCAAAAACACAGTCCCAAATATATCCACGAAGATATTGACCACCCAAGCTAACAACCTCTGCACCGTCCCCCGCTGTTTTGTCCGTAAACAATGCGACAATAGGCTCCGCCGTAAACTGAATGACAACAGAAGCGATAATGCCAAACCCCACTGCGAGCAGAACTGCATATTTAAGTGTTCCGATTGCACGCTCCGGCTTATTTGCTCCGATATTCTGCGCCGCCAATGCCGAAACAGCAGAAAGCATAGAGGACGGAATTAAGAACAAAAAGCTAATTACTTTTTCAACAATACCGACTGCTGCTGCGTCATTCAAGCCGCGCTGATTGGCAATAATCGTAATTATAATAAATGCGACTTGAATTAACCCGTCCTGCAAAGCAATAGGCACGCCGATTTTTAAGATTTTTCCCACAACCGGGCGATATGGCTTAAAATCACTTTTTTTCAAAATGAGGTCTTTTCGTTTCAGAATAACCAACAGTGATACTGCCACGCTTATTGCCTGTGAAACGGTTGTGCCAAGCGCTGCACCGACAGGACCGAGCTCAAGCATTCCCATAAAAAAGTAATCGAGCACAATATTTGCCGCACACGCAACAGCAATAAAGTACATAGGACTTTTACTGTCGCCCATACCACGAAAAATAGAGCTTATAATATTGTATGCCGTAATAAAGGGTATTCCGATAAAGCAAACGGTCAGATATTGAATTGTTCCGTTAACCGCCTCTGCCGGTGTTGATACGAGCGAAACAATCTGACGGACAAATATCAGCAGTATAGCGGTCAGCACTATGGCTACTGCCATAAACAGCGTTACCGTGTTTCCGACATTTTGCGCCGCCTGCTTGCGGTCATTAGCGCCGATAGCTTGACCGATACTGACTGTTGTTCCCATTGCAAGCCCGACCATCATAACCGTGAGCATATGCATTACCTGTGAGCCGATGGAAACCGACGTTGTACTTGCAACGCCCTCAAACTGACCGATAATGAATAAGTCCGCCATTCCGTAAAGCGTTTGCAGAAAATATGAAAGTAAATACGGCAACGAAAAGAACACAACATTTTTTAGTACGCTGCCTGTTGTAAGATTTTTTTCCATTTGTGAAACACCTCTCGTTTTAGACTACTTATATTATAAACCCTATAACCGTTGTAGAGTCAAGAGTTTTTTTTTGAAATTCGTAAAATTGCATAAATCCTGACATATACTTTTTTCGTATAACAGACAACATATTGTAAATGAATTTGTCAAAAAGATTATAGTTCACGCTCCCGATAAATCAAGCGGACACGGAGCACAAAAAATACAGATTTTTTTTAATCTTATCGGTGAATTTGCTCCGCCGAAAGAGTTTGTTCCCGATAAAAAGAAAATTCCGCAAGACTTTTTATAAGCCTTGCGGAAAATTACTTCCTTATCAATGCCGTACTTTTGTCGGCTTACTGTTTTTTTTCATATGTTTGTCATGCTCCCTTCGCTGAAATAAAGCATTGCGGTATTTGAAAACTTCCGAATATGCACGATTTTATTTTTGCGGCAGCAAATCTATAATCTCTGAAATTTCTTTGAGCTTATTATTACTGTCGAGCCTTATGTTCATCTGCGGAACATCTCCGGGAACGAGCTTATATTTCGACGGATTGCTTTGCGCAAGACCGAGCAGAACGGAAACGTCAACACTTCCGAATTTAATATTAAGCCATTTTCCTCTTTCGGCAATCTCGCTTATACCGGCATTTCTCGCACAAACCTTGACGTATCCTATCTCAACAACATTTTTCGCCGCTGTCGGCAAATCGCCGTATCTGTCGATAAGCTCGTCAGTAATTTCCATCTTATCCTCAAGCGTTTCAATAGACGATATTTTCTTGTAAATATCTATTCTCTGGGCAGAATCGGCAACGTATCTCTCCGGCAGATATGCATCTATTCCTATATCGATGGATGTTTGGAAATCCTCCTTTTCCGCAATTTCTCCACGCGCCTCATCAACGCTTCTTTTGAGTATTTTACAGTATAAATCGTATCCGACCGAATCCATATGCCCATGCTGCTGTGCACCCAAAATATCGCCTGCGCCGCGTATTTCAAGGTCTTTTAATGCAATTTTAAATCCCGACCCGAACTCCGTAAACTCCTTTATCGCCTGCAAGCGCTTTGAAGCCACCTCGGAAAGCGATTTATCACGTTCATACGTCAAATACGCATATGCCTTTTTATTCGACCTTCCGACTCGTCCCCTAAGCTGATAAAGCTGTGAAAGTCCCATTCTGTCGGCATTTTCGATTATAATCGTGTTGGCATTGGGAATATCAAGTCCCGTTTCTATAATCGTGGTACACACGAGAATATCGGTATATCCCATGACCATATCGTTCATTATATCCTCAAGCTCCGTTTCGCTCATCTGACCGTGACCGACACGCACAACTTTGTCGGGGAACGCATCCTGAATCCACTGCGCCGTTTTGTAAATTCCCTGTATTCTGTTGTGCATATAAAACACCTGACCGCCACGGCTAAGCTCACGTCTTATTGCGTCCGTTAAAACGGCTTTATTCTTCTCAAGCACATACGTCTGTACCGGGTATCTGTTTTGCGGCGGCTGAGTCAAAACCGACATATCACGCACCGAAATCATCGACATATGAAGCGTACGCGGTATCGGGGTTGCCGTCATGGACAAAACATCAATATTCTGTTTCATCTCCTTAAGACGTTCCTTGTGTGCAACACCGAAGCGCTGTTCCTCATCTATTATCAAAAGTCCGAGATCTTTAAACTCAACATCCTTTTGCACTATTCGGTGAGTTCCGATTATAATATCAATCTCACCCGATTTTAAAGCCTTTAGGATTTTTGTCTGCTGAGCCTTTGTTCTGAATCTCGACAACATTTCAACCTTTATCGGGAAATTGCGCATACGCTCGGAAAATGTGTTGTAATGCTGCATTGCAAGGATTGTTGTAGGGCAAAGATATGCAACCTGCTTACTGTCGGTGACAGCTTTAAATGCAGCTCTTAAGGCAACCTCCGTTTTCCCGTATCCCACATCTCCGCAAAGAAGTCTGTCCATCGGCTTATCGCTTTCCATATCCGCTTTTACCTCTTCAATGCTGCGAAGCTGGTCCTCTGTTTCCGAATATACAAACTCATCCTCAAAATCTCTCTGCCAAACGGTATCACGGGAAAATGCATACCCCTTGGAGTTTTCTCTCTGCGCATACAGCTTAACGAGCCGCTTTGCCATATCGTCGGTTGACTTTTTAACTCTCTGCTTTGTCTTTGTCCATTCCTTGCCGCCGAGCTTACTTACTCTTGCCTTGCTGTCATCACTTCCGGCATATTTGTACAAAAGGTCAAGCTGGTCAATCGGCACATATAAAACGTCATTGTCACGGTAGTTTACCTTAAGATAGTCCTTTGTAACTCCCGAAACGGTCATTTTTTTTATTCCGTCATAAACACCTATTCCGTGCACCTGATGCACAACAAAATCTCCGACATGAATATCGTTATACGACTTAATCCGCTTTGCATTATCGGTTTTGCGCCTTGCCCTTCTTTCTCCGCCGTCAAATATTTCTCTGTCGGATATAAGAATAAAACCAAGCCCCGGATATTCAAAACCGCTTTTTACGCTGCCGATGCAAATATTGATTTTGCCCTTTTCTATTTCACGTCCCTTACACAGCTTACAGTCATATCCCTTTTCGGATATAACGCCGAACAGATTTTTAGCCTTATCGGGAACTGTTGCAAGAATAACAGATGTTTCACCGTTTTGTGTCCACTTCTTCATATCCTCATAAAGATAGTCTATTTTGCCGTGAAAAGATACTGTCTGTCTTGACGAAAAATCAATACCTCCGCCCAAAGCGTTAACCTTTATAATTCTTTTTCGCTCCGTCTTTGATATAATATCACCACTGTCGGCAAACAGTTTTATATCACCCCGAAGTATTCCCTTTTCGTAAAGGTCTGCATAGAGCTCTGCCTTATCGTCGTTAAAATTTATAATTCGGTCATTTATACGCTCCGAATCGACAAGAAAAACCAAATCATCTTCTATATAATCGGCAAACGTAGTAAACGCACCTGATGCCGCACCGATATACTTATCTATCGACGGGAACAGCAAGCCGTCCCTCGCCTTGTCAAGCTCCGACTTTAAATCGTCATCATCGGGAAACCTTTCGCTAAGCCCTTCCAAAATTTCAATAAGCCTTTTGCGCTCCGTATCTGTCAAAACCGTTTCTGCGGCCGGTGTTATCACCGCCTCATCAATATTTTCAACACTGCGCTGTGTTTCCCAATCAAAAAATCTGACCGAGTCAATCTCATCATCAAAAAGCTCTATTCTGACAGGCAGCTTCATATTCGGAGAGAATATATCTATTATTCCGCCGCGCACCGAAAAAAGTCCCACGCCGTCAACCTCGGCTGATGACAAATAACCGAGGTCGGTGAGTTTTTTTCTTATTTCCTGTAAATCGCACGTTTCGCCCACTTTAAATGAAAGCCGCATACTGCGGAATTTTTCGGGTGAAACGGTATACTGCATAACGGCGTCGACGCTCGTTACCATTATTCCGCCGCTCTCCCACGCGTAAAGCGATCTCAGCCGCCTGCTGTGCGCCTCTTTTCCCGCTGCATCGATGTTATAGACAACAGGCTCCTTTGACGGGAAATGATACACGTTATCCGCATAGAACGAAAGCTCCTTGTAAAGCGATGCAGCCTCCATGTCGGTATAGCAAATTACTGCCGAACGGCGTGAAGCGACAGATGATATAAAATGCCCCTCCGCCGATTCGCATATGCCCGATACTTCTATCGGGAAGCATTCGGCTTTGATTTTTCGGCAAAGCTCCTCATATGGCAAATAGCCGCTTAAAATATCCGATAATTCCAATTTATATATTCCTTTCACGTTGTCGTTACCGCAATTTAAAATCTGTCATTTTGCTTACTACCCGTTATATTTGTTCATTGCGCTGTCCACACCATGCGATATTATTTCCTCAACACTTTTTTTCGCACGTATTATCGAATCCTCCAAAACGGGTATTTCCTCACGTGTAAATCTGCCGAGAACGTAATCGGCAAGCTCATAATCCTTGTGTTCGGGAGAGCCTACGCCGATTTTAATTCGCACAAACTCATCGCTTGCAAGCTGATAAATAATAGACTTCAAGCCGTTATGACCGCCTGCCGAGCCTTTTCTTCTTATTCGTATTTTACCCGGCACAAGCGAAATGTCATCACAAATTATTATAGTCTTCTCGGGCGGAATTTTATAAAACGCACAAAATTCACGAATGCTTTCTCCGCTTAGGTTCATGTATGTCTGCGGCTTTACAAGCAAAACCTTCTCGCCGCCGATAACCGTGTCGGCAAAAAGCGCCTTATATTTCAGCTTTTTGATTTTAACGTTATATTCGTCCGCAATATAATCTATTGTTTCAAAGCCGATATTATGACGTGTCATTTTATAATTATCACCCGGATTTCCGAGTCCTGCTACAAGATACATTATAATTCTCCCATTACTTTCTTCTGTCTTTCCAAACCTCTTTGTTTACCTGACGTGCTCTCGCAATTGCAAGATAATTCTCCGGGACCTCGTCGGTAATAGTAGAGCCTGCGGCGGTATACGCTCCGTCCTTTAAAGTAACGGGCGCAACAAGATTTGAATTACAGCCGATAAACACATTGTTCCCAATTGTAGTTCTGTATTTTTTCTTGCCGTCGTAATTTACCGTAACCGTACCGCAGCCGAAGTTACAGCCCTCACCGACATCTGAGTCGCCCACATACGTAAGATGTGAAACCTTTGTTCCGTCACCTATATTTGCGTTTTTAAGCTCAACAAAATCGCCAATTCTCACCTTTTTGCCGACAACACAGTTAGGACGGATATACGCAAACGGTCCGACTGTTGTGTCGTCGCCGACCTTGGAGCTGAGTATAACAGAGCTTTGAATGCTTACACCGTTGCCTATTTCGGAATTTACAATTCTGCTTGAAGCGGTGATAGTAACGTTATTGCCGATTTTTGTTTCACCCTCAATTACCGTACCCGAAAAAATCTCCGTATCGCTGCCTATTTGCGCATCGGGTGAGATTATTACAGTTTCGGGGCAATGAATTGTAACTCCTCCTCGCATATGACACTCATTTATCCGCTTTTGCATAATCTTTTCCGCCTCAAAAAGCTGAACACGGTCATTTATGCCTCTTAGCTCATCTATATCCGAAAGCACAAAGCCGCCTGCCTTTTTGCCCTCGCTTTTTATAATCTCAACCGTATCCGCAAGATAGTATTCGCCCTGCGCATTATTCGGCTTTATTTTTCCGAGCGCTTCTTTTAAATCATCCGAATTAAACACGTACATACCCGAATTTATTTCCTTAATCTTTTTCTCCTCGTCTGATGCGTCCTTATGCTCGGTAATTCTTAATACATTTCCGTCACCGTCTCTTATAATTCTTCCATAGCCCGTAGGGTCGTCCGCAATAGCGGTAAGTATTGTTACGGCGCAGTTATTTTCCTTATGATATTTGACAGCCTTTTCAATCGATTCGGCACGAAGCAGCGGCGCATCTCCGCTTAAAACAACGCAGTATTCACCGCAAACCATATCCATAGCTTGCATACAAGCATGACCCGTACCCTTTTGCTCCGCCTGATACGCATAAACACACACATCGCCGAGCTTTTGCATAACAGCCTCACGGCAGTGACCAACAATCGTAACAACCTTGTCGGCACCTGCATTTTTTGCCGCATCTATAGCATATGCGCAAAGCGGTTTTGTACATATCTCGTGAATAACCTTAGGCTTTTCGGATTTCATTCTCGTGCCCATTCCGGCGGCCATTATTACAGCGGTAAATTTACTCATTTTCATTCATATCCTTTCTGCACTTTATAATATCCTTTTCTATCTGACGTTTCAGCTCCTCAACGGATGAAAACTTTTTTTCTTCTCTTATTCTGTCATTAAAATAAACCGTTATGTTCTCGTTGTAAATATCGCGTGAAAAATCGAGTATATGTGCCTCTATTGTGGTTTTCTTCCCCCCGAAAGTAGGATTGTTTCCAACGTTTATAACGGCTGTGTGTTCACCTCCGCAAACTGCACAGCTGCCCGAATACACTCCGGGCTTCGGGATAATATGATTTATATCAAACTCAACATTTGCGGTCGGAAACCCGATTTTTCTGCCGTTTTGAAAGCCGCAGCCGACTCTGCCCCCGACAAAAAAACGTCTGCCGAGAAATTTTCGTGCACGCTTTACATCTCCATCCGATATAAGACTTCTTATTTTCGTGCTTGAAACACATTCGCCGTCAAGCTCCGTTTTATCAATAATGTGAACCTCTATTCCTCTTTTTCCGCAAAGCTCCTTCAAAAGCCCCGCATCGCCGCTCGCACCCTTTGCAAAGCGGTAGTTATATCCTACACAGACGTATTTTGCATTTAAAACCTTTTCTATATAATCGGCAAATTCGTCCGTGTTCATTTCATAAAAATTCTTACTGAAATTTTCTATATAAACAAAATCGGCATTTCCCAAAAGTTCGATTTTTTCTTTTGCCGTAATAATATAGGGGGTTTTATCCTCCTTGAAATTATTCGCCGGTATTGACGAAAAAAACATCACACCAAACATTGTGCCGCTCTTTTCGGCAAGCTCCTCCGCCTTATTCACAAGCCGCATATGCGCAATGTGCAAGCCGTCAAATGTTCCGAGCGCAACAGATGTTTTCTTACCATCTATCACATCTCCGCTTTTATATATCCTCACGCATATCCCCCCTATGACATAAAGCTTTTTTTGATTTTAAGTCTGCCGTCCGTACAAACAGCAAGCGCCATAAACCGCCCGTCGCTTCCGTAAACACGGTAAATCTCTCCGCCTATAATATTCGGATGCGAAACAAAAACACCGTTTGCAAATCTCGCCGTTTGCTTTTCAGACAGCCTCACCTTGTCATAATCAAAAAGCGTATCGGTATTTATAACAAGGCTTTCGATATTTCCGCATTTTACCGCGTCCTCTATTTGTGCAAATGTTTTACAGTCTTCAACCTTAAACTTTCCGCTCGCCGTTCTTCTTAAGCTGTTCATGTATGCGCCGCAGCCGAGCGATTTCCCTATATCCTCGCAAAGAACTCTTATATACGTTCCCTTTGAGCAGCAAACATGAAAAGAAACCGTAAATTCAGACATATCAATATCTGTTACGGCTAAGCTATCTATCGTTATTTTCTCCGGCTTACGCTCAACGATTATTCCCTCTCTTGCAAACTCATACAGTTTTTTGCCACCGACTTTTTTGGCGCTGTACATAGGCGGCACCTGCATCATTTCTCCGACAAAGCTCTCTGATACGCACCTTATTTTATCCTCTGTCAAATCAAATCCGCACTCGGTTAAAATCTCGCCCTCGCAGTCGCCCGTATCGGTAGTCATACCGAGAACCGCCTCGGCAATGTATTCTTTATTTTCACACGTCAAAAGCTCTGCCGCCTTGGTTGCAGAGCCTATGCACATCGGCAGTACGCCCGTTGCCAAAGGGTCGAGCGTTCCTGTGTGCCCTATACGTTTTGTACCGAGTATTTTTCTCAGTCTGTTTACGGCGTCATGCGATGAAATACCGCACGGCTTATCAAGTAAAATTACTCCGTTTATATTCATATTGCGTCTATCCTCAAAAGCTCCTTTTCGGCCTCTTTTATAACAGCTTGCTTTGCCTCGCCGAGCGTCATATCGGAAAATGTAACTCCCGCCGCTTTAACATGACCGCCGCCGCCGAATGCTTCCGCAATCCTGTCCACCTCGGCACGTCCGTTTGAGCGAAGACTCGCCCTTATTTTTCCGCCGCGCTCTTTTATTTCTATCGCAATTTCAGCCTCTGCCGACCTTCTCGGAATATTTACAAGATTGTCGGCATCCTCGTCCTCAACACCGTATTTTTTCAAAAGTGCGGATGTTGTTTCTATAAGGCTTATCCTGCCGCCCGAATAGCTTTCGATATTATTCATAACAAAGCCCTCAAGCTTAATAAGCTCACTCGGATACGAATCAAACATCAGGCGCAAAAGCTCCGCATGGTCGAAGCCGTACTCCATCAAATCGGCAACATATCTTACAGTCCTCGGTGAAACGCTTGGATACCTAAGGCAGCCGGAATCTGACATTATACCGCAATACAAAAGACTTGCCGCCTTTTTATTTATCTCATAGCCGTTTTCTTTAAGATATTCGTAAATCACCTCGGCTGCGGCGCTGTAATCGCCCTTCACAAGATTTACCTCACCGTAATTCGGATTTGACTTATGATGGTCTATACAAATCGTGTGCTTTGCACCGTCAAATATTTTCACTCTTGAGCCGAGTCTTTCCTTTGTTGCCGTGTCAACGGCTATACAAAGGTCTGCAACGACTTCCTCACCGCCGTAAACCGCACAATCGTCCGATAAAAACGCTATGCGGCGGTTTGGACGCTCCTCCAAAAAGCATTCCGCACTCTTACCCATTGATAAAAGTACTTCCTTCAGACCGTACGCACTGCCGAGCGCATCGCCGTCTGCGTTAATGTGACACAAAACGGCAATGCTTTCGGCTCTGTCAATAAGCTCCTTAATCCTGTCTGCCATGCTCCGCACCCCTTAATAAATCGTTAATGTGGGCTCCGTGCTCGATAGATCTGTCAAGCTCGAAAATAAATTCGGGCGTATATCTCAGGTCTACACGTCTGCCCATTTCTCTGCGTACAAAGCCGGCAGCGCTTTTTAAACCCTCTATCGCTTTTTTCTTTGTTTCTTCATCTCCCATTACGGAAACGTAAACCTTTGCATATCTTAAGTCTTTTGTTACGTTTACGGCAACAACGCTCGTCATCATCGGAATACGGCTGTCCTTAAGCTCACGTATAACCTCCGCCGTCTCGCGTCTGACCTCTTCATTGATTTTATCAATTCTCGACATGATTTATCTCTTTATTTCCTCCATAATATAGCACTCAAGTACGTCGCCCTCCTTAAGGTCGTTGTAATTGCTAAGTCCTATACCGCACTCATAATTCTCAACAACCTCTTTTGCGTCGTCCTTAAATCTCTTAAGACTCGAAAGCTCACCCTCGTAAACAACAATTCCGCCTCTTACAAGTCTTACACCGGCATTTCTCTGAATCTTTCCGTCGGTTACATAGCAGCCTGCAATTGTTCCGACTCCCGAAACTTTAAATGTCTGACGAATTTCGGCATGACCGATAACAACCTCTTTAAATTCGGGGTCAAGCATACCCTTCATTGCAGCTTCTATTTCCTCTATTGCCTGATAGATTACTCTGTAAAGTCTTATATCTACCTCTGTACGTTCAGCCGCCGAAAGCGCACCTGCGTCCGGACGAACATTAAATCCGACAATAATAGCGTTTGACGCATTGGCAAGCATAACATCCGACTCATTTATTGCGCCTACTCCGCCGTGAATTGCGCGAACACGAACCTCGTTGTTTGAAAGCTTTTCAATTGACTGTCTTACAGCCTCAACCGAGCCCTGAACGTCAGCCTTTATTATAACGTTGAGCTCCTTCATGTTACCCTCGTCTATCTGACTGAACAGATTGTCAAGGCTTACCTTTACAACCTTGTTGAATTTATCCTCCTGCTGTTCGTCCTTTCTCTTTTGAGCAACGTCACGGGCAAGCTTTTCGTTTTTAACAACAAAGAACTTATCTCCGCCCGACGGTGTTTCCGAAAGTCCGAGAATTTCAACAGGCATTGACGGACCGGCTGTCTTTACACGTCTGCCGCGGTCGTTTACCATAGCTCTTACGTGCCCTACCGCCGTGCCGGCAATTACAATATCTCCGATGCTGAGTGTACCGTTTTGAACAAGCACCGTTGCAACGGGACCTCTGCCCTTGTCTATTCTCGACTCTATTACAGTACCCGACGCTTCTCTTGACGGATTTGCTTTAAGCTCCTTCATATCCGCAACGAGGAGAACCATCTCGAGAAGTCCGTCAATGTTCTGTCTTTTCTTTGCGCTGACCTCGACACAAACAGTATCTCCGCCCCATTCCTCCGGAACAAGCCCTTGCTCAACGAGCATTTGACGTACTCTGTCGGGATTTGCACCCGGCTTATCAATCTTGTTGATTGCCACAACTATTGTAACGTTTGCAGCCTTTGCATGGTTTATAGCCTCAATCGTCTGCGGCATAATACCGTCGTCCGCCGCAACAACAAGTATTGCAACGTCCGTAACCTGAGCACCTCTTGCACGCATTGTGGTAAACGCTTCGTGACCGGGAGTATCAAGAAATGTTATAAGTCTGTCGCCGAGCTTAACGCTGTATGCGCCTATGTGCTGCGTAATACCGCCTGCCTCCGTTGTTGTAACGGACGTGTCACGGATAGCGTCAAGAAGTGATGTTTTACCGTGGTCAACGTGTCCCATAACAACTACTACCGGCGGACGGGGAACAAGATCTTCGGGCTTATCCTCAGCCTGTGATTCTTCAAAGAGTATATCCTCTTTTGTAAGCACAATTTCCTTTTTAACCGTAATTCCGAAATCCTCGCCTATAAGCGACGCTGTATCAAAATCTATTGACTGAGTTATTGTAGCCATAACGCCGAGCATCATGAGCTTCTTTACAACCTCACCGGCACCCTTGCCGATTTTTTGAGCAAATTCTCCGACTGTGATAGTTTCGGGAACTTCAATCTCGGTTATAACCTTCTCTGCCTTTTCCTTTTTGGCAGCAGGCTTAACTTCAACATTTTCACGTCCCTGCTTACCCTTTTTGCCGCGTGATTTACCGCGTCCGGAGAACTTATCGTTGATCTTTTCGTCAACCATTTCTTCCTCTATGCGTTCACGGCTTTCGATTGTATCAATCTCAACGGTAGAGGTTCTTGTATCGACATATCTTTTATCCTCTTCGGATTTGATTGTGAATTCCTCATCTGTATCGTCGCTTGAAACAAGCTCGATTCTTGTACCCGTCTGCTTTTGTGCAGGCTGTTTTTTCTTCTTTTTATCCTTTTGCTTTGAATGCTTTTCGGCAATCTTACCTTTTCCGTCTGTCTTTTTATCGTCAGATTTCTTTTTGTCAGCTGTTTCTGCGGCTTTTTTCTTCTGAGCCGATTTCTTTTCTTCCTCAGCCTTTTTCTCCTCGGCTTCTTTTTGTTTTCGCTCTTCTTCGGCTCTTGCGGCAACCTTTTCCTGTGCCTTCTTAAGAGCTAAATCCTTTTCGCTCATTTTCGGCTTTGAAGCTTCAATCTTTGCCTTAACGGCCTTTTGCTCCTCCTCAGCTTCTTTTGCAAGTCTTGTCTCTGCCGCACTGCTTCTGAGCGCATTAAATTCTTCTGCGC
>CAKSPW010000008.1 GCA_934486495.1 uncultured Clostridia bacterium
TCATAAACCTCATTGTGAAATATTTTTGATTCATGGAATCGAATTTTAAGAGAAATGTTTCGCCTGAAATTTGATTATATGCAGGTTTTGAAAGTATGTGAGGTTTTTACTTCGTTTGTATCTGTTGCACGGCGGCTGATTTTCGGTTAAAACAACAATAAAATCACATTTTCACATTTCGATAATAAGTTTAGTAATCCGAAAAAATCCAAAATCGCTTTTACGGATTTGCACACCTTAATTTTATTGAAATGCAGGATAAAGCGATAAAGTCTCTTTTTGTTGGATTTGGGCAATGAACTTAATAAGCCGAAAAATCCGATTGAATACCTTATATTTATCAAAATACAAGATAAAGTGATAAATTCGCTTTTGGGATTTGAGTGATAAACTTAATAAGCTGAAAAAATTCAAATTGCATACCTGATTTTATCGAAAGGCAAGCTAAAGTGACAAAATCGCTTTCTCAAATCACTTTTTACAGCGATGAAATTCCGGCAAGCAAATCTTTATATCGGTCTATGACGTCGTCCGCACGGGAAGCGGATTTTTCGTTGCCGTTTATTATTTTTGTAAATTCTCTTATTTTTTTGTCTTTTAGAGCGGAAAAATACTTATGATTTTTAAGGAATGACGGCAAGTGCAGATCGTATTCGCTTTTGTAGACAAGAGCCGTACCGTTTGGGACTACCTCAAAAAGATTATAAACCTTAAATCCCTCAACGGCAATATCCTCGGCTTCAATTATATATCCGTTGTCCAAAAGGTATTTTCTAAGCTCATACTGCGCGTTCATCGGCTGAAGAATGAGTTTTGTTGTTTTTGCTATTTCAGGAGATTGCGACAGTATATTCTCTATCATCTTTCCGCCCATCCCGGCAATAATGATTTGGTCAACCTCACCGCTTTTCAAAACGGTAAGACCGGGACCTATTCTAACTTCGGCGTCGATATTGTTGTTTTTAAGATGCCTGATTGCCGTCTCTGCAGGCCCTTCTTTAATGTCCGACGCTATTACACGAGTACATTTTCCGCTTTTAATAAGTTCAATCGGTATATATGCATGGTCTGTTCCGATGTCGGCAACAATTTTTTCATTTACATGGTCTGCTATAAGCTTAGTTCTGGGTGTTATCAATGTATTTTCTCCTTCGGATTTACATAATTTCTTTGTAACATAGATGAAACATAAAACTGTGGATAAATTCAAAAAAATTCACAGCATAATTTTGGCTTTAAAAGGCGGTTCTTCACGCTATCAACGAGTTATCCACATAAAATATAAATTTCATAGTGGATTGATTTGAGATTTCAGGGATAAATATATGTAAACTTAGTTTTATCCACACTCTATCCACACTCATAATATGGTAAATCAATATCTGTGTGGATAACTTGATGAATAAAGTGAATAAGTTTCGAGAAAATGGCTTAAAATCAATGTTTATAAAGTGGATAAGCTTGTTCACACTTGTTAATATTAAGTAACAAACACCGGTTTAGTTTACATAATCTTTACAAAAAAATTTCATTTATATTATATTGTGTTTATAATATAAATGGGGCTGTTTAAAAAGTCAATTGACTTTTTAAACAGCCTTAATTTTTTTCGTGGGATAGGAAAAAAAGCTTTGGAATCAACAAACTGAGCCAAAACTTTAGTTTTGGGATACCCGAAGGCGTATGTGTATACGCCGAGAGGCAAAGTTTGTTGATAACAAGAAAAGAAAGAATTCTATGAAAAATCATGTTTTTTGATTTTTCGCATAATCTAAACCGAACCACAGCATTTGTAATACTGCAATATGTGTTTTTGTTTCTTTTCTTGCGCTGCGGAGTTTTTTTCATCCCCATTGGTTAAAGTTGTTATTTGATAATATCTGTACCCATGTACTGTCTGAGAACCTCCGGAACAGTAACCGTTCCGTCTGCATTTTGATAATTTTCAAGGATTGCGGCAACCGTTCTTCCGACTGCGAGTCCCGAACCGTTAAGAGTATGAACAAATTGTGCTTTGTCCTTAGGAGTTGCCTTAAACTTGATATTTGCACGTCTTGCCTGATAATCTTCAAAGTTAGAGCATGAAGAAATTTCAACATATCTTCCGTAAGAAGGCATCCAAACTTCAATATCGTATGTTTTTGCCGATGAAAATCCTAAGTCGCCTGTCGAGAGACAAACAACTCTGTACGGCAAACCAAGCTTTTGAAGAAGAATTTCAGCGTCATTAGTGAGTTTTTCAAGCTCTTCATAGCTGTTTTCGGGATTTGCAAATTTAACAAGCTCTACCTTATTAAACTGGTGCTGTCTTATAAGACCTCTTGTATCACGACCTGCCGAGCCTGCCTCTGCTCTGAAGCAAGCGGAATATGCGCAGTATTTAATAGGAAGCTTTGAGCCGTCGAGAATTTCGTCACGGTGAAGATTTGTAACCGGCACTTCGGCTGTCGGAATGAGGAAATATCCGTTATTGGCAACTTTGAATGCGTCATCTTCAAATTTCGGGAGCTGTCCCGTACCTGTCATGGAAGTTCTGTTTACCATGTACGGCGGAAATATTTCCGTATAGCCGCTTTCCTCGGTATGAGTGTTGAGGAAAAACTGAATTACGCTGCGTTCAAGACGTGAGCCGAGACCTTTGTAAACCGTAAATCTTGCACCGGAGATTTTTGCTCCTCTTTCAAAGTCGAGAATGTCGAGATTTGTTCCTATATCCCAGTGGGGCTTGTACTCAAAATCAAATTCTCTCGGAGTACCGTTTCTTCTGATTTCGATATTTTCCGTATCGTCCTTGCCGACAGGTACCTCACTGTTGGGGATATTCGGAATTCTAAGCATAAAGCTTCTGAGCTCCTCATCTATTTTACGCACCTCATCATCGAGAGTTTTAATTTCGCTGCTGAGTTCTTTCATTTCGGCAAAAATAGCGTCTGTGTTTTCGCCTGCTTTTTTCATTGCCGGGATTTTCTTTGTTATTTCGTTTTGAGTTGCTTTTTTTGCTTCAACCTCCAAAAGAATAGTTCTTCTTTTTGAATCAAGCTCAATTGCGGGAGAAATATCCAAATCGTTATAGCGCTTTTTGAGAGCTTCCTTAATTTTTTCCGGTTCGTTTCTTAAAACTTTAATGTCTAACATTTTTAGCCATCCTTTCGTACTATCTTATTTATTTGATTATATAAATTTATTGCATCATCCGTAAGGTTGGATGAATCAATTTGCTCAAGAATTGAAAGAGCTTCATCTTTTTTATTCTCGTAAAGACGCTCGTATGCGCTGATAAGCAATTCATACGCATTGTTTTTATTCGTCAGTTCATTAATCTGAGTGTCCTTTGATATTATATCGCTTTCTTTTTGCTCAACCGTTTTTTTAAGGCTTGACACCTGCTCTGTAAGATGCAGATTTTCCTCGCTTATAACGGTTGCTTTTTCAGTAAGAGTTTTTGCCTGCTGCTTTGTTTCCTCATACTCGTTAAAATGATTTTGCCCGAAGAATGACAAAACAATCATAATAAGAGCAACGAGAAAAATAAGTGCAGTATACAAAAATAATGAAGAAGGTTTTCTGTTTTCGCTCATTATCACACCTCGTTTTTAATAGCTTTTTCAAGTGCGGAAATTTCTTCCTTAAGCAGTTGTGTATCTGATTTTCCCTTAGATATTTCTCTTAAATATGTATTGCACGTTTCACGGCCGAAAAGAGAAGTTAAAATAATTCCGTCAAGATTGTCGTTTAAAAGTGCAACGCTGAAGCTGTATGACCCTGTTATGCCGTCGAATGCGTCAAATTTAACTATGCCGATTCGCTTAAACGATGACTTGTCGGAAATGCTTGTAATTTGCGGTGAAGACGTTGGTTTTGAAAGCTTTGACAAAACATCTTCAAGCTCGTAAACTTTTTCTTCAAGTTCGTCGCTTTTAACGACCTTTTTAAGCCTGCCGCATTTTGAGAGGCATACCATGCACAGAATAAAGCAAAGTATTATAAAAAGCGACATAACCGCAAGGAGAGGGAAAAGCAGTAAATCAAAATTAGTCGTCATAATTGTTCTCCTTTATTGCTCAGTTGAGTAAATCTATAATTCTTTCAAGGTCTTTGTCATTATAGTATTCTATTTCGATTTTCCTTTTATTCTTCCCCTTGCTCATTGTAACCTTTGTGCCGAATTTTGACGAAAGCCGTTCGCATATTTTCGACATTTCAAGGTCGTATTGAGTGGGAGATGAGTCTTTTTTCTCCTTTTGTACGGGTTCTTTTTGAAGAATTTTTGCCAACACTTCGGCACGGCGAACGCTTAAATCCTCTGCAATTATTCTTTCGGCAAGTAAAAGTCTTTTCTCTTTTGTCGGTAATGACAGTACGGCACGAGCGTGACCGCTTGAAATTTTTCCTACCGAAATGAGCTTTTTAATCTCATCATCAAGAGATAAAAGCCGCAGAGAGTTTGCAACCGCACTTCTGCTCTTGCCGAGTTTTTTGCTTACGGCTTCCTGAGTCAGGTTGTAATCGTCCAAAAGCGATTGATAGCCAAGTGCCTCTTCAATCGGATTTAAGTCCTCTCTTTGCAGATTTTCTATAAGTGCTATTTCCGCAATTTCTTCTTTTGTATATTCTTTGATTGTTACGGGTACTTCCTTAAGACCTGCCGCTTTTGCAGCACGCCAACGACGTTCGCCGGCAACGATGACGTATCGTCCGTTTGATTTTTCCGACACCACAAGAGGCTGTATAAGACCGTATTCCTTAATCGAGTCTGCAAGAGAACTCAATTTTTCTTTGTCGAAATCTTTTCTCGGTTGTTCTTTGTTAGGCTCGATATCGGTTATTTTAAGCATGGTCGGAGATGATGTCTCGTTTGCGGCAAGCGGTTCGTCAGGGAGCAGGGAGCTTATGCCTCTTCCTAATCCTTTTTTCATCTGATAACCTCTTTTCGCGTTTAATTTTTGCTTATCAATTCTTTTGCAAGAGATAAATAGCTTTGTGCGCCCTTAGATGTTATATCAAATTTTATTATAGGCTCACCGTAGCTCGGCGCTTCCGAAAGACGTACATTTCTCGGAATTACGCTTTTAAACAGTTTGTCTGGGAAATAGCTTTTAAGCTCGTCCAAAACCTGAATTGAAAGATTTGTTCTTCCGTCAAACATTGTCGGCAGGATTCCCTCGATAGACAATTCTTTGTTAAGCTTTTTTCTTACAGCTTTGAGAGAATACGTAAGCTGGCTTAATCCCTCAAGTGCGTAGTACTCACACTGTATAGGAATGATAACGGAATCTGCGGCTGTTAAAATATTTATTGTAAGTATTCCGAGCGCCGGAGGAGCGTCGATTAAGATATAATCAAACTCGTCCTTTATTTTTTCGATAAAGCTTTTCATAAAAAACTCACGATTATCCTCGTATGCAAGTTCTATTTCAATTCCCGATAAGTCGGGAGATGACGGCAGGACAAATAGATTTTTGTATTTTGTCTTTATAATTGCGCTGTGAGCGTCGTCGGGATTAATAAAACAGTTGTAAACGGATTTTTCAAAGCTGTTTTTTTCTATTCCGAGTCCGCTTGTTGCGTTACCCTGAGCGTCACTGTCTATGATAAGAGTTTTTTTATCCTTGTAGCCAAGACAGGCAGCCAAGTTTACGGCGGTGGTTGTTTTGCCGACGCCGCCTTTTTGATTAATTATTGCTATAACCTTTCCCATGTTCACCTCCGAAATGTTTCACGTGAAACATTTCAAAATTGATAATATATGTACATATATATTATACCACAAAAAAATGATTTGTAAATGTTTCACGTGAAACATTTTATAAATTTAATGAAAATGTAATAAAAAGAGCATTCATATAAATATTTTTGTATAATTTTAAGTGTTTTGGGAAATGTAAAACAGAGGTGATATAATTGAATAATCCGTTTGCTTTTCGAGAACCCGAAAATAAAAATGAATTTGTGATAAAAAAATCTTCAAAAAAGTATATTCCCGAGGGGAAATTTATAATAAGCAGAAAAATCGAAGAAAACGAGGAGTATATAAAAAGGAAATTCAGCATACCGAAAAATAATGATGTTGTTTTGAGAAAAATCATTCTTAAAGGTGACAGACGAGGCTTTGCCGTTTTTATAGACGGAATGGTAAGCACCGAATTTATAAATTCTCATATAATAGAAACGCTGCTTTTTCTGCCCGAAATAAAAGAAAATGATACGAAAATAAAAAAGGAAGAAATAATAGATAGATTTATTGCGCATTGTCAAGCGCAACCCACAAAAGACGCCGATGAGGTTTTGGAGGAGATAAATTTTGGTTCGTGCGCTGTTTTTATTGACGGAGTTGACGAAGCTTTTTTAATGGACGTGAAGCAATGGGCAAACAGAGGAATAGACAAACCGGAAAACGAGCAGGCAATTTACGGACCGAAGGAGGCTTTCGGCGAAATACTGCGAAATAACAGTGCGCTCATAAGAAAAATTCTGAAAACGGAAAAGCTTATTTGCGAGGGAGTCAAAA
The DNA here is from genome assembly GCA_934486495.1 of uncultured Clostridia bacterium. Classification (GTDB taxonomy): domain Bacteria; phylum Bacillota; class Clostridia; order UBA1381; family UBA1381; genus RGIG9115. The sequence continues at coordinate 6,509 of CAKSPW010000008.1, forward strand.
TAGGCAATGTAAGCAAAACACGCGGAGTTTTGATGTATATAAGCGATATTGCAAATGAAAGCCTTGTAGATGAGGTGAGGAGAAGAATAGAGGGAATAAACGTTGAATATATAATTTCTGCGGAAGAAGTGGCAATGCTTTTGGAAGATGATAAGTTTTCAATAACAAATCAAGTACTTCAAACGGAAAGACCGGACAGAACGGCAAGATTTTTAACCGACGGCAGAGTTGCACTTTTGATTAACGGAAGCCCATGTGCGCTTATTTTTCCGACGAATGCGTTTGAGCTTACTCATGCGGCGTCAGATGCGTATTTAAAGCCGACGTTTGCAAATATGGCACGGCTGCTGCGGCTTATAGCAATATTTATTTCTATTCTTTTGCCGGGAATGTATCTTGCGTTAACGCTTTTTCATCAGGAGATGATACCGACATATTTAATGTATTCAATAAGTGCGTCAAGAGAAAATGTTCCGTTCCCGAGTGTGGTAGAACTTGTTTTAATGGATTTTTCGTTTGAAATAATAAGAGAGGCAGGGCTTAGAATGCCGGGGCCGCTCGGCTCAACGCTCGGAATAGTCGGAGGATTGATATTGGGTCAGGCGGCGGTAAGTGCAAAAATAGTAAGTCCGATAATGATTATTATAATAGCCATAACGGGAATAGGTTCTTTTGCAACGGCAAATTACTCACTTGGCTGGGCATACAGAATTTTGAGGCTGATATTCATAGCTTTGGGCGGCAGTCTGGGACTTTTCGGTATAGGACTTGGAATTTTTGCGTATTCGGTGTATATAGGAACGCTTAGTAATTTCGGTATAAGGTTTTTATCGCCCATGCCGGGTAATGTTGCAAATAAAATAAAAAAATCGGTGTTTACGGAGCCTATTTGGGATAAGGAAAAGCGCCCCGAATATCTTGAAACAAAAAATGATGTCAGCGAGGCGAAGATAAGCAGACGGTGGATATATAAAAAGGATAAGTGAAAATCAAAGGAGCGAAAGTATGAATAAAATTAGTGACAAGGATTTGACGAGCGTACTTATAAACATTGTAATGGTTAAACTGATTTTGTTTTATCCCCGCAGGACGGTAAACATAGCCGGTAACTCATCGTGGATTGTTTCGATTTATGTAACGCTTGTAATGCTTTTTGTTTTCTTTGTAATGACGAGGGTATATGATTTTTCCGAAACTGTAACCGAAAAGCTCAGGCGCTGCGGAGGTGATGCATTTCGGATTGCCGGCGGTTTGCTTATTATATTTGTGCTGATTGCGTCTATGTGTTCGTTTATGAGAATATATCCCGAAACGGTTAAAATAATATTTTTAAAACATACGCCGATAGAATTTCTTGTTTTTTTGACGAGTGCGGCAGCTGTTTTCGGAGTATATTGCGGAATGGAGTCGCTCGGCAGGGTAATATCGATTTTTTTGCCGGCAGCAGGAGTTATAATGGCGGCAACATTTCTTTTGCTGATACCACATATGGAGCTTTCAAATCTGACTCCGATTTTAGGACCGGGAATAAAAACAATCTTTGCGGACGGATTGACGGTTGTATCGGGTTTTTCCGACATAATAGTCTTGTTTATAATAGATTCCGAGAACGGACGCGAAAAGATAAAGACGGGGTATAAAACCATACTCATATCGGGAACTGTCATAACCCTTATTCTTTTTGCGTATTGCTCTGTCGTTCCCTATGATGTATCGCAGCATTATTTAATGCCGATTTATCAGATGACAAGAGTTATTCAGATAGGTGAGTTTTTCAGCAGATTTGAGATATTTTTTGAGTTTATATGGACCATACTTGTAATGCTGTATTTTTCGGTTTATCTGTATGCAATATGTAATGTCTGGTCGGAAATTTTCAAAATACCTTATCATAAGCCGCTTGCGATACCGTTTGCGACAATCGTGTTTTCGCTTTCTCTTATGCCCGGCTCATATCTTGAATTCGGCGGTCATTATATGTGGTTTACAGTAACGGTACTGTGCGTAACGATGCTTATGCCGATTGTTGTCGGACTGTGCGACGGAGGGAAACGATGAAGATAATAAAATATGTATCGGTTTTAATTTGTACTATAATGCTCGGCGGCTGTTACGATATGAAAGAACCGGATGAAATTGCATATGTGACGGCGATAGGGATAGATGAGGGTGAGGACGGAAATTACAGCTTCACAGTGCAGTTTGCAAAGCCGATTCAGATTAGCGGTTCGGGCGAAGAAGGCGGAAAAGGCGGAGATATTGTCGAGAATATAACAATAGACGCACCGAATATTTACTCTGCGATAGGTCTTATAAACGATATAATCAGTAAAAATCTTGTGCTGTCGCATATGAAGCTTTTTGTGTTTTCCGAAAGTGTTGCAAGAGCGGGGATAGGGGATTTTACGGAAACGATTGCAAGAAGCGAGGAAATACGGCAAAACGTGTATGTGTCGGTGTGCTGCGGCAGTACACGTGAATATTTGACTAATGTAAAACCGATAGTTGAAACAAATCCGGCAAAATACTATCAAATGATTTACGATAAAAGAGATTTTGGCGCAGTCGGGAAAAGCTATGGCAGAGAGATTTATTATGATGTCAATACGCCGTATAAGGATGCGTTTGCGGCGCTTTCGGGCATTGTTGGTACGGAAAAAAAGACTGCTCCCGTGAACGATAATGCATATGAAAACAGAATAAGAAACTACCGTGCCGGTGAGGCGGGATTGTTTGATGAGGAAAAAAGCGAGGCTATGGGCGGAGCAGTGTTTAAAAATGATAAAATGGTAGGAACATTAGGTTCTGTCGACGCCGATTTATGTAAAATAATAACAAATGATTATATGTCAAATTATATGACAATCAAGACGGGGGATTTTGACAAGCCGATAACCGTTGTTGTTTCGACCGCAAAGCCGACTCGGATAAAATATGACAAAAAGAAACATCGTGCGCAAATAAATATATATCTCGAGGGAGAGTTTGCGTCAATACCGACAGGGTATATAATAGAAGACAATATTTTAAAATTTGAAAATGAAACAAAGGAAGCAATAAACAGTGCCGTTTTGAATTTTTATAAAGTGACGCAGGGGGAATTCAATTCCGATATAACCGGAATAGGAAAAACAGCGAGAAAGAGTTTTTTGACGTATGATGAATTTGAAAAATTTAATTGGGAGGAACGCTTCAAGAGTCTGAGCATAGATGTCAACACGCATTTTAAAATAAGAAGAACGGGAATGGTTAATAAAAAAACGGAGGTGCGGTAAAGTGAATGCTATAATTGCGGCAATAACCCTTTTTTCGATAGTCAAGCTTATGTCGTATGCTGTATGGACGGTTAAGAAAAAGAAAAACAAGCTTGCAGCTTTCGGGTTAGCCGTTTTGGATATTGGACTTGCGGGCTGTTTGGTAATGGAAATTTACAAAATATGTATATGAATAACGCTTGCTGTAATCGAATAGAAATTTTGAAAACATACGTGGTATCATTTTGGGAATTTCAAATCGATTACAGCAAGCTATGACTGTATGATATAAATCACCTTATATAATATTTTTCATATTATAAATATAGTAATATATAGGAAGGTGTTTATATGAATACAGTTGAAGGATATGCATTTATGCTTACGCTGATGGCAGGACTTGCGACGCTCCTCGGAAGTTTGATTGCGTTGTTTGCAAAAAGAACAAATACTAAGCTTCTTGCCGGCTCGCTCGGATTTTCGGCAGGAGTTATGATTTATGTTGCCATGGCGGAGCTGTTTTTGAAGTCGAAGGACTATCTTGTCGGTTATGGCGGAGAGTTTTGGGGGAATACCGTTGCGGCAGCGTCTTTTTTCGGAGGAATGATTTTTATAGGGATAATTGACTATTTTGTCCCGACCGATGAGGGCGATATAGGAAATGTCGGAGAAAAAGGCTCTCTTAAAAAAATGAGCCTGCTTACAACGGCGGCTATTGCAATACACAATTTTCCCGAGGGAATGGTCACCTTTGCGTCTACTTTGAGCGATGTGAAGCTTGGAATTATGATTGCCGTTGCGATTGCGATACATAACATACCCGAGGGTATTGCAACCGCACTTCCCGTTTTCTTTGCAAGCGGTGACAGAAAAAAGGCTTTTGTTTTATCCGCCGTGTCGGGACTTACCGAGCCGATTGGCGCCATAATGGGATATACAATTTTAAAGCCGTTTCTTGACGATAAGATGATTGGAATTTTATTTGGAGCAATTGCCGGGATAATGATGTTTATTTCTCTTGAGGAGCTTTTGCCTATGGCTCGGGAGTATGAAAAAAGCAAGCTTACGATTCTGACCGTCATAGGAGGAATGGCAATAATGGCGGCAAGTCTTATTATGTTTTTGTAATTGAGTACTATTATATAGGAAGAAACCCGAATATTCCGCGGCAGAACAAAGCGGATATTCGGGATTTTTAATTTAAATTGAGTCGGATTAAATATTACAAATATGTTACATATGTAACATATTCCTTTCCCGTATTACGAAAAAATACGAAAAACCCCTTGAAACAAGCCAAAAATATGCAAAATAAAAAATATGAAAAAAAATAAAAAAAGGCGGAACTTTTTAAAAATTGGTGCGTCTAATGTAGTGAAAGTTGTAAAACAGCTGTTAATTCTCATATAAGCGAGGTTAAGTTGACGAATTATCAATGGGGACACGGTTTTGTTTATACTAAATTAAACAAAATGCGGCTCGGTTTGTAATTATGGGTTGACATTATCTTAAATACATAGTAAAATGAGAACAGGCAGTTTCTCGTAATTGGGTAGAAGCGTTACAGAGATCTGTGCGTTTATATATTACCCGTTGCCCGTCGTGCAGGTGACGGCAATGTTGGGTAATCTTTACAGTTTGTTTACAACTGTAAAATTAGGTTGATTTATGTCGCATTATGTGATATAATCAGCAGTGTAAGGTCTTTTGACCGTTTGCCGCTTACGGAAGAAAGAGCGGGGCGAGCAAATCACACAAAACTCTTTCGTATATTTATTAAGGAGGATTTGAGACTATGAACATGAATCTCAAAAAGGTAATTTCCTCAATTGCTGTTCTTGCAATGTCTGCAAGCTGCTTCACAGCTTTTGCTGCAGATTTCTCTGATGTAGCTGATACAGCTGCATATAAGACAGCAGTTGACGAGTTGGTTGCTCTTAAGGTTGTTAACGGTTACGAAGACGGTACTTTCAAGCCTGACAACGAAATCACAAGAGCAGAGGTAACAAAGATGGTTGTTGCCGCTATGGGTCCGAGCTACACAGCTGCTGCTGAAAGCTCAGCCGCTACATCTGATTTCACAGATTGCACAAACCACTGGGCTAAGGGTTACATCAACGTTGGTGTTGCTCAGAAGTTCATCAATGGTATGGGTGACGGAACATTCGCACCTGATTCAAACGTAACATTTGCACAAATCACAAAGATGCTCGTTGCAGCTCTCGGTTACACATCAGCTGCAGAGGGTGCAGGCGGATATCCTAACGGTTATCTCCAGGTTGGTGCTTCAACAGGTGTTACAAGCGGTGTAAGCGGTCTTAACGCTGACACAAACGTAACAAGAGCACAGGTTGCTCAGCTTATCGGTAACTCACTTAACACACCTATCGTAGCAGTTACAGGCTGGACAACAGACATTTACGGTAAGCCGGTTGCTACAACTGAGGTTATGGACGGCACAGGCGACTCAAAGAAGTATCAGACACTTCTCACAGAGTATCATGATGCATACTATGTAAAGGGTCGTGTAACAGCTACACATGCTCAGGGCAACGTAGATGCTGACCAGGTTGAATTCGCAGTAGAGTACTCAGATAACTTTGACGGCGAAAAGATTGCTGTTGGTAAGAACAAGGCAGATTACAACGATACAGCTACAACGGATACTATGTATTTCGGCGATACAGCTGCTGAGGATTACCTCCTTACATACGCTGAAGCTATTATCCAAAAGGATTCAAATGATGAATACCACATCATTTCAATCACACCTTACGGAAGAAATGACATCGTTTCTCTTAACACAGACGATTTCGATTCATACGCTTCTGACCTTTCAACAATCGACTTCACAGTTAGTGCTACATCTTCTAAGACAAAGTCATATAAGCTTGACAAGAATGTTGTTGCATATGTAAACGGTATCGAATTTGCAGGTGCTACAAACGTTAAGAAAGCTATTGACAACTATGTTGTAGACAACAAGATTGGTAAGGTTGAGCTCGTTGACACACCGAAAGAGGGTTCAACAAGCAAAGACGGTAAGTATGATTACCTCATGATCTCTTACGAGAACTGGGCAATTGTTGACAGCGTAACAGAGTCAGGCGCTAAGACAAAGATCAACCTTGAAGAATCAGACATCACAGGTAGCACAGCAGTTATCACAATCGATGCTGACGACGAAGACAAGTCTTACTCATTCTTTAAGGATGGTAAGGAAGTTGACGTTAAGGCTGTTGCTGAAAACAGCGTTCTTCTTATCGCTTACGATGTAACAAGCAAAATCAACGAATCTAACTTCATTAAGTTTGAAATCTGCGACAAGGTTGTTTCCGGTTCAGTAGACGAGAAGGCAGAAGACGACGAGTACGCTGATGGCACAAAGACATACAAGTACAAAGTTGACGGTACATACTACACAACTGCAAAGGGTATCACAAGTGATATCAAGGTTGGTAACGAGTACACACTTTATGTTGACGCTGCAGACCGTATCGTAAAGGTTGACGAAACAGCTTCTTCAAAGAACTTCGGTATCATCGATAAGGTTTGGAGAGATTCTAACGACGATAAGAAGGTTAGACTTATAAAGGCTGACGGAACAAGAATTTCTTACGTTGCAAGAAATTCAAACAGCGAGTATGACGACGCACTTAAGCTTGCTTACTCAACAGGTACAACACTTAATAACGTTGAAAAGCGTGTAGTTTCTTACAAGCTTAACAGCAAGAACGAAATCTACGACATCACAGCTATTGCAATGACAAAGAGCGAAGATGGTTCAGAGTATAAAGAGAGCACAGGTAAGATTGGTGGAGCTAAGCTTGATGAATCAACACAAATCATTGATCTTTCATCAATGAAGAAGAACGCTTGGAACGATGTTGATAGCTATACAACATCTGACATAGCTGCAGGTTCACTTGACGCACTTTCAGACGGCGAGAACTACACAGTTCTTTTCGGTGACAAGAGCGACAACACAAGCTGCCACAGAATCGTAGTTATCCTCGAGGGTAATGCAGGTATCACAGTTAACACAAGATTTGCGGTTGTTGATTCTGTAAGCACAGGTACATTTGAGGCTGACGGTTCTGAAAGAGACGTTATCAAGGCTTACACAGCTGATAGCGCTGACGAACTTAAGTCACTTTACATGGACGAAGACTATACAAAAGAAGCAGGATTTGCTACAAAAGAAGATGTATCTGACCTCGTTCGTGGTGATGTAATCGCTGTATCGCTTGCTGGTGATGGCACAATTTCTAAGATTGCTAAGGTATTCTCTGCTAAGGCTGTTACATCTGACTATGCACTTACATTTGCAGATGCTGAGAAATTCTTGAGCGGTACTACTGCTACAGCTCCGGTTGTTGCTCCGTACTTCAACTCAGGTATTGCTAAGTGGGATGATTCAAAGGTTGGTGCTAAGAACGGTTACGCAAGAGTTGGCTTCGGTGTTATCACAGACAAGAAGAATAACAACGTAACAATCGGTAACATGACAAAGAATGCTGCCGGCAAGTATGTAACAAACAAGACAGAAGACTATGTAATCACAAGCGATGCTAAGGTTTACGTTTATGACTTCAACGAGAAGGATAAGGCAAACTCAGGCAGACTTACAGCTGCAACAGCAGGTGGCGTAATATCTACAAAGCTTGCTAAGACATTCATTGATGATACTGCAGCACAGAGCGTTTATAACTGGGAAGAAGCTGCTGAGGCAGGTAGTCTCCAGAACGCTAACTATGCATTCTTCAAGACAGTTGATGGCGATATCACAGATATCATCGTTATCGTTCCGCATGATGATGCATATTCTAACGGTAAGCTCTCAAAATAAGAGTTCATAGGCTAAAAACCTAATAAATATAGGGAAAGCTGACTTCGGTCAGCTTTTTCTATAACCTTCGTTTTTTTAAATAATTCGTATGCAGAAAGCGGTAAATACGTCGTTTTCTGCATACAATTAAATGATGAATAACTGAAAGGGTGATAACAAATGCGTCTTGACAAATTTTTATGCTCTGTCGGCTCGAGAAGCGAGGTAAAAAAATTGCTGACAAAAAGCATTGTTACCGTGAACGGAGCAGTCGTAAAAAACGGCGATTTTAATGTTAATCCCGAAACGGACAGTGTTATTTGCGGAGGCAAGAAAATCACGTACAAGGAGTTTGTGTATATTCTTATGAATAAGCCGAGCGGTTACGTAAGCGCGGTGTATGACAAAAAACAGCCTGTTGTTGTTGATTTGCTTGACGATGAGCATAAAAGATTTAATCCGTATCCGGTGGGCAGACTTGACATTGATACGGAGGGTTTGCTTATTCTGACAAATGACGGTGCTCTGACGCATGATTTAATATCACCTAAAAAAGATGTGACAAAAACGTATTTTGCAATAACAGACATTCCAATGTGCGAGGAGGACAAAGAAACATTTTCCGCCGGCATGGATTTGGGTGACTTTACCGCAAAGCCAGCAAATCTTGAAATAACCGATGACGGAGCATATATAACCGTTTCTGAGGGTAAATTTCATCAGGTAAAGCGAATGTGCGCAAAATGCGGAAAGAACGTGACTTTTTTAAAGCGCGTAGGGATTGGAAAAATGGATTTGCCTGATTTTCTGAAAACAGGTCAAACGATTGAAATTACAAAAGACGAACTTGTAAGCAGAATTTACGGAGCATAATACGGTGATATATCCACAATTCCGTAATCAACCGATAAACAAGCGGATATTATTACCGCAATTCTACAAAGGAGCGATTTAACATGAATTTGAAAAAACTTGTAATACTATCAATACTTTCTGCCATGGCTGCACTCTTGACTTTTACGCTTAAAATTCCTGTACCGAATACCGGCGGATATATTCATCTCGGTGACAGCGTTATATATTTAACGGCATTTTTGCTTGGTGGCCCGTCAGCTGCAATTGTAGGTGCGATAGGCGGCGGAATAGCAGACCTTATTGTTGCGCCTGTATACTGCATACCGACTGTAATTATCAAATCTCTTATGGCGCTTGCAGCAGGATTTGTGTACAATAAAACGGCGAAAGTTCCGATGAATTATGTTTTGTCATTTCTTTGCGGCAGTATAATAATGGTTGGCGGATATTACGCTGCGGAATGCATCATGCTCGGCAATTTTATTGCTCCGGCAGAGGGTGTTCCCTTTAACCTTGTTCAGGCGGTTGCTTCGGTACCCATTCCGTGCATACTTGCTCCGGTTTTGAGAAAGTTAGTGAGCAAAAACATTTTATAACTGTATTTCCTAAAATAGAGCCTTATGCAGGCTCTATTTTTTTCAATTTTAACAAAAAAGTTTTTTAGTGTTGATTTTTTTCGCGATTAATGGTAAAATCTTATTAGGATATAAAATCAATTATCTAAAACTATTTATTCAGAGGTGTTAATTATGTCATATTCAGAAAAGGTACTTGACCTTCTTAAGAAAAAGAACCCCGGCGAGCCGGAATTTATCCAGGCTGCAACCGAGGTACTCGAATCACTTCAGCCGGTGCTCGATAAGCATCCGGAGTTTGAGGAGGCTTCTCTTCTTGAAAGAATTACAGAGCCTGAAAGACAGATTATGTTCAGAGTACCGTGGGTAGATGATAACGGTAAGGTACAGGTAAACCGTGGATTCAGAGTTCAGTTTAACAGCGCTATCGGCCCTTACAAGGGTGGTATAAGACTTCATCCTTCAGTCAACCTCGGTATTATTAAATTTCTCGGTTTTGAACAGATATTTAAAAACTCTCTTACAGGCCTCCCCATCGGCGGCGGCAAGGGCGGTTCGGACTTTGATCCCAAAGGCAAGTCGGACAGAGAAATCATGGCATTTTGCCAAAGCTTCATGACAGAGCTTTTCCGTCATATCGGCGCTGACACGGATGTACCGGCAGGCGATATCGGAACGGGCGCAAGAGAGATTGGATTTATGTACGGTCAGTATAAGAGAATCCGTGACGTATACGAGGGTGTGCTCACAGGTAAGGGTCTTACATGGGGCGGCTCCCTTGCAAGAACACAGGCAACAGGCTATGGTCTTGTGTACTTCGCAAGCGAAATGCTTAAGGATATGGGCACTGATTTCAACGGCAAAACAGTTGTTGTTTCGGGTGCAGGCAACGTTGCTATTTATGCTACCGAAAAGGCTCAGCAGCTCGGCGCTAAGGTTGTTGCTCTTTCGGATTCCAACGGCTGGATCTATGACGAGGAAGGAATTGACCTTGCGGCTGTTAAGGAGATTAAAGAGGTTAAGAGAGGCCGTATTAAGGAATATCTTGAATACAGACCTAATGCTAAATATACAGAGGGTAAGGGGATTTGGAGCATTAAGTGCGATATAGCTCTCCCGTGTGCTACACAAAACGAGCTTCTTATCGACGACGCTAAAATGCTCGTTGCAAACGGCTGTAAGGTTGTTGCCGAGGGTGCTAATATGCCTACAACTCTTGAGGCTACAAAGTATCTCCAGGAAAACGGTATTTACTTTGCACCGGGTAAGGCTTCAAATGCAGGCGGTGTTGCTACATCAGCTCTCGAAATGAGCCAGAACTCGCAAAGACTTTCATGGACGTTTGAAGAAGTTGACGCTAAGCTTCACGACATCATGGTAAACATTTATAAAAATGCTTCGGAGGCCGCTGATGAGTACGGCGCTAAGGTCGGCGGAAACAGAAACCTTGTTCTCGGCGCTAACGTTGCAGGCTTTATGAAGGTTGCAGACGCTATGATGGCACAGGGTATTGTTTAATAGTAAATAATATTTTAAAATAAAAGAGGCTGTTTAAAAAGTCGATTGACTTTTTAAACAGCCTTAATTTTTTTAAGTGGGTAGAAAAAGATTTGGGATCAACAAACTGAGCCAAAACTTTAGTTTTGTGATACCCGAGGGCGTATGTGTATACGTCGATAGGCGGCTTACTTCACAGTAACATCTGTTATTTATTCAGCATTATCTGCCGATTGGTTTGCGGATTCTTCTGAATTATCCTCCGGCTTTACGGTTTCCTCTGACATATCCTCCGGCTTTGCAGGTTGATTTTCACTATCTGTAATCTGCTCGGCAGGAGAATTTGAGTTGTATATTTCCATAAACTGTTTTCCCGTAATAGTTTCCTTTTCGATAAGGAAGTCGGCAATTTTGTCAAGCGCCTCTCTGTTATTAACGAGAATTTCAACAGCTTTGTTATAGCACTCTGACAGAATTTTTGTAACCTCGGCGTCAATGAGCGTTTCTGTTTCCTGCGAGCAGTTCGCAACTCTGCGGCCGTCGAGATAACGGTTTTGAATGCTTTCAAGAGCGAACATACCGAACTTGTCGCTCATGCCGTAAAGAGTAATCATATTTCTTGCAAGCTCTGTGGCACGTTCTATATCGTTTGCCGCACCGGTTGTTTTAACACCGAATACGACCTCCTCTGCCGCTCTGCCTGCCATGAACACCGTTATTTCATCAATTATTTCGTCCTTGTTCATCAAATATTTTTCTTCCTCGGGCTTTTGCATCGTATAACCGAGTGCACCCATTGTACGTGGAACGATTGTTATTTTCTGAACGGGGTCTGTATGCTTTGAAACAGCCGTTGCAAGCGCATGACCAACCTCGTGATATGCAACAAGCTTTTTCTCTTTTTCGGACAAAATGCGGTCTTTTTTCTCCTTACCTGCAATTATAACCTCAACCGCTTCCATAAGGTCTTCCTGTATAACAACATTTCTTCTCATTCTAACCGCACGCAATGCCGCCTCGTTTACCATGTTTGCAAGGTCTGCACCGACGGCGCCGCTCGTTGCAAGAGCAATATCGTGAAGATCCACATCTGCAGACATTTTGACATTTTTCGAGTGAACTCTTAAAATTGCCTCTCTCCCCTTCAAATCGGGCTTTTCAACAATAATTCTTCTGTCGAATCTGCCCGGTCTTAAAAGCGCCTTATCGAGAATTTCCGGTCTGTTCGTTGCCGCTAAAATTACCACGCCCTTTGATGAGTCAAAGCCGTCCATTTCGGCAAGAAGCTGATTTAGAGTTTGCTCTCTTTCATCGTTTGAGCCCATTTGATTGTCACGGCTTTTTCCTATTGCGTCAATTTCGTCTATAAATATTATACACGGTGCATTTTGCGACGCCTGTTTAAACAAATCACGAACACGTGACGCACCGACACCTACGAACATTTCCACAAATTCCGAACCGGAAAGCGAGAAAAACGGAACGTTTGCTTCACCTGCGACAGCCTTTGCAAGAAGTGTTTTACCCGTTCCCGGAGGGCCTACGAGAAGCGCACCTTTAGGCTGTTTTGCACCTATTGCCGTGTATTTGGTGGGGTTGTGAAGAAAATCGACTATCTCGTTTAGCGACTCCTTCGCCTCCTCCTGCCCGGCAACATCCTTAAACGATATACCGGTTTTATTTTGCATATACATTTTCGCCTTTGATTGACCGACACCCATAATTCCGCCGCCCATCTTTTTTGAAAGAGAGCGCAAAAGCAGAAAGAGCATACCGTAAATAAGCAAAAGCGGAAAAATCCACGATATGAAAAATTCAAGAATCGGGGTGCTGTACTGAATGGGTGAGGAGTACTTAACACCGTTTTTGTCAAGCAATTCAAGAAGTCTTTGATCGCTTATATATCCCGTATAGCAAACCTCTTTTACGGTATCGTCCTTCATTCCCCATAGCTTTAAAAGCTTGTCGGTTGTTGAATTCTTGTCATCGCTTTTTTTAACTATTTGAATTTTGTCGGATAAAAATTCGACTTCTTCAACCTCGTGATTTTCAACCATGTTTAAAAAATCACTGTACTTAATTTCTTCTGTTTTCGGCGCAAAAAGCGAGGTTGCTGCGATATTTAAAATAACGGTTGCAACGATAGAAATTATAAGAAAAATTATAATCGGATTTCCGCCCTGTGGAGGCTTCTTCCCCGAATTTTTGTTTGACCCGCCGTTTTGTCCTTGATTATTATTCATTTTTTTCCTCCAAAACAGTAACTGCTTATCTGTTATCCATGCTTACGTATTCACGCTCCGGCGCAACGTTTTTATATGCCGGACGAATAATTTTACCTGCGTTTATAAGCTCCTCAAGACGATGTGCGCTCCAACCCGCAATTCGTGCTATTGCAAAAATCGGCGTGTAAAGCTCAAGCGGCAAGCCGAGCATTTTGTAAGCAAAACCGCTGTAAAAGTCTACATTCGCACTTACGCCCTTGTATATTTTCTTCTCCGACGCTATAACCTCCGGTGCAAGACGCTCAACATTTTCGTATAGCTTATACTCGTCATAAAGACCTTTTTCTTGAGAAAGCTTTTCAACAAATGACTTAAACACTCTTGCTCTCGGGTCGGATATGGAGTATACCGCATGACCCATTCCGTAAATCAAGCCGGATTTGTCGAAAGCGTTTTTGTGGAGAAGCTGTTTTAAATATTCGCTTATCTCTCCGTCGTCCGACCAATCCTTTACGGTGGTGCGCATCTCGTCAAACATTTTTACAACCTTATTGTTGGCGCCGCCGTGCTTTGGCCCTTTAAGCGAGCAGAGTCCCGCCGCAATTGCCGAATAAGTATCGGTTCCGGAGCTTGTTACGACTCTTGTTGTAAAGGTTGAGTTGTTACCGCCGCCGTGCTCGGCATGAAGAACAAGTGCCATATCGAGAACCTGTGCCTCAAGAGCGGAATACGTTTTATTCGGGCGCAGCATACGCAAAATATTCTCCGCCGTTGACAACTCGGGTTTCGGAGAATGTATAAAAAGACTTTTGCCCAAATTATAGTGCGCATACGCCTGATAGCTGTAAATAGAAAGCATCGGGAATACCGAAATCAGCTGCAGGCATTGACGAAGCACGTTGTCAACCGAAACATCGCACGCATTCGTATCATATGACGCAAGCGTAAGCACGCTTTTTGCAAGCGCATTCATAATATCCGCATTAGGCGCTTTCATGATAACATCTCTTACAAAATTTGTCGGCAGCGTTCTGTACTGCGAAAGCATTGATTTAAACTCCGCAAGAGAGTCTTTTGACGGAAGCTCGCCGAACAGCAGAAGGTAAACAACCTCCTCATATCCCGATCTCCCGTCGGATATAAAGCCTTTGATTATATCCTCTATGTCATATCCTCTGTAAAACAGTCTGCCGTGCCAGGGAATTTCTTTCCCGTCCTCGATTTTTGACTGTCTTATTTCCGAAATTTCCGTAAGTCCCGTAAGAACACCTTTTCCGTTTATATCCCTAAGTCCCTTTTTAACATCGAACTTTGAGTAAAGCTCACTGTCTATATGACTGTTGTCAAAGCAAAGCTGAGATAAATCCTTTATTTTTGGTGTAATATCCGAATAGTTGCCCATATTGTCTCATTCCTTTCCGCGCAGTGCGCAATATTAGATGATATACAAAAACCCATTATAATTTTACCATATCAGGCGGAAAATTTCAAGTATCGGCGCAAAGAATTAATATTTTTTTCATAAATTAATTAAAAACAGAACGTGAAAAAATAAACAAATATTCCCGATTATTTGATTTTCGCTTGACAAACGATGTAATATGAGTTATGATTATAATGATTAGAGTTCTTTTTATATAATTCGGGAGGGACTTATGGAAAGAAAAAAACTGTTGATTGCGGACGATTCCGAAATGAGCCGTGCAATTTTGGCGAGTATGCTTGAGGATGACTTTGATATAGCCGAGGCCGTTGACGGTCGTGAAGCGATTGATATGCTTGAGAATTACGGCAGGGATTTTTCGGCACTTTTGCTTGATGTTGTTATGCCTGAAATGAACGGATTTGAAGTGCTTGAGGAGATGAACCGCAGAAATTGGATTGATAAAATTCCGACTATCATGATTTCAGCCGAAACGAGCAACGCATATATAGACCGTGCATATGAGCTCGGTGCGTCCGATTACATAAGCAGACCGTTTGCGGCGGGAATTATCCGTCACAGAGTTATAAACACCATCTTACTGCACTCAAAGCAAAAACAGCTTACCGATGTGGTAAACACGTGGTTTTACAATCAGGAGAAAAATCATGAAACGGTCGTTTCAATTCTCGACTATGCAATAGAACATCGCGGCGGAGAAAGCGGCGTGCATATGTACGGTGTAAAGAGGGTGACAACCCTTTTGACAGACTGCCTGTTAAAGAAAACGAATAAGTACATAATCTCCACATCTGACGCAAATGCCGTTTGTATGGCGTCGGGGCTTCACGATGTTGGTAAAATTTTTATACCGGAGCATATACTCAAAAAACCCGATTCACTTACGGCGGAAGAAATAAAAATAATGGAACAGCATACCGTTCTCGGTGCGCAGATGATTGAGGAGATGTCGAATTTCAAAAGCGAAAAGCTTGCAAAATACGCTGCCGAAATATGCAGATTTCATCACGAGCGCTGGGACGGCGGAGGGTATCCGTGCGGCCTTGCGGGCGATGATATTCCCATATCAGCACAGATTGTGTCGGTTGCCGACGCATACGATTCGCTGACGCATGAGCGGTGCTACAAGAAGGCATATTCGCATGAGTTGGCGATGAAAATGATTTTAAGCGGCGAATGCGGCGCATTTAATCCGATTTTGCTTGAATGTCTTGAGGATATAGCTACACTCTTAAAGCCGTCTCCGCAAGATCAAGATGAGAAAAAAAACGCGGAAGGCAAAAGAATTTACAGCAGTCAGAACGTAATAGCAGCACGTGTAATTCAGCAGTTTGAAAACAAGAACACAAAGCTTGACTTCATGATAAACATGAGCGACGAGTTGTGGTTTGAATATACCTTGCGTCCGTCAAATTTACGGCTTTCAAAGGGCGTGACGGAGAGAACGGGGCTTGCGACCGTAATTTCCAATCCGCTTGACGATACCGATTGCCTCGGAGTTATCGGACAGGATACGTTTGAGGAAATAAGCAAAAAGCTTTCCGAGCTTACAACAGACGATTCGTATACCGAGCTTACGGTAAAACTTGTGCTAAACGGAAAGCTCTGCCGATGCAAGCTGGTGATACTTGTGTTGTGGTCATCTGTCGACAGCGGGAAAATCAGCAATATTCTCGGCAGAGCCATTGATATTGACGAAAACTACTCAAGGCTTGAGTTATATGACGAGTCCGCAGCATCATGCCCGAAGGATCAAGTGCTTCTTCCGCTTTTGTCGGACGGAGACGGAGTTGTTAAAATTACGAGCGACCGTGTCGGACAGGTTTTGCAAAGCTATCGCAATATGTTCGATATTGTGCGCCTTGTGGACCCCGGTATTTGTATGCAGATTTCCGCTGACGGTCACGGGGTAAATGATAGCGAAAAATGCTATTCGGTTTGGAATAAGGTGCGCCGGTGCGACAACTGTATATCGCAGGATACCGTGCGCAGCAGAAGACCGCAGACGAAAATTGAAACAATCGGCGCAGATATATACTTTATCGTCGCAAGCTGTATAGAGGTTGACGGTATTCCGTATTCGCTTGAGTGCGTAAGAAAGATCAATGCCGATATAAAGAATGCGTCCGATGACAATAATATTCTCAATCAATTGCTTTTGCGAAACCGTCAGGTTTATATGGACTCCATAACGAAGGTGTTTAACAGACGGTATTACGATACCCGAATTAAAAATATCAGCGGAGAGCACGCTTTGGCAATGATTGATATGGATAACTTTAAGCAGATTAACGACAATTTCGGTCACCGTGCCGGAGATGAAGCGCTGTATCGAACCGCACAAGCTATAAGCTCCGTACTGCGCAGCAATGATGAGCTTATCCGATACGGCGGAGATGAGTTTTTCCTTTTGTTTAACGGATTACCCGAAAAAACTCTTGCCCAAAAGCTTGATCGGCTTTGCGAGGCGGCACGGAATATCGTAATGACCGAATATCCCGAGCTTCGCATAACGCTGAGTATCGGCGGATATTTCGGATCGGGCCGTATTTGTGATATTATCGAATATGCGGACCGTGCGCTTTATATGGCGAAAAAGCACAGAGATTGTGCCGTTGTTTATAAGGATGAGGATAAGTAAATACGGGAGTGGTGAAAATGACTGTCATGCAATTTTACAGTTCGGTCGGCGGTGACTATTACGACGCTGTCGACAGACTTCGAAATGATAGAATGATATTAAAATTTTTAAAAATGCTTGCAAATGATAAAAGTTTGGTTAAGCTTCACGAGGCTATGGATAAGGGTGACTGCATGGCGGCTTTTTGTGCAATCCATACGCTTAAGGGTATGGCGCTCAACCTCAGCCTTACCGAGCTTTCGCATTTTTGCTGTTCGTTAACCGAGCTTTTCAGAGGAGCAAACACAATTGCGGAGGAATCTTACGAGCTGGTGGCAAAGTTGGACGTAATTTACGAACATACTATTTCTCTGCTCGACGAACTTGAGTAAAATTCGGCGAAAATAAACGTAAGGGGCGCATTGCCCTTTATTGTTTTGCCGAAAAATAAAAAAAATCAAAAAATATCTTGAAAAACATCTTTAAATGTGTTATACTTATAGTGCATTTGTTTTTATGTACCCGTAGCTCAGTTGGATAGAGCGTCAGACTCCGACTCTGAAGGCCGTGCGTTCGAATCGCATCGGGTATACCATAGCAATATTATCCGAACTATTAATGTTCGCGGTAATAGTAAATCTCCGCAGTGCCTGTCGGTCTGCGGAGATTTGTTTTAAATATGTCAGCCTTTGCATAGGTTATTTTGATTTTGAGATGAAGTATCTTATCATTTGTCGAATGACAATTGCTGACACTCACTAAAAAGTACCGTTTAATGTGTAAGCGGCTATTTACTTGTAAGCTTTGTACGTTTGCGCTCTAATCAGCTCATTTGCGAGTTTTGCCTTTTGGTGATTCAGCTCTCTTAGAGATATGCTGTCATCGTTTTCAATCTGCATGCCTCTCAGCTTTTCACGCAGCTGTTCAAGCTCAAGCGGAAGAAGTGCATTGCTGTTTTTGATTTTATTGTAAATCTCATTTATTTTGGCGTCGTTCAGATTCCCCTCACGCTCCGATTTTATATTATCCGTCTGCGCCTTGTAATTGAAGTCACGTATATTGTTGCTTCTGTCGAAATCCGCCTTATATGCGTCATTCATTTCCTTGCGCTGACTATTTGCCGCCGACTGACTGTAATCATACATATTTTTCGGAGTGCCGTACAGCTCAAGCTCCTTCATCAGCCTGTCGTAATCGAATTTATAACGGTCGTACGCATTTTTCTCAAGAGACGGAATAACATCTTTCAGCCCTGATATATAATTGTAATAAGCCTCTGCACCTGCCGCCATTGCCGCACTGTTTGAATAACCGTCCGTTGCCGACAGCATTTTCCCTCTTATATCTTCTGCGGCTCTTTCTCCGTTTCTGAAATACATATTTTTATATGCTTGATATGACGGATCGGATTCGGGATTGTACGAAAAGCTTTTGTACTTTTCTATTTTCTTTGTTAGATTATCCCGTCTGTCGCTTGTTTTGTCATAATAGTGATTATAAATATCCATGGGACGATTATATCCGCCGATTTGATTAATTGCCGATGACACTGAGCTTGCCGGCGCATAAGCCTGACCGTTGATAATAATTGCGTTTTCAACCGGAACGCCACCGACAAAAACATTGCCGCCGTCACCGTATTCAACGGCATTTGAAAGACCGTTTGACGATGCCGCCTGCGTCACATCCACAAGCGACTGCCCGGATATTTTCTTATATGCTCCGAAGAAGTCGGGAGAGTTTGTGTACGTTGTACCGTTGTCGTTTCGGGTCGGAGTTAAAACCGGGACGCCGTCATGCGTAACATCCTTACTGTTCCATCCGATTTTGCGGTTGTCAACTCCGACATTTCTAAGTGCGCTTCTTATGGGGATATCGTTTCCGTTTGCGTAGATGTTGTTTCTTGTGTGATATATAATACTGTTTCTGCTCATTTAAATTCCTCCCATATTGTTTAATGTTTGTTCTATATTTACATAACCCTGCGGTACGGATTGGTTTTTTTCGCGCATATTTTTAAGAAGTTCGATAACCTTCTCCTTACCGTCAAAGCTCATGGTTTGTATTGCTATGAGTGACGAGTCTATGTTTTGGATATTGAAAAATCCCTCTTTCCAAAGCTCCATAATCGTCTTATTGTTTGATTCACGCTGAAACGGATTTTTTTTCTGCGGCACAACCGAAATGTCAAGCTCAATCGGAGCGTTTCTGTTCCATGAGCCGCCAAGCGCTCCGTCTGACGAAAATTCATCGCCGGGAAAGCATACAAAGCGGCTTAGTCCGTAATCGTCCGTAACTTTGTAAAATCTGTTGTCGGTAAAAAACTCACGCATCAGCTCGATTACCATAACGACAATTTCCTTAAAGCTGTCGTACGAATCGTCAATCATGGCACGTGATAGCTTACCGCCTGCCTCCTGCAAAACCGTAATCGCACTTGCCGCCGTTACGCCGCTGTTCGTGCCTCCCTGCTGAAAATCTCTGTTTCCTACTATTTCCTTAAGCTCTTCAATTTTCTTTGTGCGGTGCGTCATTACCTCGCTGCTCAAACCGCTGACCTGAAGCTCTCTTATTGAGTCTGTGTCGACGCTCCCGGCAACGTGAATAATATCGTTATCGCAGTCAAGAACCTCGTTTTCGTTTATAGCGCCGTTATCCTTTACAAGAAAACGCAGCTTGCTCGAAAGTATTGAGTTTTTGATTATCGCACCGTCGAGTCTGTCGATATACACCTGCGGATTTTTTGCAATGTCTATTATTCCGAATCCGAACGGACAATCTTCCTCGGGATAAAGAGTGTCGAATACAACAGGATATTTTCCGTGTCTGTAAAGACCGTCAGGGTAATCTCCGTCCTCGGTTGACGCTATAACTTCGTTCGCACAAAGCTTAAGGCATTGCAATTTTCCGCCTTTTTTATAGTAGCAATCCACGATCTCGGTTTTGCCGCGCATTTCGTGAGTGCCGTCGAAAGCCTCAACGGTCGTGTTTCCGCTGAACTTTTCCTTGTGTTCGGGATAGTCGCTCTTTAGCTGTTCATTGTCAATCGCATTTGTTATAAAAAGAAACTGACTGTCCTGTACATTGTCAACGTGCATATCGCAATAAACATTAAGAATTGAAACAGGCTTTATGACAATTTTTCCTCCGTCATAAAATATACCGTAAATCGCTGTGCCGTGTTTTAGTTTTCTGCGCCAGTTGATTTTATAAGCCGATTTGAAATCGGATATATCAAGCTGTGCCGGAACTATTGCGGACAATGTTTTTGCAAGGCATACGTCGCCCGGTTCACGCTCTAATATGTTCGGCTGCGGAAACGATTCAACGGCGTCTGCGTATTTATGCTCTATTGCTGAGAAAATAAACGCCGTAACGGGCTGCGTTTCTCCCGATGCGGGATTTATGAGTCTGCCGTATCGAGCCTTGTACCAATAATCGTTTTCTCTGACTCTGTCGTTAAGGGATTTTTTGTCACCTCGGTATCTTTCGTATTCCTTTAGCACCGTTGTAAGAAATTCCGGTGTTATGTTGCTCATTTTGTACATCTCCTTTGCTTGTTGGTTGTTTTGTTTTTGCAAACTTAAGTGATTGTTTTAATGCAAGTGCTTTACGCAAATCCGATTACATACGTATGTGTCTGTTTCCGCAAAGCAAATCGTTTGCCTGTGCAATGCTACTCTACGAATTGACCGCCGTTTGTGTCTTCGCTAAAGCTTGCAAATTCCGACTCGCTCTCCGCATATTCGCCGATGGTTGCAAATTCGGAATCGTCTTCCACGTCGCCTTTGTTTATTATAAACTCCAGCTCGTCCACAAAATCCGCAATATAATCTCTCAGTGCGATAATGTCGTTTGAAGCGTCACCGCTTATTGCCGGCGGTTGTTCGGGTGTAAACTTAATCATTGTAATTCCTCCTTTCATATAAAACTTTCGCTCTGTGAGTGAATAATATCACATATAGAAAGAAAAGTCAAGAAGAATATTTTCAATTTGTGAGAAGTATACAATTAACAATTTAAAATATATTCATTATGTGAGAAAATGTACAAAAAAAGAGGGAGCGTTATTTTTGTAAACACTCCCTGTGGGCTTAAATATACACAAAATTCAGAACAATTAATTTTCACAGTTCAAAGCATATCGCCGTTCATACCTTGCATACAGCTTGCCCGACCACTTGCTGATTTACTTTGTTTCGACCGATTTTTTCTTTGTCGGAATTGACGGTAAATTCAGCTTAAACAAATATTTTATAACAAGAAGTATAAGCAAAATAATCGTTATCGGAATTAAGCAGGCTGTTACGATAAGAATTGCTATGCTATCGACAAGCTTTGAAAGCGATTCTTCTCCCTTTTTTATTCCGGCGGAGATAGTTCCTGTCACTTTTTCCTTGATATTGCTGAAAAAATCGCCGTTTTGACTGTTTTCGCTTTCGGACTGAATGTATTCATTATTACTTGCTACCGTCTCGCTTGCTTCACGGACGTACGAGCTGTAATACGTGTCGTAAATAATATCACTTGTTTTAATGCCGAGCGGTATGGCAACGAATATCACTATTCCCAATATAAACGTTTTTAACGCCGCTTTGACAAAGTTTTTGTTTTTGGAGTATATAGCAGCTATCGCAAAAATACATGATATTGGTATTATAACTTTAAAGGAAATATATCCTATTGCCGATAAAAGTATTTTTTCAAACGTGAGCGCAGACAGTACTATAAGAAGATATTTACCAAGTTCGGCAAGCTGATTTGCAATAGGCATTCCTACATTTCCAGGAATAAGCGTAATTGCCGTAGATGATGCGGCACTTGTTGCGGTTAATGCCAATACGGTGTTTCTTTTGTCGTCAATCGATTGCATTGTTGATTGAAAAAATGACGGCGAGGAAACGACTCTTGCTATCAGAAAAAACGAAATCAGCATTATAAGTGCAAAAACAGATGTTAAAATAATATTTTTCTTTGTAATTATCTTGTTCATGTTTTTTCCTCCATATGTATTTTATTTGTTGACGAAATTGAGCCACACGGTCATATCGCATTCTTCTCTGTTTGCGTGATAGGCAAACGGTATAAGCTTAAGCTTTATTTTTTCAAAGTCATCGGAGAGCGGAGAATAAAGAGACGGCGTTGACGCCTTTTTATATCCGTCGGCACAAATTACGTTTGCACCCAGCTCATCGCAATAGCTTACCTCGAACTCTCCGTTTGAGTTTATAAACTGTTCGTGAAGTCTGCCGCAGGTGTTGTCACAGCCTTCCGCACAGTAAACAATCGGACCGTACATAACGGCAACCTTCCCCGCCGTTGACTTAACTTTTGGATTTGCCTGCATAACGGTCGGCGTCATTATAAAGTCAACCGTAACAGGCTTGTCAGGATTTTTAATGACCGCATATCCGTTCGTTTTTTCGAACTCCTCGCTTACGGTAAATTCTCTGCACCATGACGGTATTCTTATATACAGCGTCTTAACACCGGATGTTTGTATCTGTACCTTTCCGCTTCTCGGATAGTCGGTTTTTACCTCAATTTCCATTCCGTCAATTTTTGCGACAGATGACATAAACTGATTTACGAAAATGCTGTCTTTGTCGTATCCGTATGCATAATTTCCTATCGATGCAAAAATTCTGTTAATGTTCGGCGGACAGCATGAGCACTGAAAAACCTCTTTTCGCTGTGTTATCGCATAGCGTTCCGCAGTGGCTGTTGATCTGTATTTTACGTAGTTGTCAAGGTCTGTTTCCAAGGGGTTTTCATAGAAAAATGCTTTTCCGTCAAGAGATACTCCCGAAAGCATACCGTTATACATTTCACGTTCAATTACATCTGCATATACGGAATTGAGTTCAAGCTGCTGCATCCTGTGTGCAAAAAGCATCATTCCGATGGAAGCGCACGTTTCCGCATATGCTCTGTCAGAAGGCAAGTCATAAGGAATTGTAAACGCTTCTCCGTGATATGTAGAGCCGATACCTCCCGTTATATACATTTTACGGTTTATTATGTCGCTGAAAATTCTGCGGCATGAGTCTTCAAGCTCGGCATCGTTTGTTTCCGCCGCCGCATCTGCCATTGCCGTATATAAATAGCAGGCTCTTACCGCATGACCCTCCGCTTCTTTTTGGTTTCTCACGCTCGTGTGATGCTGGTCGTTTTTGTCGTTATATATTTCGGAAATGTCAACCTCTGTTTTTGCTCCGCGCATATTTATAAAAAACAACGACATATCAAGATATTTTTTGTTACCCGTGCATTTGTAAAGCTTATAGAGAGCAAGTTCTATTTCTTCATGACCGCACGTTGTAAATGCGGCTGTTCTTTCGGTAATAAATGCTTTTTCAATGCAGTCGGCATATTTCATCATACATTTTAAAAATCTGTCCCTGCCTGTCGCCTCGTAATATTCAACGGCGGCTTCAATCAGATGACCGGCACAGTAAAGCTCGTGACAGTCACGTTTTTTAAATCGTGATGATTTGTCGCAAACGGTAAAATAAATATTAAAATATCCGTCCGGCTCCTGATGCTTTTCAATACAGTCTATCAAATGCTCGATACGATCCGTGAGATGCTTGTCCTCCTTTTTGGCAAGAATGCACGCTGCGCCCTCTATCCATTTTGCAACGTCCGAATCCCAGAAAATATGAGGTTTGTTTTCATCTCCCTCTTTCCACGAAAAATCAAACGCTTTAATTCTTCCTGTGTCGCTGAAACGGTTGTACACCGCATCAATTGTTACGTTTTCGTTTAAAAGCTGTTTGTCTTTCCAAAAGCCGTCTGTCAAATCGACATTTTTGTAGTTTAAATTTTTCATATCCCTTCTCCTTTTCGCTTGGTGAGATTTTAAAACAATTAATTATTATGTTGACAATTTAGTATAAGTATATTATAATATACCTAAGAAACATATTCAAGTGAGAAAAAAAAGGATAAGGTGAAAAAATCAAACATGATTACACTTTCGTCGGGCAGCAGATTTTCATATGTCAGTTCGGGACTTTTTAAGTCGTCGGGCGAGTGGATACATCCGGAGAGAATAACAGACACATACGAAATAATATTTGTCATAAAAGGAAAGGTGTATATTTGCGAGGGAGAGGAGGAGTATACGCTATGCGAAAACGATATACTTCTGATCGATCCCGATACATACCACAGGGGTGTTGAAAAATCAAGCGATGTTTCTTTTTTTTGGATGCATTTTAAGCTTTCCGAACCGCCGTGCATGGCAAAAAACATTACAAGCGGCTCCCCGTTTGTGCTTAAAACTTTATTTTCACAGCTTTTGCACATTTCAAATACTCCAGGCTACGATTCGGACAGCGCGGATTTGGCGTGTGCAATGATATTAAAGGAAATATTGTTTCAAAACAGAAACGATGCGCTTCGTGAAAGCAGTCTTGCAAGTGAAATTAAAGAATGGATAAGGCTTAATATAAATAAAGAAATAAACGTGCTTACCGTTTCGCAGGTTTTCGGATACCATGAAAACCACATAAGCCGTGTTTTTAAGGCGGCATACGGTATGGGAATTAAAGATTATATTATTGAGCTTAAAATAAGAAGTGCAGAGAGTCTTTTGCAGACAACGCTTTATACGATTAAGCAAATAGCGTTTATGACGGGATTTAAAAGCGAAAATCATTTTATAAAATTTTTCGGATATCATAAAAAAATGACGCCGAGCGAGTACAGAAATACTTTTGTAAATACGCATATTAATAACGAATAAAATAAAAACTCATCTCATATATTGAAGTAACTTATATTATGAGGTGAGGTTGTTGAAGGATTATATTGAACGGCGAGCCGTCACGCTTGCAAATTACATTGTCGAAAATAACGCTACGGTGCGCAGTGCTGCGGCTAAATTTCATATCTCAAAATCAACTGTACATAAAGATGTTAGTGAACGTTTAATTAAAATAAATAAATCGCTTGCCGAGGAGGTTCATGCCGTGCTTCTTGAAAACAAGGCGCAAAGGCATATACGTGGAGGACTTGCAACGAAAAGAAAATACCTGCTGAAAAAATAAAAAAAGGCTGCTCCGATAAATTTCTCGGCGCAGCATTTTTAATAGGAAGATTTATTTTGTCACATCATCGGCAACCTTTTTCGTTGTGTCCGCCATGTCGTCAAGTTGTTTTTTTGCACCGTCTGCCATATCCTCGGCGGCGTCGCCCATTTTTTCCCCGACAGATGTTGCCTGAGGTGTCGGAGCAGTGTTCTCTGTAGGCGACGGTGACGGTGCGGTATTGTCATTGCCGCATGATGTAAGCACTGCCGTTAGAATTGCAGATGTAAGCAAAGCTTTAATAAAGCGCATTTTATTCACATTCCTTTCATGTTTTGATACATTTATATTTTGCCCCGAAAAAATTTTTTTATGAAAAATAAATTTTTTTTATTTTTTTGCAACCTTTTGGCACTCTGAAAAGTATTATATACGAAAGCGCAAAAAAAGCGTGAGAAAAAGTTATAAAAAAGAGAGGATTTTAATTATGAAAAAGAAAATTTTTGTATCTATTATTGCAGCATCATTAGCACTCGGACAGCTTGCAGTTTTTGCAGAGCAGGACGTACAGGCTCCCGCAAATGACATTCTTATAAGCGCACCCGAAGAAAAAGAGTCGAATGAGTTTATCACAAAGAGCGGAACAATTAAATCCGTTGAAGCTGATATGTATATAGCTGAGGGTGAAAACGCAGAGGAATTCTGGATCGAAAAGACGGCGCTTGTAACAGATGAAAAGGGCGAGGCATATACACTTAAAGCAGGTGACAAGTTCACACTTTTCGTAAGCACACGCACACCTATGCTTCTTTCACTCCCCGAGAGATATGCGGCAGACCTCGTAGTGGTTCAAAACAGCGAGGATGCAGGACTTCCTGATGTTGACATGTACTTCAAGAGCGGTGAAGATGATTTCGGCGATTACATAAATGCGTCAAACAAGCTTGCGCTTAATATATCGGAAGATACAAAGATTGTTGATAAAAACGGAAATGCTTACAAGGGCAGCCTTGACTCAAAAGAGCTTGCGGTATTTTATTCAATGATGGCAATGAGCCTTCCGGCACAAACATCACCCGATAAGGTAATTGTTTTGAATGCAGACTTCGGCAGCGTTTCGGTAAACGGCAAGAGATTGGTATTTGAACCCTGTAAGACAGACGTATCGCTTCTTCCGCTCAGAGCTATTTGCGAATCACTCGGCTATGACGTTGAATGGGACGGCGCACTTCAGTGCATAAGAGTCGGTGTTTCGTATACTATGCAGATTGGAAAAAATGCATACATCAAGGGTAAGGCTATGCCTGAAACATTAAAGTGCGCTCCTGTTTTGGAGGACGGCGTTACATATGTACCGGCTGAATATTTCAGCGAAATTCTTGAGCTTACGGTAAGCGAGGACGGAAAAACAATTTCCGAGCCGCAGGTAACTGAAGAAGCTATAAACTAAAAACTCCTTTTGGGGCTGCCGCTTTATGCGGCGGCTCTTTTTTTGTTCTAAAACGGAATTTTGTATAATACAATGAAGTATATAAAAAACGGAGGGATAAGCATGATTGTAAGTGCAGATTTATTTGGAAGGGAAGATACGGCAACGTCTGTTTTGCCGCTTAAAATCAGACGATACTTTTACGGAATTGACACAAAAGACATATCCGAGGTAAGATTGCGATGCGGACGAGCGGTAAAGGTTGTGACGGGCGGAGAAATAAAAACGCTTTTAAAGTCCGGGAAATTTTCGCAGAGCAACAAAAATGCCGTTATCACAACACGGGCTGATATTGAAGATGCGGTTGAGATACTGACGGCGTCGTCGCTTTATTCATATCAGGACGAAATAAAAAACGGATATATAACCGCACCGAACGGTTGCAGAGTTGGACTTTGCGGAACGATGACGGCGGACGGGAATTTTGTTGACAATATAACGAGTCTTAACTATCGTTTTGCGCGTGAGATTATCGGTGCGGCGGACAAGGCTTTTAGTGCGGTGTATAACGGCGGAGATATAAAAAACACGCTTATAATATCAAAACCCGGTTGCGGAAAAACTACTTTTTTGCGTGATTTGGTTCGGCAAATCTCAAATAAAGGCGTAAATATCTCGGTTGTGGACGAGCGGGGTGAGCTTTCGGGGGCATATGACTGTTTTGATTTGGGTGAAAATACCGATGTTTTTCGTATGTGCCGAAAAGCCGACGGTCTTAAAATGATGATAAGGTCGATGGCACCGACGGTGGCGGCGGTTGATGAAATAGGCGGCGCGGACGATGTTGAAGCAATTGAGTATGCAAGTAAATGCGGTGTTTCGGTCATTGCGACAATTCACGGCGACGACCCGAAAAAAGATGTCGACAGCAAAATTCTCTCTTGTTTTCGGTGTATTGTTCGGCTGTCGGACAAATGCGGTCAAATAAGGGAGATTGTAAATGTTTAAAGTATTCGGTGCGGTAATGATTATGTCTGCATTTTTAATGATTGGTTTCGGAAGGGTTTCGGCGATAAAAAGCAGACAGCAGTTGATGGAGCTTATGAGAAAAAGCGTTTCCTTGCTGAAAAGCGAAATATCGCTTAAGCAGTCATCTCTTTCGGAAGCTTTTGAAAATGTCGGAGCAATCTGTTCAAATATTTATTTTTGCGAATGCGGACAAAACGTTAAATCGGACGGCGCCGCAGCGGCATATAAAAGAGCGATAGGGCGTGCGGTTAATGATTTTCGTCTGTCTTCCGATGAAAAAGAGGTGCTTTTGACGCTCTCTGACGGCTTGGGGAAGCGGAATCTTACCGAACAGCTTTCGCAAATAGATTATACACTGTCGCTTGTCGAAAAAAGTGCGATTGATTTAAAACGTGAGGTCGGCGAGCGGTCAAAGCTTATTTTGCAAGGAGCGTCGTTTATAGGTGCGGCAACGGTTATTATACTTTTATAAGAGGGTTATGTAAATGGAAGTTGAGCTTATATTTCAGGTTGCGGGGATAGGAATAATAGTTGCTGTTTTAAATCAGCTTTTGTCGAGGTCCGGTCGTGACGAACAGGCATTGCTTACAACAATTGCGGGACTTATTGTGGTGCTTGTTATAATAGTCAGCCAAATAGGCGAACTGTTTGATATGGTGAGGAGTACATTCGGATTATAAACAGTTATGTTACATCTCTATAATAAGACAATACTTATATTTTCACAGCGTGCCGAAAAAAATCAATTATATACACATGGAAAGGGGTATCGGATTGGATATAATAAAGCTTTGTTCGCTTGCGATTACGGGTGCACTTGCGGCAGTTATGCTTAAAAAACAAAATCCGTCTTTTGCAATGCTCGTTTCGGTTGCAACGGGTATTGTGCTTACGATGTATGCACTCGGTACGCTGCATACTGTAGTAAATGAGATAGGAGAAATTACAGACAGCTGCGGAATAGACAGAAAGTATTTTGTAATTTTACTTAAGATTATAGCCGCATCATATATTCTGGAAATATCGTCGGAGCTTTGCCGTGACGCAGGCGAGTGTGCAACGGCAGCAAAAATAGAAATGGTGGGCAAGCTGTTTATAATGTTTATGTCAATGCCGCTTGTGAAGAGCTTTTTGGAGGTGTGCACGGATGCGGTTAATATGCTTTAGCGGAGCGGATGTGTATCTTGAGGGTGAGCCGTTGTTTAACGATATTGTCGGAAAAATGCAAAGCGGTGATTTTACACTGTCGCCGACATCTGTTATGTCGTATGTTGCAAATGAATTTTTCGGGCAGTTTCATGAGCTGTCCTATTATATAATACTGTTTTTTTGCCTGGGTGCGGTAGGTGCGCTAATTAATCTTATGAGCGAGAGCTTTAAGTCGAAATCGGGAGAAATATCGTTTTTTGCCTGCTTTGCACTGAGTGCGGCGACGGCTGTTAAATGCTTCGGTGTATGTCTTGAATATGCACTTGATGTTATAGGCAAAATGACCGATTTTATAACAAAGCTTATGCCGGCAATTACAACGCTTGTTATTACATCGGGCAAGCCTGTCAGTGCCGGTGCATTTCATCCGGTGCTTATGACTGCTGTTTATGCGGTCAGTATCATCTGCTCAAAATGTATAGTACCGCTTGCGTCGTATTCGGCTATTTTATCGGTTGCAAACAATGTAAGCTCCGAGGTGCAGATTACGGGCGTATGCAGACTTATATCCTCGTGCGCAAAATGGATTTTGGCGCTGTCGTTTACTTTGTTTACCGGAATTTGCGGCATTTACGGTTTTTCTGCACCCGCTCTTGATGCGGTGAGTGCAAAAACGGTTAAGTTTGCGGTCGGCAGTCTTGTGCCGGTGGTGGGTAATTTTTTGTCGGACACGCTTGAAACAGTCGTAACAGGCAGTCAGATGATGAAAAACACGGTCGGCGGAGCGGGACTTGCGGCAATGTGCGTTATATGTGCTGTGCCGATTATGAAAATAGGGGCAATGGCGCTTGCTGTCAGAGTATCGTCCGCAATAGTAGAGCCTATAAGCGACAGGAGAATAAGCGCCTTGCTTTGCGATATAAGCGGAGCGGTTGTTATCCTTTTCGGAATGGTTGCCGCAGTTGCCGTTTTGTTTATAATATGTATAAGCATATTGCTTGCCGCAACGTCATAAGGAGGATACGAATGAAAGAATATATGACCGCCGTAATCGGAAGCGCCGTTTTATCGGCACTTGCACAGCTTGTTTCGCCGCAAAGATGGGCGAAATATGTGCGCCTTGTATGCGGCATAATGATTGTCAGCGTTATTGCATCTCCCATTGCGGAGTTTAAAAGAATAGATATTTTTGATATTGAAAAGTATAACGGCGAGCTTGATATGAATGCGCAGAAAAAAGCCGTAATTTCCGAAATGGAAAGAAAAGTTGCGGAGGATATATCGGTGCGGATAGCCGAGGAGTTTTCCGAAGAGGCGCAGGTAGGAGTCAGGCTTTGCGTAAACGATAAATATGAAATAGAGGGAGTTGACGAAATAAGCGTATGGATAAGTACAAAAAGAGAAAAGATACGCAGACGGCTTTCGCAAATTTATTCTCCGGAGAAAATTTCATTTCACAATCCGAAAAATTTTTAAAATCAAAGAATAAACAGGCTGTAATTATAATATTAATTATTGGTGTTGTTTTTATGATGCTGCCGAAAACCAACAAAACAATCAGCGCGGACGGCGAGGAAAAACGAGTAGAAGGAATTCTTTCGCAGATTGAGGGCGTGGGCAGGGTATCGCTTGCGGTCACGTACTCCGTCGCTGACAAAAACGGCGGCCGAACGGCAAAGGGGGCGGTTATCACGGCAGACGGCGCAGGCAGTGAAAAGATAAAAAACGAGCTTTCGGAGGCTGCTTGTGCCGCACTTGATTTGCCGGCTCATAAGGTAAAGGTGTTTAAAAAGAAATAATTAAATAATTGCCGAGGTAATGCGGCGGATTGGAGAAATGTTATGATGATTTTAAGACGCAAGGAAATAATAGCTGCCGCTATGGTGGTGCTTATAGGTATGGCGGGGTATTTGAATTGGCAATATCGTGACAATATCAGCGTAAAGGATGGGGCGAGCTATGTTGAAACGGGGAAAAAGCTCGGAGAAGCGCAGTACGTTATGAATAACGATGTTTCCGTTGAAAAGCAGGCAGAGGAAGACAGGGATTCGGCGGAGAATGGAAATTATTTTGAAAAGGCGAAGGCGGAAAGGGAAACGGCACGTGCCAAATCGCTCGATGTTCTTAATCAAACGGCGGCAAACAAGGAGTTTGATACGGAAATCAGAAAAAAGGCGCAGGAGCAGATTTTAAAAATTGCCGACGCTGTCCAAAACGAAAGCAGTATAGAGAATATCGCAAGAGCAAAGGGTTATGATAAAATATGTGTGTATATTTCAGAGGATAACGTAAGCATTACTGTACAAAAGGACGAATTTACCGACGCAGACGCCGCAAAAATACAGGATATTGCAACACAACAAATAAAAATTTCACCAAATAAGATAAAAGTGGTTGAAGTTAAGTAGAAAATCTGTTATAATACTTATAGATAATTCTATGCGGAAAGGAATGTTAATTATGGATGAGTTTTTTGACGATACACGTGATGAAAGAGAAATCGTAAAAAAGGCAGAGGGCGGCAGTGTTAGAATTTCGCCCGAGGTTGTATCGACGATTGCCGGTATTGCGGCAGAGGAAACGGACGGAGTTGCCGGTCTTTATGCAAGCCTTCAGGATACAATCGCAGAGAAGTTCGGATCTAAAAAACGAGGCGTAAAGCTTGAAATGACGGATAAGACGGCTGTTGTTGATTTGTACATTACTATTAAGTACGGCTATAAGGTGCGTGAGGTTTCCGAGCGCATACAACAGAGCGTTAAAAATAATATTGAAACAATGACGGGATTATCCGTTCTCGGTGTGAATGTTCATGTTGAAAGCGTAGCGTTTGAAAAGAATAATGAAAAAGGTTCCGAGGGTAAGGGCGTCGTTGTTGAGGACGAGGAATAAAATTTATTAAAATGCTTTGTTCAGCGGCAGAGAATAAATCACTGCCGCTGATTTTTTTGTCAGCAGCACGGGTTGCACGGCGGCGGGTCGCAGCACGGGTCACAGCAGCAATTATTATTGCCGCCGAAGATATTGCCGTCACTGCAGCAAAGTATAAGCACTATAATTATCAATATCCAAATCCACTGGTCATTTCCGCCTCCGCAGTTACCTCCGAATAATCCCATATTGTTTCACTCCCTTCAAAAGCAAATGCATTTACTTACAAAAGCGATTCGGTCGCCCTTGTGATATTATAATATGCCGAATACTTCATTCGGTGATAATGATTTTCAGCAAGATAAGTTCTGCCTAAAATCTAAAAATGCGATTAGCTTTCGTTTAGGGAAATTTTTTTATTTTGCGGCGATGCAAAAGCCTGAAACAGGAGTAAGGTCATTGTCCCACAGCATCAGCTTGCAAACATCGCTGTCCGAAAATCCGGGTGAAATGCCGTTGTCTGTCAATTCATCCATAGTATCACGTCCTTTAAGTGTTTTATTCTCCGATAATATTATATTAGATTTAAGACGAACATTCAATACCGCAGAGCGTTTTGTCAATGACAAAATGGAGGAGGTTTGTCACGTTTCATGACAAAAAAATGTGTTGACTTCTTGACGATAATATGATATAATAACCCAGAGAGTGCAAAATATATGATTTTGGACTGATAAAGCGTCGTGGAAACAAAATTCTGTAGGCGGAAAATATGTATCTGAAGGAGAAAAGAAAATGAAGAGTTTAGAGATGATACAAATATCTTCACTTGAGAAGTTTCGGGGGAAAACCGATGAGGTAAAGGAAATTAAAGAGCTTGACGTTTTGCGTGACGAGGAGTTTTCCTATCAGCTTGTATGCTTTGCGAAAACGGACGATGAATATGAAATAGCAAAAAGCGTCGTGACGGTGGAAACGGATATAGAGGGCAGCTTTGAAATAAGTACGGTAAAGAATGTACCCGTTGAGATGCCTTGCTACCCCGGAGTTTTCGATGAGGATTATTTGTCGACGGAGCCGGGACTTTATCCGGACGTATTGTTCCCGATTGAAAACAATAAGTTCGAGCTGGCGTCGGATATGCCTTATACGCTTTGGATAAACGTTAAGCCGTCGGAGAATAATACAGCCGGCGTTCATAAAATAAAAATAACGGTGAGCGAGGAAAACGGACAAGAATCAACAAAGGAGCTTATCGTAAATACCGCCGGAGAAAAGCTTGCGCCGCAAAAGCTGATTTTTACTCAGTGGATGCATTATGATTGTATTGCGAATTATCACAAGGTAGAAGTGTTCTCCGAGGAATTCTGGACTATTGCCGAAAACTACATAAGCGTTGCGGCGAAAAACGGAATTAATATGATTTTGACGCCTGTATTTACTCCTCCTCTCGATACCGAAAAGGGCGGAGAAAGACGAACAGTTCAGCTTGTTGAGATTTATAAAGAAGGAAACGATTATCGCTTTGACTTTGAGAAGCTGGAGCGGTTTACAAATATGTGCCTCAAGAATAATATTAAGTATTTTGAGATTCCGCCTCTGTTTACGCAGTGGGGTTCGGAGGCAGCACCAAAAATTATGGTTCATACCGAAAACGGTCTTGAAAAGCTTTTTGGCTGGAACGTATCGGCAGACTCTGAGGAATATAAAAGCTTTTTGAAGGCTTTTCTTCCCTCATTGGTTGAATTTTATGAGGCTCTCGGTTTGGCGGATAAGATTTATTTCCATGTTTCCGACGAACCTACCGAGAAAAATAAGCAGGCATATAATAATGCGAAGAAAAAGGTTAAGCCGTACGTTAAGGATTGTAAAATCATTGACGCATTGTCGGAGTTCAGCTTCTATCTTGAGGGCGTTGTTGAAAATCCTGTTGCCGCAACGGATCATATAGACAACTTCCTCGACCACGGAGTAAAGCCATGGGCATATTATTGCTGCGGACAAAAAATTGATGTGTGCAACAGATTTATGGCTATGCCGTCACGCAGAAACAGAATGCTCGGAATAATTATGTATAAGTACGATATTGAAGGATTTCTCCACTGGGGATTTAACTTCTATAATTCGTTTTTGTCAAGAACGGAAATTGACCCGTATTTTATAACCGATGCCGACCGTCAATTCCCGGCAGGCGATTCGTTTAGCGTATATCCGTACAAGGACGGTGCGGCGGAAAGTCTTAGAATAAAAGTTTTCTATGACGCACTTCAGGATATGCGTGCATTGACGACGCTTGAAAATAAAATCGGACGGGATGCTGTTATAAAGCTTATTGACGAAACAGCCGGCAGAAAGATTACATTTAAGGATTATCCGCACTGCGATGAGTATATATTTGAGATAAGACGTAAAATTAATCTTTTGCTGAAATGATAAGACGTTTATTTTGCCTTGCAGGGAGTGATGTTTTATGTTTTCCGAAAAACTGAATTTTCTTATGGAAATAACAAGGGTACAAAATAATATGCTTGCCGCTGCTGTAAGTTTGGACGCATCACATATAAGCGACTCCGTCACGGCAATCGCAGGCTTCCGAAAAATCAAACGTACTTAATGCCTATTTCGCAGTATTTTTCAAGGCAAATCAAGGCTGATTACCAAAAAAGATTATTGCCGACGCACTTGGGATAAAGGGCAGCTTGCCGAACGATGAAAAACAAGTTGCGCGTCTTTTGTACGATTGGCTTTTGGACAACGTATCAGAAAGCGATGCGTCGGTGGACGCGATAATAAAGAGCTTTTCCGGCGGGGCAGCGAGCAAAATCGAAACCGGCTCGGCGAAAATCGAGGATATGATAAAATCATAGATATTTTAGAATTGCGCACGGTGTATGACGCTTTCCGGATATTGAATTTATGAAAAAGGGCTGTTTAAAAGTCAATTGACTTTTAAACAGCCTTAATTTTTTCGGGGGATAGGAAAAAAGCTTTGGAATCAACAAACCAAGCCAAAACTTTAGTTTTGGGGTACCCGAAAGCGTATGTGTTTTTGTTTCTTTTCTTGCGCTGCGGAGTTTTTTAATATCCCCATTTTTTAGCGTTTTTATTTCATAAAATGCATTATGGTCTTTTCTATTTTCGGAAATTCGTTTATCTGATTTTTCTCAAGCCATGCTTTTTTGAATTTCTCAAGCCAAGCGTTAACGTCAATATCCACATCTATATCCGCTCCCGCACGTTTTGCAAGAAGCTTTGACATAGCAAGCTCTGCATCAACCGCTATAAGCATTTCTTTTTTGTAGCCGCTGTCAAGACTGTTATCCTTTTCAATTTCTGCTTTGAGAGCGTATGCATCGCTTACCGTCTGTCTGATTGCTTTTTCGCTCGGGCAAACGGAGTCATGTCTGTTACCGTATTTATCAAACGAATATTCAAATACGAATGCACGCCATGATACGTTTTGACAAAGCTTGCCTATGCGTCTTACGAAATTCTCACCGTTTTTGCTCTTGTATATAAGGCTGTTCATGCAGTCGGCAAAGTCAGCTCTTACATTTTCTCTCGGAGTCCATGCCACTTCCGCACCGAGTGCAATTCCGTACATAGCAAGTTCTATGCTGCATACGTTTCCGAAATCACCCCAATTCGTGTTCAGCACACCGTCTATACCGTGTTTTGAGCCGACATATGCCATGCTGCAAATGTTTTTCTCTGACGTGTCGATTATTTCGCAAAAGTTAAACCATGAGCTTGTACCCGGGCAGGCGATTTGTTTTCTGCCGTATTTTTCAAGCGTGGTAAATCTTTCATCATTCGTTTCCGGCTCGTAGTTCCAGTTAAGAAGTATAACGTCCTCGGGCAGAAGCTTTGCCGCCTCGGGGTGCTGAAGAAGAATATCTCCCCACATCATCGGAGTCTTACCTTTGGATTTTATATAGTCTATGATTTTTTTCACAAACTCTATGTACAGCTGTCCGCTTTCGTCACTGCTTAAGCCACAATTGTCAAGGTCGAATGTTTCATCACAGCAAATGTTGAATTTGTCTGAGCGGAACAGGGGAATATATTGGTCAATAAGGCTCTTTACAACCTCAAAGCTTTCGGAAAGCCTCGGATCTATTGTATGATGCGCCATTCTGCCAAACCAAAACGTCACGTCTTTTTTGTAGTCCTTTAAAACTCGCAGATGCTTATATTTCTCTAAATTAAGCAGCTCGTATAAATGACCGAATGTTGCGATGGACGGTATAAGCTCGATAAAGTTTTCGTGGCAGTAATCGTCAATTTCCCTCGTTTCTTCGGCAGTCATATATCCGGTTTCGTCCTTTATATCGGCAAATTCCCTGAATTCATACGTATGCTCGACATAAAGCTGGAGGGAGTTTAATTTAAAGTAAGCGCATCTGTCTATAAGACGCTTCATGGTTTCCGTATTCGGAATTTTTCCGCGCGTCACATCATGATAAAGTCCGCGGTATGAAAGGTCGGGCTTATCCTCGATAACACAATTGGGAATATATCCGCTGTCGAACAGCTGGCGCAGTGTTTGCACGGCATAAAAAATTCCCTTTGCAGCAGCGGCTGTTATGACAATTTTTTCGCCTATTTCAAGCTTGTATTCCTCATCAGCCATGCTGTCATGCTTTATGACAACGTCCGCTCCGTTTTCGCTTTGCGGCAGACGGGAAAATGCCTTCTCTATTCTTTCATCTTCCTTATATGATACGGGCTTTATTGCTTTGTATGAAAATTCGCCGCCGATTTCTTCGATTTTTTTCGGCATGGGTATCAGTTTAACCATATATTTGCTCCTTAATAATTTTTTATATAGAAAGTATATCATAATAAAATCTAAAAGTCAATACAAAGTAAGCTATTTTTCTTTACGGCTAAAAGAGCATAAACACCAAAATACCGCATACAATAATTGCATTCCCGATAATCCGCTTTTTTGTTATGACTTCTTTTAAAATGATATGCGAAAGAAGCATTACAAACACGGTGGACATTGAGTTTATTACCACACCAAAACGGTAATCAATCTTCGTATATATGAACACATTCAGCACAAGCACGCCGATATAACATACATACGAAAATAAAACATAAGGATTTAGGTATTCAAAGAAAACATTTTTATATTTCCTGTCCGCACTTTTTTTGAGGATAATCTGCGAAAATGCGGTAATAAACGCACTCATTATCATTAATATAAAAAATAAAAAATTACTCACTTTGCATCACCCAAATCCCTGCGATAATCAGTACGGTTCCCAAAATATTTCCGACTGTGATTTTTTCGGAGAATATCAGCACCGACCACAAAAGACTCCATACGTTGTAAACCGACCTGTGGGCATATGCAATGTTTACATCAAAATGTTTTAGGTTTTGCTGCCAAAACAACGCATACACGCCGCAGTTTAAAAGGATAAGCCCGGCAAAAATGAGAGTATTTATACAAAACGCCCCGTTTTTGCTGACGCTGCTTGCGGCAAGCTTTGAAAATATCCCCGTAAATGAAAACAACAGTATATTAAGATGAAGAATAAACAGTTGCTTCGTTTTTTTCATAACTATTCTCCCTTGAAAAATGAATATATGTTTTCTAAGATATAATCTGCATCATCTTTTGTCAGGTCTTTATACATCGGAAGTCTTACAAGCGTTTCGGAAGTTTTCGTTGTATACCTGTCCTCGCCGCAGAATGAAGAACATTTTCTGCCAAACGGTGAGGAATGAAGCGGTACATAGTGAAACACGCACGAAACACCTCTTTTTTTCATATATTCAATGAAATCGCACCGCTGTTTCAGATTTTTTGTTTTTATGTAAAACATATGAGCGTTGTGCGTACATTCATCGGGTACAACAGGCAGTGTTATAAGCCCTCTTTCCTCAAGCTCTTTCAGACCGCAATAATACTGATTGTATCTTGACAACCGTGCGTCGTTTATCTGCTTTGCTTCCTTTAACTGTGCATACAAAAATGCCGCACCAAGCTCACTTGCCAAGTATGAGGAACCCATGTTTACCCATGTGTATTTATCCGTCATGCCAAGCAAAAATTCTGCTCGGTTTGTACCTTTTTCTCTTATAATCTCAGCTTTTATAATGTCATTTTCGGAGTTTACAAGCAAGGCGCCGCCTTCGCCCATTGTGTAATTTTTTGTTTCGTGAAAACTGTATGTTCCGAAATCTCCGATTGAGCCGAGAGCCTTCCCTTTGTAATATGCATTCACACCTTGTGCAGCGTCTTCAACTACTTTTAATGAGTACTCTTTTGCAAGAGCGGATATATAATCCATTTCGCATCCGACACCGGCATAATGAACCGGAACGATAGCACGGGTTTTGTCGGTAATTGCCGTCTCAATCAGTTTTTCGTCTATATTCTGCGTATCGGGGCGAATGTCAACAAACACAATTTTTGCTCCTCGCAGCACAAAAGCGTTTGCGGTTGAAACAAATGTAAATGACGGCATAATTACCTCGTCGCCCGGCTTTATGTCGCAAAGAAGCGCCGCCATTTCCAAAGCGTGGGTGCAGGACGGCGTTAAAAGTGCTTTTTCGGTGTGATACTTCTCTTTTATAAGCGAGGCGCATTTTTTTGTATAGAAATTATCTCCGCACAGCTTGCGTCTGCCGATTGCGTCCTCAATAAAGGATTGCTCCGTACCGACAACCGGAGGTATGTTAAACGGTATTTCCATGATTAAACTCCTTTAATTCTCCGAATGCCTCCGCAAGACTGTATTGACATACAAAACCAAGCTCGTTTTTTGCTTTTGATGTGTCAAGATAGCAAACTGAGGTATCTTCTTTTTTATCTCTTTGCATCTCAATTTCAGATGAGGAACAAAATCCGTCAATAACCGCTTTTGCAAGCTCCGCATTCGTTGTTCCGATTCCCGAGCCTATATTATACACACCGCACAAAGCGTATTTTTGAAGCGAAAGCCATATGGCACGGCAAACATCTTTTACGTAAATATAATCACGCTTGCCGACTGAATTTCCGTATACCAAAAGCGGTTTTCCGTCTGCCGCGCTTTCCGTATATCTGCTTATTAAATATCCGTTTTTGTCATTTCCGATAACCTGAGATAGCCTTAAAATTTTTATGTTTGTGCCAAGGGTGCGGTTGTAATATCCGCAAAGCAGTTCGCCCGTATATTTTGAGATGCCGTAATAATTAATCGGTGCTATCTCGCCGCTTTCGCTGACGGGAGAATTTTGAGAATTGGAATACACACACCTTGACGAAAGATATACAATATTTTTTATCCCTAAATCTGTGCAGGCAATCAGCGCATTTTCAAGGGTTTTTACATTATCTTCATACAGCGCAAGACTTTGCTTTTCATTTTGGCTTACTTTTTTTGCGGCGAAGATAACCGCACTGTCACAGCCGTATAATGCTTTTTTCAGCTGTTCTGTGGAATACTCGCTGATTGTGCCGTTTTTCCTTGATATTTCAACAAGTTCTGCGTTGTTTGTATACATGTCCCGAAACCATTTTCCTATAAAGCCGCTGCCGCCCACCAGACCGATTTTTCTCGGAGACTTAAAAATCCGATATCCGCATTTTTCCATATATCCGTTCATTTTTCTGACCGTATCTCCGGTATCGTAGTACATTCTTTTATAATCGGCAGCATATTTTGCATATTTGTTCTCATCGAAAAAAGTACCCGGCGGTTCGCAGAAAAATTCCGTGTGGACAGGAATCGGGCTTGCTTTATATTCCGGCAAGTCCGCCGATTCGCCAAGTAAATGCCGCATTGTAAGTTTCAAAAGATTTACGCCGCAATATTCCTTTATCAGCCGCCACATATGACAGCCGTCAAGACGGGGAGTAACCTCTATCAGATATGGATGATTCTCCGACACTTTAATCTGAAAATAAACGGGTCCGTTTTCTATTCCAAGCTTTTTTACCGTTTCACGCACAAGCTCGTTGATTTTTTCGTGCGTCTGCGTTCCCTCAAATCTTGACGGGAGATGATGTGCTTTTATGATGCCTCCCGGAAGATTTCCGAACGATTCACGGTCGGAGAGAACGGAAAAGATAATATTGCCGCCCTTTACATAAGCGTTTACGGAAACTTCTCTGCCTGATATATGTTTTTCAAGAATTACTTTTTTACACCTTGAATGGCTCATGGCGCATTCGAAATGCTGCGATAGTTCTTCAAAGTTTTTCGCCTTGAATATACCCCTTTGCCCCTGCGAATCAACAGGCTTTATCATAAGAGGATAAAAGTCAGCATTTTTTGCTTCATCCGGCGTTTGGCAAACCATAAAAGGCACATTGAACGGATTATCAATACCGAGAGCTTCACGCATAAGGTGCTTGTTGCAGCAAATATCGGCGGTTTTACCCGACACAAAATGAAACATATTCAATCGTTCCGCTGTCTTGCAAAACGTGGGAACCGCAATATCACTGCCGACAGAATATATGTAATCTATTTTGTTTTCTTTAACATATTTTTCGATTTTATCCGTATCCACTATATTTATTTGTGAGAAAACATCTGCAAGCGGAATACCTTTATCGGTATTTGTATAGCTGCAAACATAAACTTCAAGTCCGATGCTTTTTGCATATTCGATTAAATCAATTTGTGCGTTACCTGCACCTAATATCAGCAATTTCTTTTTCATATACTACATCTCCAGTTAAGGTATCCTGCCGTATGACATACTGAGGTTCTTTTGTTATCGTCATAAACATTCTGATGATATATTCGCCCACAATACCGACAGCGGATAATATTAAGCCCGAAAATACAGATATTTCGGCAAATATTTTATGTTCAAAGCTGTTGCCCGAAATGCAGGCAATTATTAAATATATAAGTCCGATAATAAAAATCAGAATTCCCGGCTTTAATATCAGCCGAATCGGTTTTAATGAGTAATTCAAAAGCGAAGCCCACAGATGTATCAGTTTTTTTAGGTTGTATCCGCTCTTTCCGAAACGTCTGTCAAAATGCTCTATATCCGCATTTGCGATTTTTGACGTTGTACGCAGAAACAGTCCCTGTAAATTAGTAAATCTGCTTTGGCTTTTTATAATTTCATCACGCACAAAGCGGCGGATAATATACATGGGGCAAGCTTTTAAATCTTTCGGTTTGTCTAAAAGATAACACACGGAAATGTGGCTGAGTTTGCTTTCAATATTCCGTAAAATTCCATGATGTCGCTTTGGGAAACGTCCGTATACAATGTCATAGCCTTCATTTAATTTAGCAATAAGTTTTACAATTTGCGAGGGGTGTGTTTGAAAATCGTCATCCATGCCGAGGATATAGTCGCCGCTTGCGTATTTCATTCCGGCGAGAATTGCATTATGCTGCCCGCAGTTTTTGGATAAATCCACACCGATTACATAGCTGTATTTTCCTGCAAGCTTTTTTATCTCGTAATAAGTCCCGTCATCCGAACCGTCATTTACCAGAATAAATTCATAATCGCAGTATTTTTTTAGCTCTTCCGCCGTTTTTTCAACAACGTCCGCTATTGATTTTTCCGCATAATAGCAGGGTATTACAACTGAAATTTTATAGTTATTCATTACTTATCACCTCTTTAGTTGCACGGAACAAATGTGTAGATATAAATATTGTTATTTTCATAAGGTATGGTTCTTACGATAACAGGCTCCATATTATAGCGTTCTTTCATTGTTAATGTAATTCCGTTTTTTAAATTTCCTATTGACGCATAATAAATGTTTTTATTCGCATCTGTTAGCCCGTCAATGGAATTTTTTATTTCGTATTTTGCATTTCGCTTAAAGTAATCCGACGAATTTATGTACCAGTTTCCGAGCGAATCAGTATTGACAATATCATCGTATGTCGCAAATGTGTCTGACGAAGCGGCTATAAAATCGTAGGCATCATAAAAATAAAATGCTTCTTTGTCGCTTGCGGCAACTGTGTTTAACACATTAAGCCTTGAATTGATAAGGTGTTGCCCGTTTGCCTTGCCGCAAATTACGTTTTGATTTGAAACTGCCAAACAAACTGTGAGCGCTGCAAGGCAAAG
Organism: uncultured Clostridia bacterium; assembly: GCA_934486495.1. GTDB lineage: Bacteria > Bacillota > Clostridia > UBA1381 > UBA1381 > RGIG9115. The sequence continues at coordinate 48,380 of CAKSPW010000008.1, forward strand.
TTTTGCCGCACTTTTGTATATGCGTGTGTCTTTAAAAGATACTGCTTCTGTATCTGCCTTTTGATATGTATCGGTCAGCGCAAGCATACATGAAACGGATATTGCTAAAATCATGACCTCGGTCAACCTGTCCATAACCCTTGAAATATAGCACAGATAAATCATTTCAAGCAGCATACCGACAGCGGTGCACAAAATGAATGTGACGCACACATATTTTTTCTTTCGGCAAAGGATAAATGCGGTGTAAACCAACAGTATTGCGCAAAATGCGGTTTGATATAACACGCCCGATTCGATAAAGTGTGATGGGGCGTTTAAGAATGCACGGAATATTCGTTTTACGAATAATGTGCTTTGCCGCTGCGTTTTGCTTATGTTTGCAACAGACCGCATTTTGTCTGTAGTAATTTCGCCGTCCAAATCCAGATAGCGTGCGGAAATATCGTAAAAAACAGTTTCATCTATACCGGCTTTATCATAAAAACTCTTGTTTTCGTTGTATGAAGGTATAGCTCCAAAATCATATACCAGCGAGCGTGCGGTGTTAAAAGCTTTGTACTGCGAATCAGTATTGTTATTATCCGTTATCTGCACAGAAAAGCACAGTATTGAGGTTAAAACCATAGATACAATATATTTGATTATATATTTTCTGTTCGGAAACTCATTGCTGATGAGATTTGCGGAAATTACAACAATAGCAACGGGAAATATCATCATAAACACTTTCATGCGTATCGAAAATGAGATGACCGCAAAAATACTTGTACACAGCAAATATATCGGATTTATTCCGTCTTTTGGCATATGATGAAGCAAAACAAGCCAGCCGATTGCCATAAACGCCGCCGTTAAAGTAAACTGCGGAAGGACAAGGTGTTTTTGCACTATGAACAAATAAAACAGAAAATAAAGCAGCAGTCCGCATTTTGTATTGCCTGCACGGTATGCATCTGACAGAATAAAATAACAAATCATGATTGATGGAATCAATATGCAAAGTATGGAGGCGATTCCGTACCACGGTATCAGTGGTGTTATTTTATAAAGTTCGGATAAAATCCACGCAATCGGATATTTCATAAAAACAAGCGTGCTGCTCGGCTCTCCCGTGTATGCACCCGAAACAATTAAACTCATTCTGTAATCATCATTGGTTGCAAACACAGAACCTAAAAAGGCATAGCTTAATAAAAACATAATAGTGTTCAGCAAAAATGAAAACATCAAAATAAGAGCTTTTTTCTTTTTTGAAATGAACATCATATGCCTAACACCTTCCCGATAAATCTTTTTCCGATACAACGTTTATGCTTTCTTGAATCATGTCACCCTCATCAGTCCGTTCCTTTTTTATAACAGCGTGAATAACGGCAAGAAAAATCAGCGCAAAAAATACAGCGGAGACAACAAGCACCACCATTTGAAATACACTGAATACTGGCGTTGTCATGTATGAGTTACGGTAAAAATCAAGAACATATACACTCTTGCCGAGTGATTCGTCGTCCGGGTTGCTGACTGTTATTGTCATTATGTTATGCTCTGCATCGGTTACAATATCAGTTCCCGAAATTTCAACAATATTGTTTCGTTCCTCTGCCAAAGCCTTAACATCAAGCTTTTTGCAGCTTTTTGTAACAGCTATCCTGTAGTACCCTTTTGTCTGCTCAAATGCAATCGGAACACATCCGTTGTTAATCTGAATACTCGACAGTAAAAATGAACGGTTTACATTGGATGAAACCTTTGCCTCGCGGTAAATATACAGTGCATATTCATATGTGGTTCCGTCTGAGTTTTTTACCGTTATAACAGCCTTTTTCCGTTTGCCCTCCTGAAGATTTTCATTCCCCGTAACATTAACGACCGCCTTCTTGTCAACAGTTCTTATATCAAGCTCGGCGGCAGAGTGTTCGTTCGGAAGAATAATATAATAATTCCTTGCCGAATCACGAAACTGCGGTGACATTGTTCCGTTTATGCACCTTAAAAATTCCAATCCGCCCTTTTCTCCTTTTGCGTATACCTTTAAAGTGTATGTTGCAAAATTACCCTTTGTATCATTTACCGAAACAGTGACTGTTTTCTCTGTGCCGGGATAGACTTTTTGGTCGGCGCCGTCAATACGAACGGTACAGTCCTCGTTTTTCGGTACGGCAATAATTTGCGGAATGATTTCTCCTTTGTCAAGCTCCACTGTATAAAAAGGCGTGTCTTTATCATATTGAATCATAAATCCGTTGGTAACATCCAAATCCTTGAGCAGCGAAACAGAATCGGCACCAACTGTTGTGCCAAATATCACGCTTATCGCAAACAAAAAAGTATAAAAGCAAATTTTACGCATAGTTCGTTACCCCGTAATTATTAAAATCAGCGGCACTGTGCTTAAAGTCTAAGCAAAGTGCCGCATATGGTTTTAGTCGGCAAAGCAAACGGTTATTTCATAGTTTTTTGTCTTTCCGCCTACTGTAATATCTGCCGAAATTGTAGATTCGTTTACACCGTCCTGCTTTATAATATAATAGCTGCCGGGATTTTTCTTGACAAGAGAATTTTTCTCATCTGTTATTGTCAATTTTCCGCCATTAATAACGCCCGCCTGTGATATATACAAAGCCACATTTTTAGCACCCTTATCTGCCGAAATTGTGATTTTTTGCGCGTCATGGTCAATGCTTGCTTCGGATGCTCTGAGGGTACGGATGTTACTGAAATTAAACCCGTCGGAGAAATTTACATTCAATGTGTATTGCTTTGTAATTTTTTCTATCATAATATTAACTAGAACTGCGGCCGTACCTGTTCCGTCATCTTTAATATAAAAACTTCCCGGGTTTTGTATCACGTTTGCACTCTGTGAATCGGAAAGTGTGATACTTCCGCCCTTTATAATATCGTTTTGAGCTTTATATACGGCGATGTTTGGAACAATGCCGTCAGAGTCTAAAGTGATGGTTTTATTTGCATGGTCAACGACTGCCTTTTTAGCTCTCAATGTTCGTATATCCGTAAAATCAAACGCATCTGCAAAGTTGACGGTAAGAGTATATTGCTTGGTTATGTTGCCGATTGTTATGTCAACCGATACGGTAGCTGTGCCGCTGCCGTTATCCTTAATATAAAAGCTTCCGTCATTTTGAGTTACATCAGCATTCAGGTTATCGGCAAGAGTAATTTGCATATTGTTTTGTCCGCCAAGCTGATATTTATAAATTGCAATGTTTGAAACTCTGCCGTCCGAATCCATTGTAATTGTTTTTGCCGTATGGTCGATTATAACATTCTTTGTACGAGCGCTTCTGATAGATGAAAAAGCAAACTCCGCTTCCTGCGTGAAATCGACAATTACTTTATATATGCTCGTTTCTGTTCCGACTGTGTAGTTTACATTCATCTCCACTCTTTTGCCGTCGGTCGGGCGTTTAACAAATATACATCCTTGCCAGTCAACAAATATCGGTTCATTTGACGAGGTTGATTCTTCAAATGTCGAGTAGGTAGGATATGGCACAACAGGCGTTATGATTCCGTTATAGTTTCCTGGTGTTCCCTGATACTTTGTAAGTCCGATATATTCAACACCTGCACTTGGAGTTATGTGAATTTCATTTCCGGCAACATAACCCACATCTGTTCCGTATACAATGTCCTTTTGTGTAGAACCTATTTTTCTTTGATACATTCTAAGGTTCTTTTCTACAAATTCATTAAACCCGACCGAAAGGGTATATTGTTTTGTCACGCCGCCGATTGTAATGTCAACGGCCACAACAGCACTGCCGGCATTATTCATAATGTAAAAGCTTCCGGAATTCTGCTTTACTGCTGCATCTTTTGCGTCGGCAAGTTTTATTGTTCCGCCGGGAATGACTGTTTGTTGGTTTTGGTAAACTGCTACGTTTTTAACGTTTCCGTCTGCGGACATTGTAATGGTTTTATCATTGTGGTTAACGACAATGTCCTTTGCACGAAGAGTCCTAATTGTTGTAAAATCAAATTCCGAAGGCTCGGGTGTGGGGTCAACAACCTGATTTTTTGTAAATTTAGCCGTGTACGTTATATTTGCCGTCACATTTGTAACAGTAAATTCTGCTGTATCGCACACCTTTGTATCGCCGTCATACCAGCCGTCAAAGGTGTAACCTTCGTCTGCCGTAGCGG
>CAKSPW010000009.1 GCA_934486495.1 uncultured Clostridia bacterium
AAATGATGTGGAAATGTGGATAAGTCTTCAACTAATCCACATTCCCACATTTCTGCGACTGCATTGATTTATATATAATACATAACAATTATTCATAAAATAATATATCTATCATACATCTTTTGAAAATCAATCAATGTGCAATTATATTTATCTGCCAGTACTCTGCAAATCTCTGCGGTAATACACACACATCTGTCATGGCAGGGGAATCAAACTGACGCCAAACATCATTTATTCCGATTATTTCTATTCATAATTTCTTTCCTTTAAAATACATTTTCCGGTAAATTGCAGTTCTCCCAGCAAACCATCCACAAGCAGTCTGACGGATTCTTCCGTAGGCTTGCAATTCATCTCTATAAAAGTCGGATCCTCCGGGAAGTAGTCAACCGCAAAATACGGCGAGCCGTAATTTACAATAATTTTCTTTGACTTATCAAACAAATGTGAAGCCCAGATAAGCATATGCGCTTCGCTCCACTGTGCAACAAAACGCGCGTCAAGGCTGAATATTACAATGTCATATTCACTTTCCAGCTTATCTATATCCGACTGCCAGCACACACGCGACGACACATCATATATATCGCGTTTCACATCGGCAGAAAACCCTCTCGACACAAGCTCATCCCTAAGCAGATATGATGAAGCGCTGTTTTCATCAGTCGCATCAACTATTAATATATTTTTTGCTTTTTCCTTTTTTATCGGTACAAGCTCTATCTCATTTCTTAAAAGACACATACCATGCTTTACTATTTCAACAATTGTTTTATCAATAAACTTCGGGTCGGGCTTTTCCGGCTTATTTTTCTCTAAAGCATCAAGTCTGAACTTTTCCATTTTGCCGATACGTTCAAGCGCGTCATCAAGACGGCTCATAGGAATACTTCCGTTATTTATTGCCTCCTCAATTGCGTCCGCAGCCTCAATCGGTGGCCAAAGCAGGAAGTCCGCACCTGCTTTAAACGCCTGCACCGTTTCCTTTACAATGTCACCCGTTGCCATGCCACCCATTATCAGCGCATCGGTTACAACGGCTCCGTCAAACCCCAGATTTTTCTTCAAAAGCTCTGTAGTCAGCTTGCTTGAAAAGGTAGCTATCGGATAAAAGCCGTCCTCGCCCTCGCTGTCATATGATTTTAATGTTACATGAGTTGTCATTATCGCATTTACTCCGGCTTTTATCATTTCCTTATACGTATAGCCGTACGTATCCATCCACTCATCAAACGGAAGAATATTCTGCCCAGGTGCCATATGCATATTTACAAAATATGTACCGAGTCCGGGGAAATGTTTCGAGGTTGCGCATACGCCCTGATCCTGTATTCCGCGAATTACCTCTCTGTAAACATCGGCGATAACCTTAGGATTGTCACTTATCGCAAGAAGATACATAAGATGATCCCTGCACATATCAATACTCGGCGCAAGCACCCAGTCAACTCCACGATCGTTCATCTGCATTCCCACAATCTTACCGTAATTATAAGCATCGGTAAGATTTGTCGAGCCGCCGAGAGAAGACTGTGCATGAATCTTTACACTCTGACAGTCCGCCGGAGCGCCGTCGGCACACACGAAAAGCCTGTTTTTTGAATATTTTCTGCATTCCAAAAGCCTTTCATTAGTCATTGCCGTTCCGATTTCCAAACCGTTTTCATCATAATTTACAGCCGCCTGAGAATAATACATACCGCCTACCGGATATTTCTCAAAGAATTTTTCCGGACCTCCGTGCTTATTTATTTCACGTATTGTCACTATAAACGTTTTTAAAATTTTTTCTTTTAATGTCATTTCTCCCTCTCCTAACTATAAGCAATTTACAAACGAAACGAAGACCCGCATTGGATCTTCGTTTCTCATTTATGCATTCTGCAACTATTAACCCTTTACGGCGCCGAGCGTTACACCCTTTATAAAATACTTCTGCACAAAAGGATAAAACGCAAGAATCGGAAGGATTGAAACAATTATTGTTGCCGCCTTTACGGTTTCGCTTGTGTACTGCATTGCATCCGGATTCATAACACCCTGACTTATAAGCTCGGAGTTATTTTCCTGAATAATTCTCTGCAGCAGACACTGAACGGTTATCTTGCTGCTGTCACTCATATACATCATAGCGTCATACCACGCATTCCAGTGGAAAACCGCCATCCAAAGAGCAAGTGTCATTATAATAGGCTTTGATAGCGGAATTATTATTTTGAAAAATATTTTAAATTCCCCTGCTCCGTCTATATTTGCCGCTTCATGCAATGCGCCCGGAAGCGACTGAAAAAACGACCGCGCCACAATGACGTTATATGCACTTATAAGGTTAGGCAGAATATATACCCACAGGCTGTTCATAAGCCCAAGCTGCTTTAATACCAGATATGTAGGTATCTTTCCGCCGTTAAAGAGCATTGTAAACAGCACAATTGCCGTATAAAGCTTTCTGTTAGGCATTTCACGCCTTGAAAGCGCATATGCAAACATTGTTGTTACAAGCAAGCCCATAATCGTTCCTACTATGGTTCTAAACAGCGTATTGCCGTAAGAGGTGAATATATCTCTGTTATTAAACACCATCTTATACGCCATAATTGAAATTTCCTTTGGGTACAGATGCAACCCCATCTCCGTTGCCGCCTTCGTTGTACTCAACGACATCGAAAGCGTGTATATAAACGGATAAAGAGTTGTAAACGCCAGAAAAGCCAGAAAGAAATAATTGAATACATTGAATACTTTACGTGATGCAGATACTTTAATCATTGTTATCCCTCTCAGTTTCTAATGTTACCGCAGCAAGAATAGGCTTCATGCTCAATATGCTTTCTGTCATAATCAGCTTTGCATAAGCAGGAACAGTCTCTGAAGCTGCGCTCAGTGATGCAGCACTTGCCTTTGGCAAAAATTCTGCGTCAACACCTATAAGCCTGTCATTTTCATCAAACAGCGCAAGGAAAGCTACTGCATTATCAAAATCATACTGCACCGCTTCTCCTGTTACCGTTTTGGAAAGCTGCGATGTGAATTTAATCTCGTTTACACCTGCCACTGCACTTGTTACTGCTTCGGCGGTATTATATATACAGCTGTCATCATACGCGGTAACGCTTATCTTAAGCGCCTTGCCTGCCACATCCGCAGACGGAGTGTATTTCACGACAGCTTCCTCTGTTGTTCCGTTTGATACAATAACTCCGTATTTTTCATCATTCATGGCAGTTATCGTATAAAAATGCTTCGAGCCTGCACCGCTGATATTAAACACTGCTTCCCTGCCTGCAAAAAGCTCTTCCGGAACGGACACGGAGTAATCCTTATCTGTTTCAACCAATTTGATGTTGTCAAACGCAAACGTTCCGTCCTTTCCCTTACTGCTTGTCAATTTTGTTTTCAGCACTTGATTTGTCATAGCAGCTGTAACCTTTGACATATCAAAAGGCGCCTCAAAATGCTGCCATTTGTCCGTAAGCGTTGAAGCGGATATATAGTTTGTATTAACAACCGTCGTGCTTCCAGCAAGCCACATCACTCTTGCGCCCACTGCCGTACTGTTAACGGCCTTTGCGTCAAAGGACAGCTTATAGCTCTTTTCCGGACTTATATCAATTACCGCATCCGTAGCTATACCGGCATTTACAGCATTAGCTGCCGACGTGCCCGCAATCTGAATATAATTATTTATATCTGAATTATCGGCATCATTTAATACGGCAGCCGTCGCATTACCCGTATAGTTTTTTACAGCTCCGTAAAGCGTTGTTGTACTCACTGACGGCGAGCTTACCGAAACGCCCTCAAAATCTTCACTGAATACAGAATTATCCGTAAGCTTTTCCGGCACTACCTTTACGTCATCCAAAAGATATGACGCGCCGTTTGCCTTAGTCCATCTCAGTTCAAAGGAGCCTGTGCCCGAAAGCTTTGTATTATAATATTTCTTTGAATAAAAGTACCAGCCGTCGCCGACGCTTGTCATTTTTTCAATCGTAACAGGTGATGATGAGATTTCCGTGAAGGTATACACATTGCCTGTTCCGTAAAGAAGAGGTCTGAAGCTTACATCTGCACTGTTTACAGGCTTAAAATAAAACGAAACATTATATGTTATTCCTTTCTGAAAACTAACAGGCAGCTTCCAGCCTGCAGCAGAAGAGCTGCTGTTTGTCACCTTAAGCGCATATTTGCCGCCGAGCAGACCGTCCGAAACAATCTCCGCCTTGTCGTTAGCGGTCGAGAGCTTCCCCGATACCTTGCCGTCCTCAAACGAATAAACGCTTATATCGGAATAGCCGGCACTGACTGCGCCTACGCTTAACGGAAGTGTCATGCATACAAATGCCGCTGATAAAATTGCTGCTATAAATCTTTTCATTAATTTTATCCCCCGTTTCATTAAAAAATACCCATTTCGTCTTCGGAAAGCTTCTTTGTAAGCCAGTTGCCGCCGATTACAAACATTAGCCCCACTACCGATTTAAACAAATCAGCAGCCGTTCCAACGCCGTAATCCATTTTCTGAAGCTTTCTCAATACATATGTATCAATAATATCCGCCACATCATATACTGTCGGATTATACAGATTATAAACCTGATCAAAGCCCGCATTTAATACAGAGCCAAGATTTAATATAAACACTGTGGCAATTGTCGGAAGTATGCACGGTATGCTGACGTGCAGCGCCTGCTTCCAATAGCCTGCGCCGTCTATTATAGCCGCCTCGTAAAGCGACTCGTCAACACCGGAAAGCGCCGCTATATATATAATAGCGCCCCAGCCTATTCCCTGCCATACAGCAGTTCCGACCACCATGCCGACGAACAAATGCCCGTCACTGAAAAACGGAAGCGCATTTTTAGTTCCGAAAAACCGAAGCAGCACATTTACAGGTCCGTTTGTTGAAAACAGCATTGTGATTATACCCGACAGCACAACCCACGAGAAAAAGTGCGGAATATATGTAAAGGTCTGAATAACCCTTTTATATGCGTTGTGCCTTACCTCATTTAAAAGCAATGCAAGTATAATCGGCGCCGGTAGTCCGCAAACGAGCTTTAGCAGACTGATAACAACAGTATTACGCAAAATATGTGTAAAATCGCCGCCCGAAAAAAGCTTTACAAAATTATTCATTCCGACAAACTTACTGCCGGTGATGCCTTCAAGAAGCTGATACTTCTTAAAGGCGATTGTTACACCGTAAATAGGCAGATAATTAAACAGGATTAATGCTATAAGACCCGGAATAATCATAATAACCAGCGGATAATGCTTCTTATATTCCATAGCAAGATTTTTTGCCTTTACCGCAAAGGACTGTTTTTCTGCTGCTTGTTTCATTTCTTATCTACTCCAACCTCATTATACATCTTTTCTATGGTCGAGCCCATTTCCTTAGCTTCCTCAAGCAGCGTATCTCCGCCGCCGTTTGACCATATTTCTTTAAATTCCTTTTTATAATCATCGGTTGACTTTTCTCCCTTGATAACCTCAACCATAAGATTTATCTGCTTTGTTCTCAAATCCGCAAAATAGTCCGCTGCCGACGGCAAAGTGTCAGGCTTCATAAACAAATCCGACATACCAAGCTCTATCGGGCAATATTTATCATTTACCTCCTGCTTCTTCTTTTCGGTAAATTTCATTGCCGTTTCATAGCTTGCAGATACAGGTGCAAAGAACGATGCGGAGCCGAATTCGGAGGTAAGACACTCGTTTTTCTGCTGCGAGGAATCATCATAAGGCGGCAGGAATTTAATTCCCTTTTCAAATTTTGCCTGCTGATCTCTGAACTCCCAATGCTTACCCTCTTGACCGAGCTTTACGGAAGATAAAAGGTCCTCGTCCGTTACAAGACTTTCAAAGATGGTAAGAAGTCTTACAAGCTTCTCCGGCTGCTGTGCAAGCTGAGCGCCGAACGCTACAACATGGCTCGGTGCGCCCCAGCAGAATGTACCCGATTTTCCGTCCGGACCTGTTACCGGCAGAGAATTTTCTATAGTCGCACTCGGATTTATCTGCTTCATCTGATTTGGCAGTGAACTTGTATCATCGGGATCCCAATATCCGCCGTTTTGATTCATAAAGCCGACCTTGCCGTTTTTAAACTTGTCCTTACCGGTTGAAAAGATATTGTCGGTTATAAAGTCAGGATCAATTATCCCCTCCGAATACCACTGCTGAAGCGTTTTCAAAGCCTCCGTTGTTCCGTCCTCAAAGCCGCCGTAAACAACCTCTCCGCCGTTCTTCATCCAATCAAACGGAAGTACGCCGTATGCACCGAATATATCGGTAAACATTGTATGCCAGTTTGTAATATCGCTCGACATACCGTATGTATCCTTCTTGCCATTGCCGTCCGGGTCGTTATTTGCAAATTTATAAAGAGCGTCATGCATTTCGTCAATGGTTGCCGGGATTTTATCTATGCCGACATTTTTGAGCCAGTCCGTTCTCCATACGCCGCTTCTTGCGCGCGCATTATTATAGTTAAGGTTCGGAATGCCGTAGTTTTTATCCTCTACTCTCGAATAAAGCCATGCCTCGGGCGCCTGCTCGCATATGATATTGTAGACCGTAGGCGCGTATTTCTTTATAATATCATACGGCACCTCCATAATAAGTCCCTGATCGGCATCCTGCTTAACATTTGCCGGGTCAAGCTCATATATAAGGTCTACCTGCTCTCCGCCCGCTAAAAGCATTGTCTTTTTGTCATTATATTTCGTGTTATCCAAAAACATAGGCTTTATATCTATATTAAATTTTTCCTCAAGCACCGTTTCGGGATAAACTCCCTCCTGCGCCGACGGATTATACGGAAGCCCCATCCATTTGATTTCAAGCTTCTCATCCATTTTGCTCGAATCAATATCTATTTTTGCTCCGTTGTTTTTAGCACCGCAGCCGCTAAGCGCAACTATAGCAACTGTAAATGCTGATGTTACTGAAATTATTTTTTTGAAATTCATAGTATTTGCCCTCCGTTAATTATTGTGCCGATATTGATGCCGCTTTGCAATAGGGCTTTTGAGATAAAGCGTCCCATACAAACAATTTTGCACTGTATGCCGATCTTGAAACCGCAATCGGAATTTCAATCGTTTCTGCGGTATTGGCTCTTAATGCTTTTTGATTTAATGTGTTTGTGATGAGCATGCCATCCTCGTCATATACAGCCAAAACTATTGTAAACGATGCGCCGTCCTTGCCTGCCGTAAGCTCTGCCTTGCCGCTGAGCCTTGTGCTCCACTCAGCATTTACAAACGATGCAGCAGCACCTGTTTTATAATCTGCATCAGACGCTTTTACAGGCTCTGTAAGCACTGAAATCGTGTTGTATGCAGCGCTGTCGTCAAGCGCCGTTACTGAAATTTTAAGTACCTTACCCACTGTGTCCTCAGACGGCGTATAGCTTATAACTCCCGTTTCGGTAACGCCGCTTTCGGCTATAATTCCGAATGTATCGTCATTCATTGATGATACCGTATACAAATATTTATTGGCTGTGCCGTTTATTGCAGCTGTCAGCTCCGTATTAAGTACAGGAGCTTTTGAAACGTCAACAGACGTTACCTTCGGATAGGTATCATTAATTTCAGCAAGCTTAATATTATCAAACGCAAATATTCCGCCGGCAGCCTGACTGTTTCCGAGCATAGTCCTGAGATTTTGCGCCGAAAGATCCGCCGTAACCTTTGACATATCAAATCTTGCAACGGTGTGCTGCCACTCCTTTGAAAGCCGCGGCAGATTGTCGTCGTTTATAATATAATTTGCATTTGACAAATGCCACATGATTTTTGCGCCCACTGCCTTATCGTTTACAGCCTTTGCGTCAAATGACAATTCATACTGACTGTCCTTTTTAATATTTAGAATTTTATCTGTTGCAATACCCGTATTTCTCGTTCCGAGCTCTGAGCCGTCCATCTGGATATAATTTCCGATTGACGCATTATCCGCATCGTTTAATATTGTAACAGTACCCTTTTCATAGTTTTTTATCTGACCTAAGAAGGTTGTATTGTTTGACGTTGTCTTTCCAACCTCAACGCCTTCAAAGTCCTCATCAATCAAGGCTCCGCCATCTGATGTTACCGGAGCAATTACTACATCGTCCAAGATATATGACGTTGCTGCCGGACTTGTCCATCTCAGCTCAATTGTGCCGAGTCCCTCAAGCTTCGTATTGTCATATTCCTTTGAATAAAAATACCAGCCGTTACCAACTCTTGTCATTGTTTCGAGTGTAGCGGGTGATGATGCATTTTCCGTAAAGGTATACTGCTTATCAGCTCCGTAAAGAAGCGGTCTGAAGCTTACCTGTGCATCATCAAGAGGCTTGAAATAGAATGAAACATTGTATTTAACATTGTTCTTCCAGTTTACCGGGAGCTTCCAGCCTGCAGCAGAAGAGCTGCTGTTTGTTACCTTAAGAGCATATTTGCCGCCGAGCAGTCCATCAAATACGATTTCAGCATTATCGTTTTCGGTTGCATTTTTTCCGAGCTTTTCGCCGTTTTCAAACGAATATACGGCAAAGTCGCTGTCCGATATACTTGCAGTGGTTTCCGGAGCAACCTTAAGATCGTCTACGTAATATTCTACCGGAAGTCCCGTAACTCCTGTTGTCGCTGCCGGATTTCCGCTTCCTATTCTTATCTCCATTCTTGAAATATCGGCAACATCAACTCTTGCGCTTTGACCGGCAAGCTTGCCCTTACCGTCGCATATATACTGACCTGTTACCTTAACCCAATCTCCGCTTATAATACCTGCGTCCGTAACAACAACCTCATTATAAGCCTCTGTCTGATCCCAGCTGCCGTCCTCGTTAAGTCTTTTTGACTGAAATACAAATCTTACCTTATCGCTGTTGGAGTTTATCTGCCAATCGGCAATATTTTTTATTTTTATCATCGCCGATATATTATATGAGGTTCCCTTTTTGGTTTCTATTCTGTAGTTAGGTCCCGACGATGCACTCTTAACGCTTACAAACATTGCGCCCTTTGAATTGTCTGCGGTTTCGTCCGTTGACCAGTCGTATGTCATATTTCCGTATTTTACGATATTTTTAAAATCGCACGTATCGTAATTTTCATTGATTAGCTTTGCACTTGCCGGAGCCTTTTCCGAAACAAAATAATCGAATGCGACAGAGGTCTGTGCACCCTTCTCCACGCGCTCGTCCGCCGAATCGAGAACCGTGATTTTAACTCTGTGCTCGCCTGCACCGAGATTAAAATTCTGATAGCCCAATACACCCTGCGTGGTTATGCCTCTATAATATGTATTTATATCGCCTACGCTCTTTCCGTCAATTGCAAGATTATACATACCGCCTGTTTTTGAAATTCTGTGCTGCAGACCGAATACCGTACCTGAAAATGTATATTCAAGCGTATCTCCGGCATTCATTGACGAATAGCCTACGCCATAGCTTGCATGATTGTTTTTCGTCCATGTGCCGTCAGCAATCGCCGAATCCGCGCTCACCCATTTTGTGCTCATAGGATATGAGTTTATATCAAGCTTTTCCGTTTTTGTCTGCGGTCTTACATAATAGCTTCCGCTTTCAAGAGCGTTTTCAATGCACCTTGTATAAACATCATAGCCGTATTCTGTCGGATGTGTCAAGTCAACGAGCCAATGCTTAACATTATCAGTATCCTCCATTGTACCCGTACTCAAAATTGCATCCTCAAGAGCCGGCTTCATATCAACAACCGGAATACCGTAATAATCGGCAACAGTCTGATGTGCTGCACTGTTATTTTCAAGTGCATGCTTTGATGAGTTATATTTAGCTGTATACACAAATGTAACATAAGGCACATTTTTAAGAGAATTAAGACTTTGTACTATGCTTTCCATGTTTCTTACAGCCGACGCTTTGCCTATATCGTTTACCGCAAACTCAACAAACACATAGTCGGGGTTTTTGCTCAAAACATCGCGTTCAAGACGCATAATGCCCATGTCCGATCCCGTGCCGCCGATTCCGACATTATAGTTATTGACCGTCTTATCCGCATACTTTCCCTTAAAATAGTTACTTATGCGGCTTACCCACGTTTTTGTCTTATCACTTACTCCGGCTCCCTGTGTGATTGAGCCGCCAAGGTAAACAATATTTATCGTGCTTTTGCCCGCAAACGGATCAGCTTCTTCGGCGTGTACGGTCAGACCGCTTAATGCCGACAGTGATATAGCTGCTGTAAGCAGCAGTGAGAATAATTTTTTCATTTTAATGTTACTCCTTTAATTAGATCAAGCTCATGCCTATACCTATTGTATTGATATATTTTCCGTGAGGGAATTCATGGTGGTTTCAGCCGCCGTTTTTCCCTCCCAAACAAACAATTTAGCCGTTTTAGCCGTATAGCTGTTTTCTATCGACAAATCAAGATAATCTCTTGCTTCAAAAAGTGACGTCAGCGAATACTCCTTCATTGCAGTCATTGTATTGTTCTCATCAAACAAAGCAAGCACTGCCGTAATATCAATATCCCTGTAATTATTGTTTATTTCAACCCTTGCATTTATCGTATCATCAGAAATATCGGATAAAAAGACCGGCTTTATATTAAGCGCATTTTTAATTTCATCAATCGTCATGCTCTTTACAACAGCTGCTGCTTCGTTCTCTATCAGTATCGCTGTAGCCTTAAGAGTGCTGCCGACATCCTCGCTTGTCGGAATATACTCTACCTCGCTGCCGTCAAGCCTTTTACTGCCGACGCTGACATACCCGTTTTTATACGTTTTCATCAGCTTAACTATTCCGTCCGGCGCATCCGTGCCCGAAACTCTGTATGATATTCTTATCGGATTTCCCTCAACGCCCTTGCCGTCAAAGGTCATATCGGTTATATCCTTTTCCTCCGGCTTCGGCTCATCCTGTGGCGTTATATCTTCTACAGCCACGTTATACAAATAGTAAACTGCCCTCTGTCTTCCGTTTGCCACCTGGAGATAAAACAGCGGAACGCGGTATTTATCGCCCGTACTGCGACAGTCATAGGTATACTCATAATATTTCCACTCTTTTGTAAGTGCTTCCGCTTCTCCCAAATCATTCGTCAGGTTTTCATAAAACTCATCATCGGAAGAATTAAGAGCATATCTGTCCATTACCGGATAAAGCTCCTGCTGCTCAAGCTCTGTGTTTTTCCACGTCTCGCCCTTTGCCCAAAAGCTTATCATATATTGGTGCTCCGGCTGCACGTTTATGCCCTGCGAAAATATACCGAGATTTGCGTTTTCGGTAATTTTCATGCTGTTTCCGCTGCCGCTTGGCGTATCATCGGACAGCTCCGCCGATGTACCGTCAGATCTCCAGCCGTCCGTTCCCTTTGAAAAGTCGCCGTTATACACTATATCCGGCAGCTCCTCTATTTCAAACTCGTCAATACAATACACTTCCATTTCCGTGCCGCTTCCGACTCTCGGATAAATATGCGGCTTTGCCGTTTCAAACGTTGCAAGCGAATTTTTATATATAAACTCGATTTTCTGCCAGCTGTCCGTAAGTATCAGCGAGGATGGCTCCGACGATATTGCTTTTGACGGCAGATATTCATAATTTGATGTTATGGATGTATCCGTTTTCCCGTCCTTGCGGTCAATAATCAGCTTCAGCTCCTTACCCTCCGTCGCCGCATCGCCTGCCTTTGCGTAAAGAGAAATTCTGTACGCCTTATTAAACTCAATCGGAACAGCCTGCGAAATCTGACCGTAGCTTCCGGTTGAGGTTATCATAACGCCGTTTTTAGTGCCGTTCGCACCGTCAATTACCGACACGTCACAATTCGTTTTCTTCCAGACGCTTGTATCAAAGCCGTATTCAAAATTTCCGTTTTTAACGCCTATAGATGTATCCTTGACAGTTTCCTCGCTCTCCTGCATTACCGGCTCTACAATAAGGTCGTCAAGGAGATAGTCGATAACGCTGCCGTTTGTTGTTGAAAGCTTTCCGTCGCCCAATCTCAGCTCAACCGTTGCGTCGCCGTCGCAGGTAGGAACCTCCGCACCGTTAAGTCTGCCCGTTCCCTGATAGTCAAATGTTGTTGTCACATACACATATTCCTCATTGCTGTAAGGAACATTGCTCACGACTATATCCTTAAAACAGCCTGCGTTTTCTGCCGGCGAGCCGTCGGAAAGCTTTTGATGCATATAAAAGATAAAATGCAGCGATTTATTCTGCGGCACATCACCGATCATTTTAACCCATGCCGACACCTTATACTGCGTGCCGCTTTTAATTTTGAACGGAAATTTTGCCGTTCCGTAGTCTTTAGTAACGCTTATTCTTGCCGCGCCCTTTGTTCCGGCAACACCCGGAGAAAAGCGCTCGACTGACGCATTCGACGCGGTTGCCTTTATTGTCTCATCCGATTCAAAATCCTCATATACCCACGGATATTCCGCATATGGCTTTGCCATAGCAATATTGCCTGCGCCTCCGATAAGCATTGCTGCCGCTGATAAAATGCCGACTGCCTTTTTTAAGATTTTTCTCATTTCCTCTCTCCTTTCCGTCAGCTTACCTCAAGTGACATAGTAAATTCCTTTAGTATTCCCTTTTCAACTATTGCCGCTTTAATTTCCGTAACACCGGCCGCAAGCGCCTTGCCCCTGAAATTCTTGTCTATCGACGCAACGGTCGGATCGGATAGCTGTATATAAATATCAGAATATCTGTAATCATACGCTTCGCCGCCGGAGCCCTTCGCCGTAATGCTCAGCGCTATATCGTCGCCTGCCACAGCGCTGTAATCGGTCATAGCCTCAACATCCTGCAAACCGCGCTTAAATTTTAAGGCTGTTGCCTGCGAAATTCCGGCACTTCTTATAATCCTCTGCGCTTCCTCAGGCCATGCACCTGAGACGCAGATTACAGGCTCCTCTACAACGTTTTGAACTCCGTCATTTCTGCATTCGGCTGTAGTTGAATAGTTATTTACAATTCTGTTATTCTTTATTGAGCTTGTCCACAAATGCAGCCATTTAATGGGAGTACCCTTACTGCCGCCTGCGCCGTAGCCCAGCGGATATGCCGAAAGGTCTGCTACATTTGATGAAAACTCCCAATACTGCGAACCCTCATCGGGATAAAGCGCGGCATACATATTCTTTACGTCCTTTATGTAGTTTTCCGAAATCATATTATACCCGTTTCCAGACGTATTGCCGATTGTGTATATAGCCGCACCGTCATACAGCTTACCGTTTAAAACATTATGTATATAATTGTTTTTTACGTTAAAGTTTTCGGTTGCCGTGCCGTTTCTCTCATAATTTGCCCAGCCCATTCCCAAATGCAGACCGCTGTATGCATTATCGTATATTTCATTTGACGATATTTCCGTATCCTTCGGAAATGCTGCCGATACCGCTGCCGCCGACTGATAGTCAACGCCCGTATGATGTATATAATTATCCTTTATACTGTTTCCTCTTACCATGTAGCGCTCATCTGTCGGATTAATATATTTGCTGTAATCTCCTGACGGAACACCGAGCGAAATTGCACTGCCCGAAATATCGTAAAATTCATTTGATGCAATATCGCAATTTTTAACGCCCTCAGTAAGCTTCATTGCAGTTATGCCGAGCTTTGAAAAGGTGCATCCCGTAAAATCCACATTATTTACATATGACAGCTCAAGCGCCGCACCCGGCAAAGCTCCGGTTACTCCGTTTTGATGATTATTCTGCGTATCGGCAAGATATTTGTTTGTCGTCGGAGCATTCCACGTCGAATACTTAAAATCTATATCCCTGAACGTGATATTTTGCGCATTTTTATCCGCCGTTCCCCTGATTGTAACAAGCTTTTCAAGAATCGGCACCTCGACATCTGCTGTTTCCATATCCTCGAAAAATCTCGGTATATAGTAAAGATAGCCGTCACCCTTATTAAAATACCACTCGCCCGGCTCATCTAAAAGCTCATACGCGTTTTCGTAATATGCCGGCAGATATGCTTTGCTGACAGAGGTCTGACCCTTGTTTTGAACCTTTTTCCAGCCTGCTGCATTCATTGTGATAACGGTTTTGCCGCCCGATTCGGTAATTTTATCTGCCATACACCTTGAATTTGCCCATTTGATATAATAGACCATTTCAAGCTCCTGCGGTCTTTGATAGTTCAAAAGCTCAGTATCGGATGAGGTATATCCCGTATCTGTCATAACCGCATTGGTAAGTCCGCCCTTGCTCCTTGCGCGGACCCCTCTGACATCATTTACATATATCTGCCTGAAATTCTTGTCAGTGCCGACATACGCTCTGTAAATATTTTTATCACTGTCATAAAGCGACCAGCCCTCTGCCTTAACAGCACCCGACAGGCACGCTCGCCCGTCATATGACGCAAAGGTTATATTGCTTTCCTTGCTGAAATTTGTACCCGTAAATGAAAGCGCCGCAGACAGCTTATACTCTCCGCCCTTTAGCATTACATATACATCGCCGTCAGCTGCTGCCGCAGCCGATTTTGCCTGTTCAACGGTTTTAAGCGGAGCAGCCGCACTTCCGTCCGCACTGTCGCTTCCGTTTTCTCCGTCAACATATATTACTCTGTCGGCGTCAAGCCTTTTAAGCTCACTTACATCGGTAAGCGGCTGCTGCGTTTTGCTGTTCCAGACAAACAGCCTTGCATATGCCGCTTCCGGTACAGCCTCGATTTCAAGCTTTATTTCGCCCGTTTCGCTCGCCTCAAAGCTGCGCCTTGATATGACTGCGCTTTTCATAACGCCGTCAGCATCGTAAAGCGCTGCTACAGCCTCAACGTCAAGTTTTTCCTTGCCGCCGGAAACTAACGCTCTTGCACTAAGAGTATTCTGAGCAGCCGTCCACACACTGTCGGTAAATTCGGCTGTAGCCGACGCCGCACCGTATATCTCCGGTGATTTTTCGGACGCATGACCTACTATTTCGCCGTCACTGCTTATCGCATACGCTTCAAATATCAGACAGCTGTTTTTATCGTAATCATCTAAAGTATATGTAAATGAATTTCCCGAAATTGTATCGGAATATACTATTGCACCTTCGCCGCCTGAAAACCGTGAAACCGAAACAATAAAGCCCTTAACAGCTCCGTCTGCCGCTATATCCGCGGTTATTTCGCTTCCGATTTCAAATGTACCCTTTGCCGCGATAGTCACAGGATTTTCAGCCGCCGCGCCGTCGGGAATAAATTTAACATCGTCAAGACAGTAGCTTATCGCCTCTGACGCCGAGCTGCTCCCAACCCTTATATAGATTTTCGGGAACGCTTCCGTATCGGTTGTATCAATATCGTATCTGTAATTTATAGTATACCTTGTCCAGTATGATGTAACGGTCGGATTATCAGGGTCCTTAAGATACTGATATTTTGCTATGTTTGTATCCGTTCTCGACGACGATCTGTCAAGTATGACCTGAACAGCCTTTCCCGCCGTTTTGATGTCGTCCGTTTTCAGCATAAACGAAAGCGTGTAGCCTGTATTAAATTTTACCGGTACGGACTGCGTAAGATTTGAAAGATTTGACTTACCCGTCACCCTCGCAAAGCTTCCTTGCTCGGTATCGCTTTCAATCACCGCCGAAGCGCCGGACGATTTTGTCCATGCCGACAAATCCGTATCATCCGAAAAATCTCCGCCTGTAATTATATTGCCGTCATCAGCCTTAACCGACGGCAAAACAACGAGATCGTCAAGATAATAATCTATACTCTCTCCGCCGGGTGAGGTTGAAGCAATATTTCCGTCGCCTATTCTTATATCAAGAGTACCAATGCTTTCTATTGCCACACGGCTTGCGGAGCCTACAAGCTTTCCGAGTCCGTCACACACATACCTTGCTTTAACGCAGGTCCACTGCCCTGCCCTAAGCCCTGCCGGAGAAGCAGTCACGATATTATAAGCTTTCTTTTCGGGATTATCTGCAGTCGGTGCCTGAAACACAAACTGCACCTTATCCGAAAGGGGTGTTTCCTTCATTTTTATGCGGCAGGATATATCATATGCCACGCCGTTTTTCATTTCGGTTTGAAAGGACGGCGCACCGGCATTTTTTGTAACGCTTACAAAGAGCGAACCCTTTGAATTGCCGTAGGTCTGCATACTCTCGCGTCTTATGCTTGCGTTTACCGCATTAATGCCGGTTATATCGCTGCTTTCAAAATCCTCATATATCCAATGATTTATTTCATCATTTTTTGCTCCTGCAAATACTGCCGCAGGCATAATCTGCATAAAAGCAAGGATTAATACTATTATTTTTTTCATATTCCTTTATCCTTATTTTTTGCCGGACGGCGATGTCAGCTCCATATTGCCGCTTCTGCAGTAAATCTCAAAGTAGCCCTGATCCGTTATTGCATCCTCTGAAGTGTCGAGATAATCAATCACCTTTGTGCCGTTTATATAAGCAAGTATTCTAACTCCGTCAGCTTCGTTTCTCGCTCCGCATTTGACCGTATATTTTTTGCCGTACTCAAAATCGCAGGGCACCGCCATGCCGCCGAGCGATTCATAGCCCGACTGTTCGCCGTAAATTACAGTTCTTTTGCCTGAGTTAAATCTCTGAAGCTCAAGCGCTCCCTTGCCGAATGTCAGCATATAAAGGCTCGTGCCGGAATACTGACTTGTGGTGTCTGCCGCTCTGAAGCACACCGACGGCCAGCCGCTTTCGGCATTTATTTTCAGATTAAAGGTGAAAAGCTCGTCCTTAAACTCGCTGCCTGCATATGCAATATGTGTACTCGGCGTTGAAACAAGCATACCTCCGGTTATTTTGGATTTGACAACATTATTATCCATTGTCCAGTCCTCAGGATGTGCAAGCTCATCGGTGAAGTCATACTCAATATCCTCCGCAGCCTCGCCCTTTGCAAGCACCTTAGCAGAAATCTCCTGCGTATTCGTTATTCCTCCGCAGGTCGCCGTCACCTTTATAACTGTTTCTCCTGCCTTTTTGCCCGTTATCTTCATATCCGACACACCTATAACGGACGGATCAAGCGATTCTATCGTAATGCTTTCAAGCTCTAAGGTCTTGCCGAACCTTGATACAGCGCTTGCCTTCATTTCAAAATCATAACCCTCATTAATCTGAATACGCTTTGTATTTAGCTTAACCGCCTCAAGAACATCGTCAACGGTTACTGAAATTTCATAGCTTTTTATTACAGTTCCTATAAGCACGTCGCAGATGATTTTTGTCTGTCCCTGCGACTTAGGATATACATTACCCTCGCTGTCGACTGTCGCAACCGACTCATCAAGGCTTCTGAAATAAATCCTTGACATATCGATCGGCTCGGTCTGCTTTTTGCGCCCTGCGCCCTCAAGCTCTATCCTAAAGACTTCTCCTGACCTAACGTCAAAATCCTTATTTAAAATTTTAACCTCCTGACAGCCCTCGTCAAACCTTTTAAGATATTCCGCTTCAAGACCTGCCGAATTGACTATGCTCTGCGCCTCCTCCGGCCAATCGGCATCAAGATATACATGAGCCTCCTCAAATACCGAATCAACTCCGTTATACGTTCTGTTTTCAACGGTTGAATAGTTATCAATATACTGCATATTGCGTATTGTCGGTGACCAGCAGTGCAGCCATTTTGAATTTCCCTTATTATTACCGTTTCCGTACCAGTACGGCGTATCGGTAAGGTCTACAACATTACGCGTTATCTTCCAAAACTGCGTACCCTCATCCGGATATAAAGCGCCGTAATAGTTTCTCACGCTTTCGATATAGTTATCCGTTACAAGATTGGGGTTTTCCATTGTTCCCGACGTTGCACCCATAAGATAAATACCGCCGCCGTCAAAAATTCTGTCGCTCATAACCGCATGAATATAGTTATTTGAAATATTAAAGTTTTCAAGTGATGTTGTATCCTTCGTATTCCAGCCGTATCCGATATGCATACCGCTGTATGGCATATCGAATATTTCATTGTGCGCTATCAGCGTATCCTTCGGGAAGCCTGCCGATATTGCCGCCGCAGATTTATAGTCAACGGCAATTGTATGTATATAATTATTTGTAATTTTATTGTTACGAATCATATACTTTTCTTCCGTCGGGTTCCAGACATTTGAATTGCCCGTATCCGGCTCTCCGAGCGATATTGCCGTGCCGGAGATATCATAAAACTCATTGCCGGTTATATTGCAATTCTTCACAGCTCCGAAAAGCTGAAGAGCCGTTATGCCAAGCTTATCAAAGGTGCAGTCATAAAAGCTTATAAAGCTTCCGTTTGTAACTCTTATGGCGCTGTCCGGCATATTCGGAACACCCGACTGTCTTATATGATTATTCTGCGCGTCACTGTGTCCGTTTGACGTTGACGGACGCATCCAGGTTGTATATTTAAACTCAAGGTTTTTAAAGTATATGTTATGTACATTATCATCTGTTGTGCCGTCCATATACAAAAGCTTTTCGGTTACGGGCAGTACAATATCCGCCGTATTTATATCCTCAAAGACTCTCGGCTTATAATACAGATAGCCCTCATGCGTATCAAGATACCATTCGCCCGGCTCATCCAAAAGCTCAAGAGCATTTTCATAATATACAGGCGTTGTTACGGATGTGCCGCCCTTATTCCTTACCGCATTCCAGCCGGGCTGATCCATAACAAGCGTTGCAACGCCGTCATTTACCTGAATTTCCGAAACACCGCAGCGCGGATTTGTCCACTGCTCATAGTAAACCATCTCCAAATCCTCAGGGTGCTTGTAATCGGCTAAAAAGATATCTGTCGTTGTATGACCGATTTCGCCTTTGTCTGTCGTGCAGTTCGCAAGGCCTGTATTGCTCCTTGCCCTTGTTGCTCTTATTCCGTTTACAAACATCTGCCGCGAATCAATACCCTTGTCAATTTTTGCTCTGTATATTCCCATTTCGGAATTATACACGGAAAAGCCATTAATATGTACGCCGCCGGATAACACAGCTCTGCCGCCGTCGGACATATACACTATATTATATCCGTTCGTGCCGGAATCCTCGGGCGTAAATTTCAGCGTATCCGAAATACTGTATTCTCCGCCCTTTATAAACACAAATATGTTATTTGTCATATTTCTGTTAGAGCGCGCCACAATCGACTTTGCGGCAGAAACAGAGGCAACCGGCGAGCCGGCATTTCCGTCTGCGCTGTCATTGCCGTTTTCTCCGTCCACAAATACGGCTATGCGGCTTATTTTATTATAGAGGTTTAAAAGCATTACCGCACCCTGCGCTCTTGTCATGGGTTCCTCCGGTCTAAAGCTTCCGTCCTCAAAGCCGGATATAAGCCCCATTGCTCCGACTTCGGAAACGGCGTCCCTTGCATACAGCGCTATGCTGCCGCTGTCAGTATATGCCTTGCCTGCCGCTGTACCCTTAATACCCTTTATTTGAGCTGCCGCGCGGAGAATAACAGCCGCATCCTGCCTTGTTACAGGCTCATCGGGATAAAATTTTCCGCCTACGGTAAGCGAGGCAGGAATAAGCCTTATATCCTTTGCCGTTTGAATGTAAGGCGCATACCAACTCTCTGACGAAACATCCTTATATGCACCGTTATATCGGCTGTTATCAAGCCTGAACACCGACAAAATAAGCTTTGTAAACTCTGCTCTTGTCATGCGCCCGTCCGGTATAAAATGCTCATTATCAGCTCCGTTTACAAGTCCGTTTGAAGCAAGCGCCTTTACAGTGCTGCAGGACCAATGGTTTTCGGTGTCGGAGAAGCTTTTTTCCGAAACGCCCCTGTCAAGCATAGGCTTCGGAGTAGGCTCCGGCTCTGCGGTCGGCTCAGGCTCATCCTCATCATCATCTGACGGGCGCCGTGTTATTACAACCTCATCGAGATAATGAGTAAGCTTCGTTTGACCGTTTCCTATTCTAAACTCCATTGCGCCGTCACCGCCGACCTCTCCGCCTTTGGAGTTGTAGCCTGTGCAGTTATATGTTATAAGCACCTTTTTCCATGTTGTATCAATAGGCTCGTTTGAAATAAGATAATTCCATCCGCCAGCACCGGACGCAAAATTTTGAATTATCGTTACGGTGCTTGTACCCTCTTCAAGACGTATATAAAAGCTTATATCATAAACATACCCTGCCTTAAAGTCTACCGTCTGCGCAATTGAGCTGTAGCCTCCGTTGAGCTTTACCTTTGCACAGCCTCCCGAATGACCGTTTTCATCCCATGATATTGTAGAGCCGTATCTTGCTGTCCATCCCTTTACATCAGAATCAAAATTAGGGTTTTTTACCATGTTATCCGAAGCCGCCGAAACGGCTGCTCCAAGCATAAACATTGCCGTCATTAAAGCCGCGGCAAATCTGATTTTCTTCATATAGGTCACCGTCATATCCTTTCATGACCGATTAGTCCAATCGGCTTATTTTATTAATTGCGTTCAGTTAATTTTTTAAGCTCATAGACAGCCTTCGCCGTTTCTGCTCGCGTTACCGTGCCGTGCGGATAAAAAGCTCCGTTCTCCATACCGTTTAATATCCCGGCACGGCTTAAGGTGTCTGCCGCCTCACGCGCATATTCCGAAATATCAGCGCTGTCGATAAATGACGCAGGCACGCCATCTGCGCTGCATTTTGCCATTTTGAATATTCTCTCCAATATAACAGCCATATCCTGACGCGTTATGCTCTGTCCGCAGCCGAATTCATCATCACTTACACCCCTGATTACACCGTTTTTCGCCGCAGACGCCACATATTTATAATACCACGCGTCCCTACTTATGTCCTTAAATTCAATCTCGGCATTTTCATCATAAAGCGAAAAAGCGCCGACAACTATTTTCGTAAACGCTTCACGCGTCACGCTTTCGCCGGGATTATAGCTTCCGCTTTCATCACCGTTTATAACTCCCTCATCTCTGAGTGCGTTTATAGCCTCCTTTGCCCAGTCGTAGCCGTCAAGATCGGGAAACTCTCTTTTATTAGGAGTACCTGTATTATTTTCTGCCGACGTCGGCTGCTGCGGAACAGGCGCCGTAACCGACGCACCGCCGCCTTTAACGCTTCCTCCGCCGCCTCCGCCACCGCCGGAGGACGAGCTGCTGCTTGAACTCTGCGCTTTTTTTGCAAGCTCCTTAAGTTTATCGGGAATGAGCCTATAATCCGTAAGCCCTAACGTTTTGAGATTTTTATACACATTTGTCTGCTCACTTGAGCTCAAAGCCGAAACAGTCGCAAGATCGGCGTTTATTACGCCCTTTTCATTATAATACTTAATTGCCGCCTTTCCTGTTGACCAGTCAAGCTGACTTACCGTGCACGCAAGCACGGCGCCGTCATAATCCTTTATAAGCTCATCATAGGTTACGGAGGATGAATAATTATTTCCCGCAATTATTGCTGCAACGGCGGATTTATCCGAAAGCTTGTCATAATACAGTTTGTCAAGCTCCAGCCCCTGCGGCGCATCGGTTACCTTTTTTATCTCCGTCTTATCCGACCCGATAAATGTTGCCGCCTCGCACGCCTTTTGATACGCCGAGTAAAATATATTATACTTTTCATCTGTGTCCTTTACCGAGCCGTCGTTTTTGACATCTATATTTCCGAGCTCTCTATTGACAAAAGCCTTGCCGTCAGCGCCGAGCTTTTCTGCCGCAGCCCTTTCAACTCCGAGCTTGTCCGCATTTTCAATAACCGCCGCAAGCTTATCCACCGCCTCCGCAACCGCATTTAACGCATTGCTCTTATCATTATTGTTTATAAACAATATTATTTTCTCCTGCGTTTCAAGCCCTTCGCCGCCGACTCTTAAGCAATAGCTGCCTGTAGGCAGTGTTTTCGGCACGCCGAATGTATCAAACGTAAACGTATACGTTTTATCGGCATTTTTTTCACTTTTGCCCTCGCCCATATATATCACGGTTTTCTTATCCGCGTCAAGCAGCTGCACGGTAGGTCTTTTAGTATTAACATCACTTTTTTCGCTCACGCTTATATTAAACGAATCAATATTCACCTCAATATCATATGCATAAGCCGCGCTTGTGCAGCAGAGCATAAGCGCCAGAAAAAGCATAGCCCTTTTTTTCATATATAACCGTTCCTTTCCGGATAATTACCTATAATTTTATCTGATTATTACTATTTCCTTTGCTGCTGCAAGCTGCATTCTGATGACTACCCTATCGCCCCTGATTATATCATTTACGGAGCAGGTCTGCAGCTCACGGCTGCGTGAATTGCCGCTGTCATAAAGAGCTACGGAAGCTCCATCTGTTTTGCAGATGGCAGTATCCTCATAAAATGAGTCACCGCTCTTTTTCACAAGCTTAAGCCTCATATAGCCTCCCGATATATCGGACACATACCCGACAGCAACTCTAAACTCCGAGTCAAAACTTGCCGTGTTTTCGCTCACGCCCTCGTCGGGTACAAGCAAAGCGCCGTACAAATTGCTTCCGTCATGGTTGTAGACCTTCTGCACCTTATTTACCTTGCCGGATGAGTCAACGCCGACTCTTATAAGGTCGCCGCGCATAACGCCGCTTCCGGATATAATGCTTTCATCCATGCAGTAATACTCAACCCTGCTTCCGCCGCTGTTTCCTTCAATTATTTTGCAAAGCTCGCCCTGATTGTTAAGTCCGTCCTTTACGTCCGTTACAAACACCAGCTTTGTGCCGTTTCCGATAGATCCCTTTGTCATATCGTCAACTACCATTACATCAGCTATGTTTACCGGACACTCACCCGTAACAAAGGCTCTGAAATGCTTTGAATATGACGTTCCGCCGGAAAAAGAGTTTGTTGTAAGCGTTCCGAACATATCCGTATTATCCCAGTTATCCTCCTTAGGCATGCTGAAAATCAAAGTATTTTCAGTGATTACCACCTTTCCGTCAAACATACCGTTTCTGAATTTAAATGATGAGCCCTCATAAAGCATTCTGAATTTATTAGAGTTTGCCGTCTGCTTATTACCCTCATCATCAACATCCATCGGAAGCGGAATTTCGAGCTTTGTTATTTTATCCGCCGCTTCATTAAGAGAATACTTCAAAAGCGTTCCCGATGGAAACTGACCGATAAAGGCGCTTCCGCCCGTCTTTTCCGACCTGCCGTTTATTGTAACCCTATCAGCCAAAGCATAGCTTATGAATTTCTCGCCTTCGGTATAGAGCTTGAAATTAGCCGATTCGTTATCAGGATCATACCAGCTTTTATACACAAGTGCATATGTACCGTCCGTTGCGGCTTCCGAGCCAAACGCACCGATTTTGCCGCAAATATCAAGATAAAATTTTCCGTAATCGTTTACGCTCAATTTTTTTGCAAAATCCGGCGAGAGCTTATATACGCTTCCACCCACATTGACCTCATCATCATTTATTAATAATACCTTATCCTCCACAGTGCCGTCATTTATATAAATCCTTATAAGGTTCTCCGAGCCGCCGCTGCCCTTTGCAACGGATATAAGAGTGTTTTTCTTAAGAGAAGAAAACTTTGTGCGCGATCCGTCGGAAGCAAAGATTTCAACAATATCTCTTGTGGAATTTGCCTCAAGACTTCTGTTCGCATCATAATCATAGATTGTTTTTGAGGTTTTATCCACCGCATTTATAAAATAGTTTTTATATTCTGTAATGCTCAGCACATCAATTCTGCCGTCATGGTCATTGTCTATAAGGGCTACGCTTCCGTTTGCAATTTCAAGATTTTCGATTGTTCCGTAATCCAAAAGCGCCTTGCCGTTATAAATAACATCTGCTGAACCGTCTATTATTTTATATTTTGAAGACGCCTTGCCATCGTCCGTATACCACGAAATCCTGTCTGCACTTAGCTCCTTTATATCATCTGAGGATATTGTTGTTACGCCGTTATCCTTTTCCTTTATATAAACTATAACTCCGTCATCGTCGTCCTTATACGTGACATAGCACGAAACTCTCATGCCTATCATTGCGGACATATCGTCAGACAGTGCGGAATATATCCTGTCGCCTATTTTGAGCTGACCGCGCGTTACCGCTGCGCTCGGATCGGATATTCCCGTATACATATTCGCCGTAACTATTCCGTCAAGCTTTTCCGCATCGCAGTATTCGCTCAGCACGGTTTTGCCGTCCTTAGCCGTGTATTTCGTTGACGCTCCGCCAAAATCAACCAAAAGCATTGGAACATCAAGCATATCATAAAGCATTTTATAAACGCTGCCTAAGGTTATCGGCGCATTTATATCGGAAAATGCTTCATTTAAAATATCCTTTGCATACGCCGTTGCAATATAACCGTCGGGATAGCCGCCGTTTGCCGAAGCCTCCTGAGCATATCCGAGCATTCTTACAGCAATTGATGCCGCCTGCATCGCCGTTATATTATCCTCCGGATGAAATTTTCTTTCATCCCCTCCGGATACATAGCCCCTGTCATACATAGCTCTGATAATGCCGAAGGTCGACCGTGATATTTCAACATCTGCAAACGGCGTTGTAGCACCCTCTCCGCTGCCACTCGGAGCTATATTTAAATATTTTGAAATCATTTCGCAAAAATGCTCTCTTGTGACATATGATGACAAATCCTCCGACGAATCGTATTCTGCCAGGCCGAGCGCCGCAAGGCATTCGGCACTTTCTTCATATGTACTGCCCGACACCTCTGCCTTTGGCGAGGGTGTAGGTAATGCAAATGAGATACATCCTACAATTAGAGCAAGAATAACTGTTTTATTAGCTTTTCTCATTTTTAACTCCTTTCGGTATTTTGAGTATTTATTTCAAATTCATAAATTCATCAAACGGACACGGCTTTGCGTTTATAACCGCACTCTTGCCGTTATCACGCCTTGTAAGCCTTACGGCATCGCCGTCCTTTTCGGCGGTATATTCTACCTCATCGCCGTTTACGGTCATGGTAAACACCGCATAGCTTTCCTTAAGCTTCTTTATATCTATTTCCTTTTCCGCACCTTGATAGCCGATAAGCTCAATTTCCTTTTCACCGCAGGCAATTTTGCCCTCCTTGCCGTCAAATATCCATTTGATAATATTGAGCCTGATGGTTACTGTGCTGTCGCTTATCGTAAACACATTTTTATCTCTTGTTATTTTAACATCATCGGTATTACCCGAAAGGCAGAACTTAAATCCGAGATAATTCGTTTTTATAGCTCCGCTTTTATCCTTATCGAGAATATAATGAAAATCACCGTGATCCGTCGCATATCCCAAAAGTCCGCCTATGCTGTTGTCCGTCATTGTAACAGAAGACAGCGCCGAGCAATAGTCATAGTCACCGTTTATACCTCTCAGCCTAAAGCTTTTAGAGCCGTTTCCGTCACTCCACACAACCGAGCAGGTGCGCCTTTGATTCCATAAATCAGATTTATCAAATGCGCCCATAGAATATTTATCCGTCATAAATGTATACGCGTGAAGCTCGGGGCTATCCAGACTTCTTATTATAACCGTATCCTCATCTGCCGACCTGATATTATTCTTTTTATAATAGGCTTTGTCAATAAATTTATTGTTAATATCGAAATTCTTTAAAAACCTGTCGGGGCATTTAAACGGAAGCGTAAGAAATGACATTACAAGCTTATCCTCGCCGTCAGGACTCCCGTATTTTCCGTCCGTTGCAAGATAGATAAACGCCGAAAGCTGACCGTCGTCCAAATCGCGGTAGCTGCGCTTTTCCGGCGGAGAAAGCTGACCTATTTTTGTGTTATAATAAAGAGATAGATTTTCCCAAGCTAAGCCCTCAAGCTCCTGTGCCATTTTGCAGCATTCCTCATCCTTAAAAAACAGCTTCATTCTCGTAAGCTCCGCAAGCAGCAGTATCGTATATGTAGATGAATTGTATTCCGAAAACGCACCGGAAAACATATTATATTCGTATGCCTTGCGAAGCCTTGCCTTTCCGTTTTCGAGCATTGCTTCATCCTCTAAAAGCTCCGCTGCGGATATTATTGTCATTGAACTCATCATGCTGATATTTGAATAGTCGGGAGATACGTTGCGCTTTATGCTGCAACGCATAGCGCGGCAGAGAATTGTTTTCATCATCTCTCGCTCATCCGGCTCAAGCTCGTCCGAGTGCATTTTAAGAACATAAATAAAATGCTTGCCGATAAAGTCGGAAAAATTATAGTCCGGCGCCTTCATAGCGTGCAGATCCTCTTCCTTAAAATAAGGCCACAGACCGTAGGTTTTGCTTTCGGGGTCGCTGTCTTGCAACTGTCCGAGCCTTTCAAAAGCAGCCACAGCCCTTTTATAATACTCCTTCTGTCCGGCATAAAATATGCCAGACGCATATTCCGCCGTTATATTTGTGCCGTGAACACGTCCCGTAATTATTGAATGATAGCCTGATCCGACATTGCTTTTCATCTCACCTATCATACATTCACTCTCATCCCACATAGTATGAAGCTTATTGAGCCTATCAATAAAAACCTTATTGTACATCGGATTTTATTCCCTCCATAATAACAAGAATTGCAAGCGCCTGCCCGTATGTCATGGGACACAGCGGAATATTTCTGTAATGGTCAAGATCGCTGCCCATTCCCGTACCGTAGGACACCTTGTTGACCGTTCCGCTCTCATCAATATTATCAAGCACCGCTTTTAATGCTTTTTTTCCGCATTCATAATATTCCCTGCCGAGATAGCCTTTTCTTACCGCCTTTAAAATGCCGTAGCCAAAGCCTGCCGCAGCCGATATTTCCGTATAGCTTGTTTCGTCATCAAGCAGTGTGTGCCAGTCACCCTCCGGAGTCTGCGTTCGCCTGAGCGCCTCCGCCTGCGACTTTAAGGTGTCTGATATATAATCATAAAATGCTCCGCCCTTTATATCGAGTATTTCAAGAATTTCACCGGCGCATATCGTATACCAACAGTTTCCTCTCGCCCAGAACGCTTCGGCAAAGTTATGCCTGCCGTGAAAGGTCCAGCCGTGAAACCAAAGCCCTGTTTTTTTATCATAAAGATATTTTATATGTATAAGAAACTGCTTTTTCGCTTCCTCTTTATATTCATCAATATTCAAAAGCACGCCGGCTCTCGCCAAAAACAAAACCGTCATAAAAAGCGTATCAATCCAAATCTGACCGTCGTTTTCTTCACCTGATACACGATGCTGTATTGCACCCTCTTCGGTTCTCTTCATATCGTTATATACCCAAGCTGCCCAGTCCTTTATAAGCTCAAGATAATCCGATCGCCCTGTTTCCTCATAAAGATATGTAAGCGTCAAAAGCGGAGCGGTTGTATTTACGTTTCTATCCGGCAAGCCTTTTTTAATATTTCCGTCATACCAGCCAATAAGATAATCAAGATACCTTTTCTCGCCAAGCTCCTTATACATCATATAAAGCCCGTACATTCCAACGCCCTGCGGCCATTCCCAGTTATTTATATCAATTATGCCGATAGGGCATTCCTCGTCCATACCGTCATTGGAAATGCTCGTCATTCTGTCCGCTGTTTTAATTATAATATCCTTTAGCATTATAAGACCTCTCCGTTACAATTTATATTCAAATTCCGACGCCATGCGCATTAAATTCTCACGCATATTTTTGCTCAATAATATTTTATCATCTTTAAGGCACAAAGTAAATCCCAAAATTTTTACCGAAGTAATTTCAATAAGTAAAAATATTTGACCTTTTTAGACTTGATTATATAATTATTTTGTGTTAGAATATATAATAGAATAATGTTTGCATACCCATGCAGACCCTCCGAGTCATAAGGGCATAAGAGAGGAGCTTTATATGCATTTATTAAAAGCAATAGCTGCTGCCGCAGCAGCGGTATCCGTTTTGACAGCCGCTTCATGCGGAGTAAACGAGCAAGAGCAGACGCCGCTGACGCCTACCGAGCTTATATGGTACCTGCCGTCAAACAATGCAGGAAACACACCGAGCAGCGTATCAGAGGATATAAACGCTATAATTCATGAAACATATCCCAATATAAATCTCGAAATCAAATATATAAATATATATGAATACAGCACAAAAATGTCGATATATATCGCATCTGGCGATCAGGCTGATGCAGTATGGGTAAATGACGATATTTTTCAGTTTGCCGAATATGCGCGAAAAAACATATACAAGGCGCTCGACGCGCCCATAAAGGCATACGCACCGACAATACTTCAAAGAATGGCACAAGATCCGTATGAAATGTATTCCATTTACGATAAGGAATTTTTCTTTCCGACGCTTTTGCATAATGACGGACTTATTCCTTTTATCAAAATACCCAAAGAGCTTACAAGCTGTATGGATTTAAACAGACTGAAGGAAAAGCTTGAAAAAATCGACACAGCTGACGATGAGCTGTTTTCAATTCTTACCGAATACCTCGACAGGCTGAAGGAGAAAAATCTTATCGGCAGCGGAGTAAATTTTACGGCGATATCAAAGCTTTTTTCGCTTATCGGATACGAAACCTATGTATCGACAGACGATCTTATAGGCTACAAAATAGACGATCCGAGCCGCACACCGACGGATATGCTGAGTACGCCGTCCACAGCCGCAGCGTATAATACCTACAGACAATGGTACGACAAATCATATATCCGCGAGGATATTGCAATCACCTATAAGCAGCCGCAAAATTCAAGATACAGCTATGTTCTTGACGGAGCATGGGGATATATAAAGGACGGTAAATGCTATCTTGTAAACGATACCGGCTCCGGCGACTATGTATATATAGCCGTCGACAATAAATATCACAGGCAAAAGCAATTTACCTATTCCGCCGTAATTATCCCGGCGGCAAGCAGTCATTTTAAAGAAACGACACAGGTTATGGAGCTGTTTTATAAGGATCACAGGCTGTATGACCTTGCGTCATTCGGAAAAGAGGGGCAGGACTATATCAAAGAGAACGACTGCGCGGTCAGAACAGACAGCAGACACCTTTGCTATGAGGGAATACTTCCGGCAGCCGACGGTGCGCTTACGACCGTTCCTATGTCAAACGTGTATCTTCCCCAAATACACAGCGGGAAAAATACACCCGATATGTATATACCGCCCGCGTCATCGGACAGAAACCATATATTAAACTCATACATCGAAGAATACGGCATGAAAAACTACGAACTTGATTTAAAAAGTAACAGCGGCTCAAATATTGCAGCCGTGCTGGAACTATATAAAAAATAATTATTAAAGAGGTTGATTTAATGTACAGCGTACTTATAGCGGATGATGAGGATTTGATAAGGCAAGGCTTTGAAGAATTCGTACCTTGGAACGAGCTTGGCTTTCAGGTGATATGCACCTGCGAAAACGGAAATCAGGTGATTGATTTCATTGAGGAAAATCACGTTGACCTTATCCTGACTGATATTATTATGATTGACACAACGGGTCTTGACATAGCCAAATACGTTTACGAGCACGGACTCGATACAACGGTATGCCTTGTAAGCGGTCACAGAAATTTTGAATACGCAAGAACCGCTATGAAATACAATGTCAAATATTATCTGACAAAACCGACTGATTTTGACGATATGTTTCAGACAATAAAGGAAATTAAAGAAGAGCTTGACTTGCGCGCAAAGCCGGCTGAAGATATTCATGCCTTGAGGCAGCAGTTTTTCACGGATCTTCTGACCGGAAGCAAAACCTACAACGACAAGCTTAACATATATGCCGAAGAGCTTGGAATAGACCTTAAAAATCAGGCAATATTTCCTTTTTGGATAAAGGTAAACGATTTCGACAAATATATTGAGGAAAAATGGGATTACGGCAAGGAGCTCATATTAACCGCCATATCCGAGCTGTTTCAGGACGGAATTAAGCCGATTGAAATGTACAATATCTTTATAAACGACAGCGAAGCAATGTATCTGGGGGTATACAGCCTGTCGGAGTTTTCCGAATTTTCCGCAATTGCGGACGTGATGAACAAAGCGTGCGAAAACACCTCGCTTTTGACAGGCGTGTCAACATCCTGTCAGACGGAAAAGCCCTTTAAGAGCCTTGAAAATCTCTGCGGACTTCTCTCCAGCGCAATAGATTCCTCAGCAAACAATACAAATCCCCTGCAGACCTCTCACAATAACATAATACTTCTGGAATTGTATAAAAACCTGCTTTTTGCTCTCGTTCTCGGGAACCGTGAAAAGACAGACTCAATATTTGAGCTTATATACAAAGCAATAGCTCATCTTGATATTGACAGCTTTCGGGAATACATAATGCGTATCCTGGGTATTCTGACAGAAAAGCTTCAAAACGCGGGATTTCCGATAAAGCCCGACGAAATTAACGAGCTTACGGAAGCGATAAACACCGAGCCGGCACGCGACAGG
Source organism: uncultured Clostridia bacterium (assembly GCA_934486495.1). Lineage (GTDB taxonomy): Bacteria > Bacillota > Clostridia > UBA1381 > UBA1381 > RGIG9115. The sequence continues at coordinate 30,367 of CAKSPW010000009.1, forward strand.
ATAATCACACTCGTAAAGGAGCTTCTGTTAAAAACTGTAACAGGCAAAAGCAGCAACGACGCATTATCCGACAACATGATTGAAAAGGTAAAGGACTATATAAACAATCATTACATGGATAACATTTCGCTTTTTGATGCGGCAAACTATGTTTTCCTCAACGCGTCATATCTTTCAAGGCTTTTCAAGCAGTACACAGGCGAAAATTTCAGAGATTATCTGATAAATATACGCATAAGCAAGGCATGTGAGCTTATCGGTCAGCACAAATATAAAATTTACGAAATAAGCGAAATGTGCGGCTACCGCAATCCAAAATATTTTACACATCAGTTCAGACAGGTTACGGGTCTGTCACCGCGCGAATACGCTTCAAAAAGCGACTGAAAAACTACAGAAAGGATATAACAATGAAGGACAGCAATGTATTTAAGTATCTGACAAACTATAAAACGCAGAGCGTCATATTCAAAAATTTTCTTATCATTCTTATTATCCTTATTCTGCCTATGACGGTTCTGTTTATAAATCTGTACCGCAGCTATTCAAGAGCCGCAACGGAAAAGCTCAACAATATGTACCGCAGCAGATTTAACACCGTAGAAACAACCTTTGACGAAATATATGACCAAACACGCCTTTTCACATATTCGCTTGCCGGAAATGAGGCGGTAATAAATTTTGCCGCAGAGCCGTATTCACCGTCACTTTACAAAATAGCGGACTATAACCGAATAATCGGCGCGTCGGGCTCGGCATTTACATATGTGGACAGCGTTTATATTTACTCCAACGTCAACAGCTATGTTCTCTCCGGCACAACAAACGATGTGCTTGACAGCTTTCACGACAGGTCATGGCTGTCGGAATACGCATATTTGTCGGCGGACACAATATCAATCGTTCCGAGAATAATAGAGGATACGGACAATTACTACATATCATTTATTCTTGCAATTCGCAGCAGGTCGGGCGAAAAAATAGGCGCTGTTGTTGTCAACATGAATACGGCGCTGATTATGAACACAATACTGCCGTCCGAAAACGATAATTTTGATTTATACGTTCTGAGCGGATATAAAAAAGCGCTCCTTTCAACAGAGATGGAAAACCTGTTTAACAAATACAATCAAAACGCATATGTCTATGACAAAATCGAAAACTCTATAGACAAGGGCTATTTCACCTATGACAATACGTCCGAAAAAACAAAGCTCCAATATGTTTTAATAGCAAAGCACAATCAAAGCCTTATTACGCCGCAAAACGTTTTCATAATAATTCTGATGCTTCTTCTTACTCTGCTTATAGCTCTCGTTGCCGCGCTGTTTCTTGCAATACGTACCTTTAAGCCGATACAGAATATTATTGACTCTGTAAGCGAAAGCTTCGACAGCGACAAAAAGCTTAATATAGATAACGAAATTTCGCTTATAGTTGAAAACATAAACTCAACCATACAGGATAAACGCCTTGCGGAAATTGAGCTTGAACAAAGAATTGCGCTTCTAAACAACGCATACACCGTTGCACTGCAGGCGCAAATTAATCCGCATTTTCTTTATAACACGCTTGAAACAATAAACTTTATGGCATACAAGCAGTTCAAAAAGCAAAATGACATATCAACCATAACGGTCAGTCTGTCTAAAATGCTCAGAATAGGTCTTGATTCGGAAAAGAAGCTTGTGCCGCTAAAAACGGAAAAGGAGCATATATGCCTGTATATTGAGATAATGAAGCTCCGCTATCCCGGCAAATGCGAATTTTTAATAGATATTCCACCGGAATATGACGACTGCATGGTAGTAAAGCTTATGCTTCAGCCGCTTATAGAAAACGCCTTTCAGCATGGCATACGCCATACAAAGCGTGCCGGAATTATCCGAATAAGCGCCGAGCGTAAAAACGACTGCCTTATACTAACCGTTGCCGATAACGGCGCCGGCATGGATAAAAAAACGCTTGCCTTCGTTAAATCAATTCTTTCGTCAGAGGTATATATACACTCAAAGCACATCGGCATAAACAATGTAAACAGGCGTGTGAAGCTACTGCTCGGCAAGGATTACGGAGTTAATGTCACAAGCGAGGAAGGGGTAGGAAGCACCTTTACAATAACGCTTCCCTATACACAGATCAAGGAGAAAAATGATGAATAAAATAATATTTAAACCCAAAACAGACAATACAACACAGGAGCTTCAAAGCGCAATAGATAAAGCCGCAGCAAGCGGTGCCGAGCTTATTATATCTGCCGGAATATACGTATGCGGAACGCTTTTTATGAGAAGCGGTCTTACAATAACGCTTGAAAGGGGAGCATATATACTCGGAAGCGAGCGTTTTGAGGACTATTCCGATAAGGTAAACCTTTTTACCGATGCGGTTGACAACAAGCGCGGAAGAAGCCTTATATATGCCGACGGTATAGAAAATCTCACAATTCGCGGCGAGGGAGCTATAGACGGCAGAGGCGAGCTGTTTTCAGAGGCTCATCCACATCATCTTGAACGTCCGTTTCTTGTGCGTATAATGAACTCTAAAAATCTCAGTTTCTCCGGAATACAGCTGAAAAAATCTGCCGCATGGACACTGCATTTGCAAAACTGCGAAAATATTGACATTAAAAATTTGTTTATAAACAGCCGCGTCAACGGAAATAACGACGGCATAGACATTGACTCATGCATAAGCTGCCGCATAGAAGGTTGCTTTATAGACACGGGAGATGACGCAATCTGCTTAAAATCCACCTTTGACAAGCCGTGCAGCAATGTAGCTGTCACAGGCTGCGTTATAACAACAAACTGGGCAGGCTTCAAGGTAGGTACGGAGTCGGTCGGCGATTTTGAAAACATCACCTTTACAAATTCATATATTTATGACTGTAACGGCTGCGCAATAAAGCTTTGTCCCGTTGACGGAGGAAATCTGAAAAATCTCACAATCAGCAATATACAGCTTAATAACGCCACCGGTCCGATATTTATTGCAGGCGGCGACAGACTGCGCGAGTATCAGCCCGGAAACAGTCGCTGCACTGCCGGAGCTATTTCCGATATTTTAATCGAAAATATATCGGGTAAATGTATAAATGCCATAGGCACAACCTATAAGAGTGAGGCTTGGGGCAATGCAAAATCATGCATATGCATTTCGGGCACAAAGGATAATAAGGTGAAAAATCTGACTGTGAGAAATATTACGCTTGAAATGGCTGGCGGCGTCAATGAATATACATACCACGAAATTCCCGAAATGGAGAAGCGCTATCCCGAATTTCATAACTTCGGAGTGCTCCCGGCGTGGGGACTTTTTGTGCGAAACGCAGAGAATTTTATATATACCGATGTTAATATGACCTGCACTGCGGCAGATGTTCGTGATGAGGTATGGTTTGATGACGAACACTCCGGCAGCTGAGGCTATTAAAGGCATTTGATTTTGATATATTAAAAACCTGTTTTTCTTTCGGAAACGCTTTTTTAAAATGGCGGCTGATATCCGTATCATGCACGGTTTTTATTATAGAAAAACATTGCTATACCGGCACCGCATATCAGGAAATAGCCGACAACGCTCAAAAAATCCGGAACCTGATTAAAAATCAAAAATCCGAATACGGCTGCAAAAATAACCTGCGTATAGTCATATACCGAAATTTCCTTTGCGGGAGCCAGCATATATGCGTGTGTTATTCCAAACTGACCCACGCAGGCGCTTATTCCGGCAAGTATCAAACAGACAAGACTTTTAAGACTCATTGCCGCCGGATTAAAAATCATAAACGGCAGACTCGCAAGGCAGGAAAATGCCGAGAAGAAAAATATTATAACATATCCGTTTTCGCCCTTTTTACCGAGCATGCGCACAAAGGTATATGCGGCTCCGGCGCCGAGCCCTCCGAGCGCACCTATAAGCGCCGGAAATGACGCATATCCGCCGCCCGACGGCTTTATTATGCACATACTTCCGACAAACGCCGTCAGCACGCCGAGAATTTGCACCGCTGTCGGCTTTTCCTTAAGCAAAAATACGGAAAATATAATTGCAAAAAACGGAGAAAGCTTATTGAGCATATTAGCGTCGGCAAGCACAAGGCGGTCTATCGCATAAAAATTACACACAAGACCGATTGTTCCGAACAAGGCGCGGCAAAACAGCTGCGGCAGACAGTCCTTTTTTGGAATAAACCCCACGTGATTTTTAAGCATCAATCCCGTAACGGCTATAAGCGCCGCCGCATTTCTGAAAAACGCTTTTTGAAAAAAGGGCAAATCGCCCGACAGATGCACAAACACGCTCATCATCGAAAACCCGAACGCAGCCATTATAACATAAAAAATTCCCTTTAGCTTTGAATTCATTTTACCATATCCTTTTTCCTTAATTGAGCAATTGCCGCATAATGCAAAATATCAAATTCCTCGGGCGCAATGTGAGAAAGCATATCTGTATGCTCTCTCTCCCACTCCTTTATTTTTTCAGGCGGCAGTGACGCACCTATGCCGCGGCAGGCTTTCATTCTTCCGTTCCAGCCACTGCGAGTAAAGTGGACGTTCAGTTTATATTCGTCATGATCTACAAGGTCAAAATATTCCTCATAGCATTTCGGAATATCAATCTTATGCATTGTTTCACCTGCGCCGCTCCATGACGGACTGTATTTTAAAACAAGCTTTTCGCTCTCATTTGCAATTTCACTTTCAAACGGCAGCCATTCCATACACATAACCAAAAAGCTTCCGCCGGGTTTTAGCATTTTAAAAAGCTTTTTTGCCAAAGCCTCATGATGTAAATACCAAAAGCACTGACACGCTGTTATAACATCAAACGAATTATCCTGAAAGCTAAGTTCCTCGTCAGACGCGGTAAAATAATTTATATTCATGCCGACAGAAAGCTTTTTTGCTTCCTTTATCTGATTTTCAGATATATCCGCCGCACTCCAGGCTGCTCCGAATTTATACATATTTCGCGGAATAACACCTGTTCCCGTTCCAATATCGAGCACACTCTGACCTTTAACGCACAAGTTGCGCTCGGCTATGCGCTCGTAAAATTCTTCAGGGTATATATCGCGGAATTTTGAATATTCCTTTGATGTGCGTCCCCAGTCAAATGCATTTCCGCCGTCTATTCTTTTATCTTTAATATTCATATATATCACCTTTGCATTGATTATAGCACCAAATTTTATTTATGTCAACAAAAAATGCCGACTGATTTTATATCATCGGCATTTTTTATTAAATTATTTTATTTTTGTTTTTTTATTTTGTCAAAATAGGTTCTATAATAAATGGACTCTATAATAAATGTTGGGGTCTAAAAAAATTTACAAAATAAACGAGCAATATCAGCTCGATAACAATTATTCATAAAATAATATTGCTCAATTTCAGCATATGGGAGAATCGAAACCCCAACAATTGACAAAGAGCCAATAATTCAAAATATTCCATAAAAGACTCGACAAAGAGCCGTAAAAAGGCACAAAAAAAGCTTACCTCACGGTAAACTTTAGCGCACAACAAGTGCAGAACGGCTAAACCGAACGTGTTGAAAGATTTTTTTATTTGAACTCGTAATGTAATTTTATAGGATAACAAACCTTTCATTTATATAATACCACATAATTCTTTATTTGTCAACAGTTTTTTTATTAAATTTACTTTTTTTCTTAGTAAAAAAAGAAGCAAGAAGTCATTCTGCACAAAAAAGTGTCAAGCACAATTTAAATATTAGGTTAAAAACGGTATTGACTTTTTAAAAGTTTTGTTGTAGAATATAAAATGTATAATAGGATAAAATGCCTGTTTTATCGGCTAAAAGCTGATAGGCTTGTCGTATTATCGGAGGTAAATCGGCTTTAGGCCGCGGTATACAGCATTTTTTTGCGTTTGATGCGGCAGCTGTCGGTAAGAGATGACTCTGCGGCAGCATGACTAAAATTTTTTTGAGGTGATAAATTAATGGTGCATCAGGTAACGGCAGGGAAAAATACCCGTCTGAGTTATTCAAAAATTAAAGAGGCATTGCCAATGCCTAATCTTGTTGAGGTGCAGAAGGATTCATACAAATGGTTTCTTGAGGAGGGTCTTAAGGAAGTATTTGAGGATATCTCTCCGATAACAGACCATTCGGGAAATCTTTCGCTCGAATTTGACACATACACTCTCGATTACAACCCGAAATATTCGGTTGACGAGTGTAAGGAACGTGACGCAAAATATGCGGCACCGCTCAAGGTAACTGTAAGGCTTATTAATAATGAAACGGGAGAGGTTAAGGAGCAGGAAATCTTTATGGGTGATTTTCCGCTTATGACCGAACAGGGTACGTTCATTATAAACGGTGCAGAGCGTGTTATAGTAAGTCAGCTTGTTCGTTCACCGGGTGTATACTATGCGTTTGACAGGGATAAGTCGGGTAAACCGCTTTATCAGTCAACCGTTATTCCGTACAGAGGTGCATGGCTCGAATACGAAACAGATTCAAACGACGTATTCAGCGTTCGTATCGACCGTACGAGAAAGGTGCCCGTAACGGTTCTTTTAAGAGCCCTCGGTACCGATGAAAATCCTCATGCGCTCGAACGTGACACATCTATAATAGAAATGTTCGGCGAAGATCCGAAGCTTACTGCTACATTCGAAAAGGACAAGATTGATAATCGTGACGAAGCTTTGCTTGAGATTTACAAAAGACTCCGTCCGGGTGAGCCGCTTAACGTAGAAAATGCGGAATCGCTTATATTTAATATGCTTTTCGACGCAAGAAGATACGATCTTGCAAAAGTCGGAAGATACAAATATAATTTAAAGCTCGAAATGTATGGCAGAATAAGAGGAAAGCAGCTTGCACGAGATGTTGTCGATCCGAGAACGGGAGAGGTTATCGCCTCGGCAGGTGACGTGCTTTCAAAGGATATGGCAGCCGCAATCGACAGAGCAGGTGTAAACGTTGTATATCTTTCGGTTGAAGAAAAAGAAGTCAAGGTTTTCTCAAACGATATGGTTTACCTTACCGAATATGTAAGTGAGGACGTTATAAACCTCATCGACCCCGAGCTTGCCGAACATGACAGCGCTTTTGACGTTGATAACTGTCACAGTAAAAAGGATTTGTACGCATTCAAGGTTTCAAGGAAAGCTCTTGAGGCGGTACTGAACGAAGCACGTGAAAACGTTGCAAACGGCGACGCTTCAAACGAGGCAGAGGAAACGGTAAGACTTATCGCACTTAACATGGCTAAGCTTTTCCCGAAACACGTTGTAAGAGATGATATATTCGCATCCGTAAACTATGTATTCAACCTTTCAAACGGTGTTGGTACGGTTGACGATATTGACCATCTCGGAAACAGACGTTTAAGAAGCGTCGGCGAGCTTTTGCAAAACCAATTCAGAATCGGTCTTTCAAGAATGGAAAGAGTTGTTCGTGAAAGAATGTCAACGCAGGATTTGGACATTATTACTCCGCAGCTTCTTATTAATATACGCCCAATAATCGCTGCTATAAACGAATTCTTCGGTTCTTCACAGCTTTCACAGTTCATGGACCAGCCGAACCCGCTTGCGGAGCTTCGTCATAAGAGAAGAATTTCAGCACTCGGTCCCGGCGGTCTTTCAAGAGAACGTGCAGGCTTTGAAGTGCGTGACGTTCACTATTCACACTACGGCAGAATGTGTCCGATAGAAACTCCGGAAGGTCCTAACATCGGTCTTATCACATCTCTTGCCACTTTCTCAAGGGTAAACCAATACGGATTTGTTGAGGCGCCTTACAGAAAGGTTGACAAAGAAACAGGCTGCGTCACAAACGAAATCATTTACATGACGGCTGATATAGAAGACGAATTTATAATCGCACAGGCAAACGAGCCTCTTGATGAAAACAACAGATTTATAGACGCACGTGTTTCGGCACGTTTCCGTGATGAAATAGTTGAAGTTCCGGCATCTAAGATCGACTACATGGACGTATCTCCGCGTCAGCTCGTTTCGGTTGTAACGGCTTGTATCCCGTTCCTTGAAAACGATGACGCTAACCGTGCGCTCATGGGTTCTAACATGCAGTGTCAGGCGGTTCCGCTCCTTACAACGGATTCACCGATTGTAGGTACGGGAATCGAACATAAGGTTGCGCAGGATTCCGGCTCGGCAATACTTGCCCGTGAAAGCGGCGTTGTTGAAAAGGTTGACGCAGAGAAAATTGTCATCTGCGGAGAAAGCGGAACAAAACATACTCACAAGCTTACAAAGTTTGTTCGCTCAAACCAGAGCACATGTATAAATCACAGACCTATCGTTAAAGTCGGCGAGAAAGTAGAGAAGTCGCAAATTATAGCAGACGGTCCCGCCATGTCAAAGGGAGAGCTTGCACTCGGTAAGAATATCCTCATAGGATTTATGACATGGGAAGGCTACAACTACGAGGACGCCGTATTAATAAGTGAAGAGCTTGTTAAATACGATGTATTCACATCCGTTCACATTGAAGAGTACGAATGCGAATCAAGAGATACAAAACTCGGACCTGAGGAAATCACTCGCGATATTCCGAACGTTTCCGAGGACGCACTCAGAGATCTTAACGAGGACGGTATAATCAGAATAGGCGCTGAAGTTCATGCAGGCGATATTCTTGTCGGCAAGGTAACACCTAAGGGTGAAACGGAGCTTACCGCCGAGGAAAGACTTCTTCGTGCAATATTCGGCGAAAAAGCAAGAGAAGTAAGAGATACTTCACTTCGTGTACCGCATGGTGAAAACGGTATAATTGTTGATGTTAAAATATTTACAAGAGAAAACGGTGATGAGCTCAGCCCGGGTGTAAACAAGGTTGTAAGATGCTATATCGCACAAAAGAGAAAAATCTCCGTCGGCGATAAAATGGCAGGACGTCACGGTAACAAGGGTGTCGTTTCAAGAGTTCTTCCGAGAGAGGATATGCCTTTCTTAGAGGACGGTACTCCCCTTCAAATCGTGCTCAACCCCCTCGGCGTGCCTTCACGTATGAATATCGGCCAGGTGCTTGAGATGCATCTCGGCTACGCATACAGAACGCTCAGCTTTATGGAGCCGGAGGAAATAGAAAAGAACACTCCGAGAGTTGCCGCAAACCGTGTTGAAGCACTTCACTCACGTGACGAACTCGGCGCAAGCGACGAATACTTAAGTGCCGTAAGCAATGCTCTTGTCAACATGGACAGAAGCGTTATCTCAAAAGAAAGTATGATGGCAGCTGTCTTGACTGTGCCGGAATTTTCTAAAGAGGTTACAAAGGCAATAGAAGAAATAATCGATTATTCGATAGAATTTAAGGATACTGTTATTGACGCAAGGAAAAAGGTACTCCCCGGCGGCTTCTTAAAGCTTGCCACACCTGTATTCGACGGTGCGCAGGATGATGACATTCTCGATGCATTCATGATTGCAGGACTCAGAAAAGACTTTAAGTCTGTCGTATACGACGGCAGAACGGGCGACAAATTTGACAATGCGGTTACAGTCGGTGTAATGCACTACCTCAAGCTTGACCACTTGGTTGACGATAAAATCCACGCTCGTTCAACAGGTCCGTACTCACTCGTTACGCAGCAGCCGCTCGGCGGTAAAGCGCAATTCGGCGGACAGCGTTTTGGTGAGATGGAAGTTTGGGCGCTCGAGGCATACGGTGCAGCATATACGCTTCAGGAAATTCTTACGGTTAAATCCGACGATATTGTCGGCCGTGTTAAAACGTACGAGGCAATTGTCAAGGGTGAAAATATTCCGAAATCCGGTATACCCGAATCGTTCAAGGTACTTGTTAAAGAGCTTCAGTCGCTTGCACTTGATATACGTATTCTCAACAAAGACGGCAACGAGATTAACATTGATGAAATCAACGATGACGATGATGATTACCGCAAAGACAAATATTCGGACGTTATGGAAGATGCTGACGGAGTTAACAATCAGCTGACGGAGGAAAATGCGGCAAATGCAGGAATGATTGCCGATTATGACGAGTACAGTGAGCTCGACGAGCTTGACGACGACGAAACAGAGGACGAAGATTCAATGGACGACTTTGATTCGTATTACAAAGAACTCGGAAACGAATACCCCGACAGTGACGATGATGATGACGACTCATTCGATGATTGATTAAAGATATAATTGCGGGATAAATACAAATTCAAACGGAGGTTAATAAATGTTAGAATTTAACAGCTTTGAAGCAATAAAAATCGGTCTTGCCTCTCCGGAAAAAATTCGTGAATGGTCATACGGCGAGGTAAAAAAGCCGGAAACCATTAATTACAGAACACTTAAGCCGGAACGCGACGGTCTGTTTTGTGAGAAAATTTTCGGGCCGACAAAGGATTGGGAATGTCATTGCGGAAAATACAAAAAAATCAGATATAAAGGCGTAGTGTGCGACCGCTGCGGAGTTGAGGTTACAAAGGCAAAAGTAAGACGTGAACGTATGGGACACATTGAGCTTGCAACACCTGTATCTCACATTTGGTATTTCAAGGGCGTGCCGTCGGCAATGGGTCTTATTCTTGACCTATCGCCGCGTCAGCTTGAAAAGGTGCTTTATTTCGCCGCATATATAGTAACGGACAAAGGTGAAAGCGACCTTAATGAAAATCAGGTGTTGTCGGAGAGTGAATACACGGCAGCACGTGAAAAATACGGCGACGCTTTTAAGGCAGGCATGGGTGCCGAGGCAGTGCTTGAGCTTCTTAAGAAAATAGATCTTGAAGCACTTGCGGCAGAGCTTAAAGAAGAACTTGACGAGCTTGCACCCGGTCAGAAAAAAGCAAAGGTTATAAAAAGACTTGAGGTTGTGGAGTCATTCAGAATTTCCGGAAACCGTCCCGAGTGGATGATATTAACGGTTATTCCCGTTATTCCCCCCGAGCTTCGTCCTATGGTACAGCTCGACGGCGGACGTTTTGCAACAAGTGACTTAAACGATCTTTACAGACGTGTAATAAACAGAAATAACAGACTTAACAGACTTTTGGAGCTTGGCGCACCGAGCATTATCATAAGAAACGAAAAGCGTATGCTCCAGGAGGCTGTGGATGCGCTTATCAACAACGGAAGACGAGGCAGAGTAATAACCGGTCCGGGTAACCGTCCGCTCAAATCACTCTCCGACCTTCTCAAAGGTAAGCAGGGACGTTTCCGTCAAAACCTTCTCGGTAAGCGTGTTGACTATTCGGGCCGTTCGGTTATCGTTGTAGGTCCGGAGCTTAAGATATACCAATGCGGTCTTCCGAAGGAAATGGCAATTGAGCTTTTCAAGCCGTTTGTTATGAAGGAGCTCGTTGCAAGAAAGCTTGCGTTTAACATAAAGAGTTCAAAACGTATGGTAGAACGCGGCAGCGCTGAGGTTTGGGATGTACTCGAGGACGTTATTAAGGAACACCCCGTTCTCTTAAACCGTGCCCCGACGCTTCACAGACTCGGTATTCAGGCATTTGAGCCTGTTCTCGTTGAAGGACGCGCCCTTAAGCTTCATCCGCTCGTATGTACAGCCTACAACGCCGACTTTGACGGTGACCAGATGGCTGTCCATGTACCTTTGTCACCGGAGGCTCAGTCGGAAGCAAGATTCTTGATGCTTTCGGCGAACAACCTTTTGAAGCCTCAGGATGGTAACCCGGTTACCGTTCCGACACAGGATATGATTTTGGGAAGCTACTACCTTACAATCGTAAAAGAGGACGAAAAAGGCGCCGGAATGGTATTTTACAGCGATGATGAGGCAATGATGGCATACAGAAACGATGTTGTCCAGCTTCATGCACCGGTAAAAATCAGAAAAACAGGCGTTCTTGACGGCAGAAAATATACAAAGCTTATCGAAACAACGGTCGGCAGAGTTATATTCAACGCAAATATTCCTCAAAATATCGGCTTTGTTGACAGAACAAACCCCGACACCTTCCTTGACTATGAAATTGCATTTATAGTTAAGAAAAAGCAGCTCGGACAGATTATTAACAAATGTATACGTGTATGCGGACTTACAAAAACCGCAGAGGTTCTCGATAAAATCAAATCTACAGGTTATCAGTACTCAACAAGAAGTGCTCTTACCGTTGCCGTTTCGGATATTGAAGTGCCGGAGGAGAAAAAATCAATTCTTCGCCAGGCAGACATCGATGTCGAAAAGGTTCTTAAGCAGTACAGAAGAGGTTTCCTCACAAACGATGAACGTTATAATGCGGTTATCAAGATTTGGGCCGATGCTTCGGCAAAGGTTACAGAGGCGATGATGGATAACCTCGGCAAATTCAATCCGATATTCATGATGGCTGATTCGGGAGCCCGTGGTAGCGTTAACCAGATAAGACAGCTTGCCGCAATGCGCGGACTTATGGCTGATACACAGGGACGTACCGTTGAAATTCCTATACGTGCTAACTTCCGAGAGGGTCTTAACGTACTTGAGTACTTTATTTCATCTCACGGTGCTCGTAAAGGTCTTACCGATACAGCGCTCAGAACAGCCGACTCGGGTTATCTTACAAGACGTCTTGTTGACGTATCTCAGGATGTTATTGTTCGTGAGGACGATTGCGGAACTGACAGATACGAAACGGTTACGGCTATTATGGACGGCAACGAGGTAATCGAGCCGCTTAAAGACAGAATTATAGGCAGAACGGCTAAATTTGATGTCGTAAATCCCGAAACGGGTGACGTTATCGTTCCTGCCGACACAATCATTTCGGAAGATGACGCAAACAAAATCGTTGCAGCCGGAATTACAAAAATTGATATGCGCAGCGTTCTTACGTGTGAATGTAAAAACGGTGTTTGCGCAAAGTGCTACGGCAACAACCTTGCAACAGGCGAGCTTGTTAATGTCGGTGAGGCTGTCGGTATTATTGCCGCTCAGTCAATCGGTGAGCCGGGTACACAGCTTACAATGCGTAACTTCCACGCCGGCGGTGTTGCATCGGGCAGTGATATTACGCAGGGTCTTCCGCGTGTCGAGGAATTGTTTGAGGCAAGACGTCCTAAGGGTGTTGCTATCATATCTGAAATCGGCGGTACTGTTTCTGTTTCTGAAACAAAGAGAAAACGTGAAATTACGGTAACAGATGCAAAAAGCGGAGAAGCAAGAACTTATCTTATTCCCTATTCATCAAGTATTGTTGTTAAGGATAACGAGATAATTGAAAAGGGTGCAAGCCTCACGGCAGGTTCTATAAACCCGAACGATATTCTTCGTATACTCGGTCCTCACGAGGTTGAGCGTTACATCACCCGTGAAGTACAGAGAACATACCGTATGCAGGGTGTTGATATCAACGACAAGCACGTTGAGGTTATAACAAGACAAATGCTCAGAAAGGTAAGAGTAGAGGAAGCCGGAGATACAAATCTTCTTATCGGCTCACTCGTTGATATATTCGAACTTGAAGAAGCTAACAGACTTGTTGAAAAGCAAATGGCTTACATCAGCGAACACGGCAGCGAAACTCCCGCTCCCGAAATTGACGAAGAAACAGGCGAAATCATCAACAGCGACAGCTATATGGAAATCCCCGACGGCTTTAAGGGTGAGTTTGCAACATATTCTCCCGTGCTTTTGGGTATCACAAAGGCTTCACTTGCAACAGATTCGTTCCTGTCGGCAGCGTCATTCCAGGAAACAACCAAGGTTCTCACAGACGCTGCAATCAAAGGTAAGGTCGATCCGCTTGTCGGTCTTAAGGAAAATGTTATTATCGGTAAGCTTATTCCTGCCGGTACAGGTATGCCGCTTTATAAGGATATCAACATTAAGGTTGACGGTCAGATTATACCTAACGATCAAATTAAATAATTAAGCTGTAATTTTCAGCTTGCAGACAAAGGAAACGGGGCGGAGAAATAATCCGGCTCGTTTCTGTTTAATGCCTGCAATTTTTCGGATTGGAGATTATTTATGGGTAATAAAGAAAAACAGTCGTTCATGAAGAATGTGAGTATGATTTTAATTGCTCAGCTGCTTGTTAAAATATTCGGCATGGTATACCGAATGGTTATTACAAACATAAGCGGTTTCGGCGACGAGGGTAACGGATTTTACACAGCAGGCTTTCAGGTTTATACGCTATTGCTTGCGGTGTCTTCGGTCGGAGTCCCGAACGCTATTGCAAAAATGGTATCGGAGCGTGCCGTGCTCGGCGATTATAAAGGTGCGCACAACGTTTTTAAAACTGCATTCAAGCTTTTTGCGGTTGTCGGACTTGCCGCATCGGCGGCGCTTTATCTCGGTGCAAACTTCATAGCTCACAGCGTTGTAAAAGTAAACGGTGTAGAATACACTATGCGCGCGCTTGCACCGTCAATATTTTTTGTTTGCATATCGAGCGTAATAAGGGGATATTTTACCGGGCTTCAAAACATGAAAGCCACAAGTTCCTCGCAGGTGCTTGAGCAGGTTTTCAAATGCTCCCTAACCATTATTCTCGTTATAATGGCTGTTGGGCAAAAGCCAGAAATTATGGCAGCATGGGCAAACTTTGCGACATCGCTTGCAACCGTTTTAAGCTTTTTGTATCTGCTTCTTTTTTACAGAAAAAATAAAAGCGGAATTGACGAAAGCTTGCGAAAAACCGATTTGTCGCTTTACAAAAAAATACCGACCGGAATTATGATTAAAAGCATTCTAATGATTTCAATCCCTATATCGCTCGGCTCAATAATTACCGCAGTAAACAGAATCATTGACACAGCTACAATCACACGGGGAATCGAAATAGCGTTCGCATCGGCAATCCCGGCGCAGATGGGCGGAAAAGAGATTATATTCCCCACCGCCGAACAGCTGAACAAAGAAGCCATAAGACTTGCCGGAATACTCGGTAAAAGCGATGTGCTTATAAATATGCCGCTTGCGCTGAATATTGCATTTGCAACCGTTTTGGTACCGTCAATCTCGGGTGCGCTTGCAATCGGTGACAAAAAAGAAGCCGCAGGAAAAATAAATTATTCATTCCTCATTTCAATCCTTCTTATTCTGCCGTGCGCATTTGGATACATATCGCTAGCACAGCCTATTTACAAAATCATTTACCCGAACGCAAAAATGGGATATGACCTTTTGCAAATCAGTGCGATAGCGCTTATATTTACGGCGCTTAATCAAACTATTTCAGGCTCTTTGCAGGGTCTCGGGAAAGTGCTTACACCGGCAACGGGTCTGCTTTGCGGATGCATAGTTAAAATAATTCTGAACATTTTACTTATCCGCAGAGCGTCAATTAATATTTACGGTGCGGCAATCAGCTCGGTTGCCTGTCAAATAGTATCGTTTGCCGTTTGCTTCACGGTGCTTTCAAAAAATATAAATCTTAAAATGAGCATGAAAAAATATGTTCTCAAACCACTTGCCGCAGGCGTGATAATGGCAATTGTCGCTTTTGGAATATATACGGGTGCATATGCGGCTTTGGGCAAACTCATTTCGGGAGGATGGGCATTAAATGCCGTATCGGCTATTTTAGCAATTACGGTTGCCGCCATTGTATACATGGTAACGGTATTTAAAATGCATATAATGTCGGACGATGAGATAAAAATGCTTCCCGCCGGGGATAAGCTTTGCTCACTTTTGAAAAAAATAAAGCTCGTTTAATACAAGACGACACGTATTACTATTGAACTTACAGCAACTTTTTTGTGCATTATACACAAAAAATCAAAAATTCATATAAAATTATAAAAACATCAAAATTCTGCATTTTGTAGACTTTTTATTGAAAATACGCATAAATCCGTATAAATTCGATTAAAAAATGCTTCAAAATGTAGACTTCGAAAAATACGCAAAAAACATATGACAAAATTTGATAAAAAAGGTTGAAATTTGTCGTAATATGTCTTATAATAGTATTAGACAAACAAAAGCGGTCCGAAATAATTTAGTTTATTTCAAACAATTAAAAGGATTATTTTTGTTTGGTTTACAGCTTTATCATATAGCTACAAATTTCAATTCACACAGAAAAGCCGATGTACGAGCATAAATGTTCGTTGCGGCTTTTCTTGTTTTTATTCTAAAACAAGCTTCAAAAACCTAATTATACGTCAAATTATAATATAAAGCAGCTATAATTTAAGCTTAATGTGTATTTATTGTGAATTTTGAACGTTATAGGTTGACATGAGCATAAAAAAATGATATAATAAAGTTTGATAATAGAATACGATTGTAATAATTGAGGAGCACCTTTGATGAACAGATTTACTCCTACATATGTTTTCAAAAGCATTACGGATATTGATGACAGCTTTTTTGAAAAGGAAAAAATACATCTTGTTTTGCTCGATATCGACAACACGCTCGTTGAGGATAATGAGCCGTTGCCGAGCGAGTATTCGCTTTTATGCATTAACAAGCTGAAAAACCTCGGTCTTAAGCTGTGTCTTGTATCAAACAATAAGAAAAAAAGAGTTGACTCGTTCAACGAAAACTTTGGCTTATATTCGGTTTACAGAGCCGGCAAGCCGTTTAAAAAAAAGCTTGAGAAAACAATTTTTGAAATGGGTGAAAAAAAGGAAAACTCCCTTTTAATCGGTGACCAGCTTTTAACCGATATTGCGGCAGGCAACAATTGCGGCATAAGAACAGCGCTTGTTAATCCGATTGACCCGTCAAGAGAAAACTCATTTTTCAAATTTAAACGATTTATCGAAAATAAGTTGTTTTTGAGGAATTTTTAGTTTTTTTCACCGTGAAATGTCTGTTTTGTTACAGGAACTTTTAAACTATGTTTAAATTTCAAAAAAAAACAGTAACAAGTGTTGACGGCTTGGTAAAATTATTATAAAATATAATGGAAACCGTGGAGGAAGATGTGAGAGTAATATCGGGTACAAGGCGCGGACGTAAGCTTTGTGAAATTGAGGGTATGGATATTCGTCCTACCACCGACAGAGTAAAAGAGTCAATGTTCAATCTGATACAGGGCATGGTTGCAGGCTGTGATGTACTTGATGCTTTCGGCGGCAGCGGAGCATTGGGAATAGAAGCGCTCAGCCGAGGCGCAAAAAGCGCAGTTTGTGTTGACCGTGACGAAAAGTCGCTTGCAGTCGCAAAGAAGAATTATCAAATGTGTGATTTTTCCGCCGACTTCGTTTTGCAAAGTGCAAATGCGTATCTTGAAAAAACGGACAAGCATTTCGATATAGTTTTCATGGACCCTCCGTACAACAAAGGACTTGTCCCCCCCGCCCTTGAAATTATAAAAAAACGCAATCTTTTAAATGACGGCGGTATAATTGTAATTGAGCGTGACAGTACAGAGGACAAGCTCTCCCATAACGGATATACGCTGCTTAAAGAGCGTAAATACGGAAGAACGATTATTACAATACTTGGTATGCATCAGAAAGAGACGTGATAAAAATGCGCATAGCTGTTTATCCCGGTAGCTTTGACCCGGTAACCAACGGACACCTTGATATTATCCAAAGAGCATCAAAGCTGTACGACAAGCTTGTAATAGGCGTACTTGACAATTCTTCAAAAAGTCCCGTGTTCACAGCAGAAGAACGTGCGGATATGATAAGACGCGTAACAAACCATATGGATAATGTTGATGTTGATACATTTTCCGGGCTTCTTGTGGATTTTGCATCGGCTAAGAAAGCACAGGTCATAGTAAAAGGTCTTCGGACTGTGGCCGATTTTGAATATGAGTTTCAGATGGCTCTTTTAAACAAGGCACTGAATCCTCAATACGAGACCGTTTTCATGATGACTGATACAAAGTTTTCTTATATCAGTTCAAGCATGGTTAAGGAGGTTTCAAAATATCACGGTGATTTAACCGGCTTTGTACCTTCCGAAATTATAAGCAGGATAGAGGAAAAATTCAAATAAGGGCCCGACCCGCAATAATCGGAGAGCGGTTTTCTCCGAAACAAATCGAATAGGAGTTGTTTTAGGCATGGATATGGATATTATGGAAATTATTGATTTGATGGAGGAAGCAATTGAAAAGGCATCTTCAGTTCCTCTGACCGGCAAGGTTATGATTGACAAAGACGAAATACTCGATTATATTCAGGAAATACGTCTTATGTACCCTGATGAGCTAAAGGAAGCAAAATGGGTTAAAGAAGAAAGACAGCGGATATTGCACGAGGCAGAAACACGTGCTGAGGCTATTCAAAAAAATGCCGAGGAAACTCAAATGGCACTTATTGACGAGCATGAAATTACACGCTGCGCATACGAGCAGGCTAATGAGCTTGTAAGAAATGCATCCGAGCAGGCTATGGATATAAAAACAGATTGCGATCAGTATGTTGATGATTTGCTCACAAATGCTGAGGACAGACTCCAGTTGCTTTTGAATAAAATCAGGCAGGACAGAGCGGATATGAACAATGTCGGAAGCTCTGATAAAAATAATTAAGTTTTATACAAATCAAGCTGTAACTGCCAATAAAGCGGTAACAGCTTATTTGTTTATTTGACAAAGATAACGGAGGATAATAATTATGCTTACTGATATTCAAATCGCACAAAACGCCCAAATGCACGATATTCGCAAAATTGCCGAAAAAATCGATGTTATGGACGATGAGCTCGAATGCTACGGAAAATATAAAGCCAAAATAAATTCGAGCATTTTTAAAAGACTTGAAAATAAAAAGGACGGAAAGCTTGTACTTGTTACCGCAATAAATCCCACACCGGCAGGCGAGGGAAAAACAACAACGACCATAGGTCTCGGCGACGCTCTTTCAAGACTCGGTGAAAATGCCGTGCTTGCACTTCGTGAGCCGTCACTCGGTCCTGTCATGGGCGTTAAGGGCGGTGCGGCAGGCGGCGGTTACAGCCAGGTTGTTCCGATGGAAGATATTAATCTTCATTTCACAGGAGATATGCACGCTCTCACAGCCGCAAACAATCTGCTTTCCGCAATGATAGACAATCACATTCATCAGGGCAATAAACTCGGTATAGATGTTTCAAACATCGTTTGGAAAAGAGTAACCGACACAAATGACAGAGCGCTTCGCAAATGCGTTGTGGGTCTGGGCGGAAAAATAAACGGTGTTCCGCGTGAGGACGGATTTATGATAACGGTTGCATCGGAAATGATGGCCATTTTGTGCCTTGCCTCCGATATTTCGGATTTAAAAGAGAGAATCAAGAAAATCATTATCGGATACAATTATGCCGGCAATCCTGTTTTTGCGGGAGATTTAAATGCCGAGGGCGCACTTGCGGCACTTTTAAAAGACGCAATAAACCCGAACCTTGTTCAAACGCTTGAGCATACGCCATGCTTTATTCACGGTGGTCCGTTTGCAAACATTGCACACGGCTGTAACAGCGTACGTGCAACTCGTCTTGCGATGAAAACAGGTGATTGGTGCATTACCGAGGCAGGCTTTGGCGCAGACCTCGGAGCAGAAAAATTCTTTGATATTAAATGCCGTTTTGCAAACCTAAAGCCCGATGCTGTTGTTATAGTCGCAACGGTTCGTGCACTTAAATATAACGGCGGCGTGGCAAAGTCAGAGCTTAAGAACGAGAATACCGACGCATTGAAGCGCGGAATGGTAAATCTTGAAAAGCATATAGAAAACATGAGCCTTTACGGTTGCCCGGTTATAGTCGCAATCAACAGATTTGACACGGATTCCCCCTCGGAGCTTGCACTTATAGAAAAAATGTGCAGTGAAAAAAAGGTGCGTTTTGCACTTTCGGAATGCTTTGCAAAAGGCGGAGAAGGTGCGGAGGCTCTTGCAAAAGAGGTAATGCAGGCTACTCTAGAGGAAAAATCAAGCTTTGCACCGCTTTATGACGCAAACCTTTCAATTCCCGAAAAGCTTGACATAATAACGAAAAAAATATACGGCGGTAAGGGTGTAAAATTCTCTGCAAAGGCTAAAAAGCAAATCGAAAACCTTGAACGTCTCGGACTTGATAAAAAACCCGTCTGCGTTGCAAAAACACAATATTCGCTTTCAGACAATGCTTCCCTCCTTGGCAGACCGTCCGACTTTGAAATAAATGTTTCGGAAGTAAGAGTATCCAACGGAGCAGGCTTTATCGTGTGCGAAACAGGCAATATTATGGTTATGCCGGGGCTGCCGAAGCTGCCGGCTGCCGAAAATATTGATGTGGACGAAAACGGGAAAATAACGGGGCTGTTTTAATGAGTATAGAATTTGAAACACACACACCCGAGGAAACCTTTGATGCGGCACAAAAACTTGCAAAGAAACTAAAAGGCGGAGATATTGTCTGTCTTTCGGGAGAAATGGGTGCCGGAAAAACATTATTTGCCCAAGGCTTTGCAAAGGGTCTCGGAATTAAAGATGCGGTTACAAGTCCCACATTCACAATCGTTAACGAATACACGGATGGTGTAACACCGTTTTATCATTTTGACGCTTACAGAATTGAGGACCCGGATGAAATGTATGAAATCGGATTTGACGAGTATCTTTTTTCGGGAGGTATATGCCTTATAG
>CAKSPW010000010.1 GCA_934486495.1 uncultured Clostridia bacterium
ACACAGGACTTGCCTTAAATGCAGACATAAGAATTGCAGGCGGAAATCTTTACACAACAAACGGCGGCAGTAAGCTTATGAAATATACCGCATGGGATAAAAACTATGCAACGGAGGTTGCCGATGTAAGCACGCTTGAGGGTATGCCGGCAGCGCTTAAGACAATGAATCAGCTTGCGGTAAGTGATGAGGAAAATCCGTCGGCACTTATGGCTCAGGGATATCTTGGCGTTGTAAGAAACGGCGATAACACATCGGCAAACGAGCTTGACAAGTGGAGTGTAATTCGCTCATTTATAAACAGCTCATACTCAAATGTACTCGGAATAGGTAACGGTGACGTGACGGACGCCGTATACAGTAAAAATCTCGGAAAGTTTGTTACGGTTGTAGACAAAAATCTCAGAACGGTTATAGTACCAAAAACAATTACAGCAGATGATAAGGCAATTCAGGGACCTGTTGTTGCGGGCGGAGTTGTATGCAATGCGATTGATACGAACGATTCGGTATTCATGCTCACAGGTACAAACGGAAAAATTTACACGGCTCCGGATTCCGAGGAGTTCAAAAACGGATTTTCTCTTGCAAACAACACGGTTAATGCAGCAACGGCAGACGATGAAATTACATTTGGTATGAAAAATGTATTTAAAACATCGGGTGATCGCTTCATTGCAGTTGCAAGCGACAATACAGACAGTGCGGTTGCTGTTATAGATAAGAACGAAAGCGGCAACTATGAATACAAGAGAGCGGCGCTCCCGGGTGAAGTAACTCTTACACCGGGTGAAAGCCTTACGGTAAGCGTTGATATTGCAAATCAAATGCCCGATGAGTGCAATCTTGTAATCATTGCGGCTATATACACAAACGGCACTCTTGCGCAAACTGTTGTGTCAAATCCCATGACTGTTGCAGCGTACACAAACGAAACAAAATCTCTTGAAGTGCCTGTATCCGAAACGGTAGAGTCGGGCTCGATGCTGAAGATACTCGTATGGAACGGTCTTGACGACATAAAGCCGCTCAGAAGTGTTTCAACCCCTTTCAATTAACGGACGGTCAGGAAAAAATATATGTATCCGCAGAGTCGGGCAGTGACTCGGCTCTCGGAACATACAATGCTCCGGTGAAAACTATTGAAAGAGCAATAGAGCTTGCCGACAGCACGCAGGTAAACGAAATATGTATGCGCGGCGGAGTATATCGTGTAACCGATACGATTAATATCACGCATTCGGCAAAGTGGTATGAGCCGCTGCGCATAAGCGCATATAAAAATGAACGGGTAACAATAAATGCAGGTGTTGACATTTTGCTTTCCGATATGACGGCGGCGTCAAAGAGCTTTACGCAAAGCATTACGGAAAAGCCGGATAATGCCAACATTTTGCAGTTTAATCTCAAAGATGCCGGTATTTACGATTACGGAGAAATATCACGGCGCGGACATCTTATATCGGAGGATAAGGAAGCACAGGCGGAGCTTAGCTTGGGCGGCAAGGTGCAAAAGCTTGCAGGGTGGCCAAACGAAGGCTTTGTCGGACTTAAATCGGTTGATAAATATACACAAAGAACAAAAACCGCAATTGCAAACGGCTGCAGCTTTACGGTGGATTTTGACCGTCCGTCCGAGTGGAGCAGGCAGAGCGATGTGTGGCTTGCAGGTACTCTCGGACCGAATTATGAATTTGACTACTATCCGATGAGCCGTTTTGACAAGGATAACAAAAGAGTATTTTTAAGGGAAGGTGCCGTTGTCAAATACTACACCGCACCCTATTTCAGATTTGAAAACATTCCGGAGGAGCTTGACTCACCCGGTGAATATTATATAGACAGACAAAGCGGAATGCTTTATTTCTACCCTCCCGAAAATGCGGAGGGAAATGACGTTTTGACAATTACAATGCCGATAAACAGCACGGAGAATTCAGCGGTAAGCTCACTTATCAGGCTTGACGGATGCAGAAATGTTGTTTTTGAAAATCTGACGCTCAAGGGCGGACGAGGCTCTGCCGTAACAGGAGCGGGCAATAACGGCATAAGTTTTATAAATTGTGATATAAACAGCTTCGGCGCTCACGGAATACGCCTTGATACATCAAGTAATGTAACCATCCGTAACTGCCGCATACACGATGTGGGACAAAACGGAATTGAGTTGACAAGGTGCGGAAATTATGATAAAATAATTCCGAATAACAATCTTGTGTGCAACAATGATATTTATAATTTTGCACGGCTTGAAAGGAGCTACAAGGCAGGTATTAATTTCGGATACAGATGTGTCGGAGCAACCGCCGCAAGAAATCATATTCATGACGGGCCTCATACAGGCTTTATATTCTACGGCGTAAACAATAAAATATACGGAAATGAGTTTGATAATCTTGTTACGGAATTTTCGGATATGGATGCGCTTTATGCAAACAATTCAAATTATCCGTGGGAGAGAGGAAACAGAATTTACGGTAATTATTTTCACGATATAGGAAGAAGCGTTATAAACGGAGTACATCAGATAAATGTAAGAGCGATACGCACCGATAACAAAGGCTGCGGACTTGATGTTTTCGGCAATTTGTTTTACCGCATAGGCGACGGTGCAAACAACAGTATCGGTGCCGTTTGTGCGGAGGGTACGCATAATTCGGTAAAAAGTAACTTGTTTGTGGATTGCAACGAAACGTATATAAATGCTCAAAAATACATTCAAAAAACGCCCGATGAAAACGGATGTCTTTATTCCGACAGCGATACGATAAACGGTGTAAAGGTTTCGGACTTGAAGGCGCAGATGAAAAATTACATTGCTGTTTACTCAAAGCAATTTCCGGAGCTTAATAATTTCTTTAAGGAGCATCCGAACTTTTCAAAGACAAACGAGTTTAAAAATAATGTAATAGTAAACATTGCTTTTCCGCTGAGTACATATAACGACAATGCAGAAAATATGGTTCAGCTGAACGAGCAGGGTTACAGAGGAAACGTTAATCTAACGGAAGCGTCGGGCAATCGTGTTTTGACGGCTGACCCCGGATTTGCCGATTACAGCGGCGGAAATTTTGAGCTTTCGTTTAAATTGACTGATAATTTCCCGAATATGAAGATGTCATCATTCGGAATTATAAAATAAGACCTAAATAACGGAGGAGAACGACGTGTTTAAAAAAGCTTTGATTTTTGCATTAAGTTCGTCAATATGTCTTTCCGGCATATCCGCATTTGCGGACTATTCGGATACGGGCGGGCATTGGGCATATAAATTTATAAACAAGCTCACGCAAAAAGGCATTGTGCAGGGCGACGGAACAAGCTTTAAACCGGACCTTAGCATTAATGTCGACGAATTTCTTAAAATGACAATTTGCGCCATGGGTATAAAGGTTACGGAGCAAAAGCAGGATTGGGCAAAGCCGTATATTGATGTGGCGCTTGAGAAAAGCCTGATTTATCCGGATGAGTTTGACAGATTCAATAGACCCATAAAGCGCAGCGAAATAGCAAAAATATCCGTAAGAGCGATAGGTGCCGATAAGGTGTCGGGAAGTCAAAGAGATTATTTAATATCACGTATTTCCGACTATTACGATATATATAACGACACGAAGGAGTATGTTCTTGCCGCATATGCAAATAAGCTTATGTACGGCTATGAGGACAATAAATTCCAGGGCGGACGCGGTGCAACAAGGGCTGAGGCGTGCGTTATAATAAACAGAATGATTGAGACCGGCGGTATTGCAGACAGCAACGATCCGATTATAAAAGCAAATAATTTGTTCTATGTTTCAACAAGCGGCAGTGACTCAAATGACGGCTCATATGAAAAGCCGTTTAAGACTCTTGAAAAAGCACGCGATGCGGTAAGAGAGGTAATATCCGGCGGAGTATATCCGAGCGGCGGTATTACGGTTTATCTTCGCGGAGGAGATTATGTGCTTGACAGCTCGTTTAATCTTGACGGCAACGATTCGGGTACGGAGGACTGCCCCATTACATATATGTCATATCCTAAGGAAACGGCAAGAATTACGGGCGGAACAAAGCTTTCCTACAACGATTTTGTGCCTGCCGATTCGGATATTGCATCTAAGATAATAGACAAATCGGCTGCGGCAAAGGTTGTGCAGTTAGACCTTGAAAAGGCTGGAATATCAGATTTGGGACAGCTTTCAAGACGAGGATTCTTAATTGCATCCGGCGAGATTCCGCAGGCAGAGCTTTATATTGACGGCAGCAGACAAAGCCTTGCAAAATGGCCTAATGACAGCTGGGTCGGAACGAGTGAAATAGTCAGAAGCGGAGCAAGAAGCCAAAAGGGTGTTCTTGAGGGCGCAGTTTATAAGATAGACTATGACCGTCCCGCAAAATGGAAAACGAATATAAACGAAATATACACCTCCGGCGTTCTCGGTCCTAACTATTTTTACGGATATTTCCCGATAGAAAAAATAGAAAAGGGACAAATTACGCTCAAGGAAGGCTCGGTAACAAGCTATTACTCAAAGCATTTCATTCGTTATGAAAACATACTCGAGGAAATTGATGAGCCGGGTGAATATTATATAGACAGAAACACGAAGATGCTATATCTGTATCCGAGCAGCGATTTGTCGGATAAATCGGATATAATCCTTTCGCAAGCGACGCAAAACCTTATAACAGGCTCAAATGTAAAAAATGTGACGTTTAAAAATCTTAAAATCACCTCATCAAGAGCCGGAGGAATAAGAGTAACGGGAGTTGAAAACTTTAACGTTATAAATTGCGAAATATCCGATATGGGTACAAACGGAGTATATATAAGCGGAACAAAATCATCGGTTAAAAACAGTCTTATTCATGATATAGGCTCAACCGCCGTAAGCATGAACGGAGGAGATTACGAAAACGAAATATCGTCCGAAAACTCCGTTGTGAACAATCATATATATAAGGCGGCGCAGATTGAAAGATCGTATCAGTCGGGAATAACGCTCGGCTATAAGTCGGTGGGGATTAACGTAAGTCATAATGAAGTTCATGATATGCCTCATGCGGCAATAATCGTTTACGGCCCGAACCATACGATAGAGTATAACAACGTTTATGACGCCGTTAAGGAATTTCACGATATGGACGCAATTTACCTTAACGTATATCAGTATCCGTGGGAGAGGAATGTTGTAATAAGACGTAACTTTATTCACGATCTCGGACAGCAGACATTCACGGAAAAACAGATGAATGTTGCCGGAATACGAAGCGATAATAACGGAAACGGTCTTAATGTTGTTGAAAATGTGTTCTTTAACATAGGCATTAAGGACGCAAACGGAATACGCGGAGTGTGTGCTCAGGGTATCGAAAACAAGGTAGATAACAATATCTTTATCGATTCATCCGGAACATACGAGGGTGCGCATACGTATAACCCCGATGCCAAGTGGAATTTACAATCCGACAGCGTAAAGGGAATTTACGAGCAGTGGAAAATCTTCAGCCCGAAATATTCCGAGAAAAATCCTGAGGTGGCGCATTTCTTTGAACATCATTTTGCGTCATATCAAAAGAATAACAGTTTTAAAGGAAATGTGGTTGTAAATATTGCAATTCCCATCAGCTCTCTTAACCAAACGCAGCAGGCGCAGGGCTATAATGCGGCGGAGCAGCTCGTTGATGCGGAAAATAATATCGTAACAAAATCCGACCCCGGATTTGCAGATTACAAAAACAAAGACTTTACGCTAAAGGACGACAGTGAGGTTTATAAAAAAATACCCGATTTCCCGAAGCTTGACTTTAAGAACATAGGTCTTTTAAGCGGTGAAAAAGTAGGCGCAGAGTAAGAAAGGATAAAGTGTATGAAAAAAAGATTATTATCGGCTGTAATGACCGCTGTTATGCTTTTCGGAAGCATGACGGCAGTCACGGTACAGGCTAAAAACATGATTTCCGATGAATACACGTTTGTCGATACGTGTTACAGTCCCGATATGGCGATATATGTTGCGGTGGCTAAAAAGCTTGGCGACAGGTCGTATACACCGGCGCAAATTTGGGTGTCGGACGATATGGAAACGTGGAAAAAAACGAAGGATTTTTCACAGGGTATTCACAATGCCAATCCGCAGACCAATCAGACAATCGTATGGTGGGACGCAATGCAGCAGTTTGTTGTGCAGATGAATAACAAGGTTTACTATTCACCCGACGCAATAACATGGACTGCCGTTAAAAACGATAAAATAAACGGCTCAAACCAGACGTTGTCAACTAACGGGAACAAGCTTGTTATTTCATCAAGAGCAAAAATTAAGATATGCTCCGATTTGGAAAGCGATCCCGAAACTTATGCAATTGACCCTACACCGAACAACAATACATACGGAAAAGCAGTCGGTGTAACACCTGAGGAGCCGTATTCGTATATGGTATCCGACCAATACAAAACATGGATGATCAATTCCGAGGGAACACTCAGCTCGGCAACGTTAAATATTCAGTCGCACCCGACCGATATGGTTTGGGCAGACGGATTCGGAGGCTGGATAGTTGTTAACTCCACAGCTGCTCTCAGAACGCTTGCCTCGGATGAGGTTAAGTATTCAAACTTTACCGCAATGGTACTTTCAGACGGTACGTCTAATACGGCAAACTATACGGCAGCAGGTGTATCGAGCGATTATGTGGTGCTCGGTACGGATACGGGAAAATTCTATATTGCTCCGAACGACCCGTCATCTCTTACAATAGATGTGCCGTGGGAGATAGCAAAGCCGGGTGTGGGCGAGGAAAATACCGAAAAGGTACGTTCAATAACGGCAACCGGTGCGGAGCAGTTTATTGCAGTGTCGGATAAAAAGATATTTATAGTAGAGAAAAACAGCGACGGCGATTGGTGCTACTATGACGTGATGAATGCACATATGGAGCTCAATGACGAAAGAATAGAAATCCCTGTAGACGGCACAAGCGAGATTACTCTCAGTCCGGTAAATTACAATTGCCGCGGCGAGGTATCGTCGGACGCTGTCCAAAGCTTTGAGCTTAAATCATCACTTCCCGACGGTATAACGGCGGAAAATGTGAGCGAAAGCGCAATAAAGCTTTCTGTCGGCAGTGAAACGAGCGGAGGGCATGAGCTTAAGTTTAAGGCCGTAACCGAAAGCGGAAAAATACAGGAGTTTACGGTTGTTATCGTAGACGAGGATTATATTGAAATCAAAGGCCCGGACAGTATCGCAATTCCGCACGAGGGCGAGGTAAACGAGGAGTATGACTATTCGGCGGCGGTAATCGGAACAGACGGAGCGGAAATGTCAAGAGCTGCTCAGCTTGTGCTTCGAGATATTCCGGAAGGTGTGGAATATGACAACCAAAGCGGTCATCTTACGGTGACGAGCGGCGTTTCGGCGGACAGCATAACGTTTGATGCATATTCTGTTGCCAATCCGTCAAACAAAACGGAAAAAACGGTTAAAATGTCAAAAAGAGCACCCGAAAAAATTGAAATATCAGAATGCGAGAAAAGCATATATATTCCCGACAGCGACAGTCTCAATGTCACATACTCGGCTCGTGTTTATGACCAGATAGGAAATCTTATCAGAAACGCAAAGGTTATATGGACGGCAGAAAAAGATGGAGAGATGAAAGATTTGTCAATCGGTGAGGAGTCGGGCGTGCTGACTGTCGGAAGCAGTGCGGTGCTCGGTACGATAAAAATAAAGGCGGCATGCGCCGATGACGAAAGCATAACCGATGAAAGAGAAATTACGCTTTTGTATACCGACTTGAGAAAAGCGACAGAGGATATGGCGGATTTTAAAATTGATACAAATATCCCCGTTACAGAGAATTTATCACTTGACTCAAAGCGTAAGTTCGGCAGTACGGTATCATGGAGAAGCAGTGATGAATCGGTGCTTAAAACAGACGGTACGGTTATAAGACCGAGCAGAAAAGATGCAAGCGTTACTCTTACGGAAATCGTAAAGCAAAACAAGGTTTCACTTGAGAAAAAATTCAATCTTACGGTTAAAAAGGCAGATACGCTTTTTGTAAACGGAGATTTTTCCGACGGAGCGAACGGCTGGGCGGCTAAGGACGGCTGCGAAATCAAGGCGGGCGATGACGAGGAAAGAAAGGTGCTTGTCATAAACGGCGGAGCATATCAGCCGCTTACACTTACAAATGATTCAAGCTACGGCTTTGAAGCTGTTGTAAAGGCTGAAAAAGGAACGAGAATAAGACTTGTCAGCGAAACGGGCGGTGTTCTCGGTGAGATTACGGCTGACGGAACGTATCAGGCGCTGACCGCATCTTATGATTACAGAAAACAAAAACCGAATTTTGAAGATAAAATTTACATTGAGAGTGACGGAGAATTTTCGGCAGATTCGGTTAAGTGTTATGAGATAACACTTGAGCTTGACAGCGTTTCGGCGGCTGTAAACAAGGCGGCATATTCAAAAAAATCGTCCGATATAAAAGGCGCAAGAGAGCTTCTCGACAGCTTTTACGATTTGCCTGTAAAAAAAGAACTTTCCGATAAGCTCGACAGAATAAAACCGTCAAGTCAGAGCGGCGGCTCGGGCGGCGGCGGTGGCGGCGGCTCAAAGGGTACCGCACCGTCAGGCACAAACTCGGTAAAGGGCGGCACGATTGTCGTTCCCGAAAGTACGGCAAAGGACGAAAAGAGCAACGAGGATAAACTCGATACATTCCTTTTGACATTTAAGGATATGAAAAATCACTGGGCAAGAGAAGACGTTGAATACATGGCAAAGCTCGGTATTGCATCGGGTGATGAGAGCGGAATGTACCGCCCCGACGATATGATAACAAGAGCGGAATTTGCCGCACTTACGGCTAAAACAATGGGACTTGGAGAAACGCCGTACGAAAACAGCTTTTTCGATGTTACGGGTGATGAATGGTATTCGGGATTTGTTCAGACTTGCCGCAGCAATGATTTCATGAACGGCTATGACGGCTTGTTTAATCCGTATAAGAATATCGAAAGAGAGGAAATTGCAAAGGTTGTGGTTTCGGCGTATAACTCGAAGAGCGGCAAGCAGCTCGAACGTGGAAAGGCGCTTTACTTTAACGATATAGACCTGATAAGCTATTGGGCATACGATTATATAGCACAGGCTCAGGAGCTTGGATTTGTAAACGGCGTTACTGACGAGATGTTTGCACCTAAAAGCTGTGCGACACGTGCCGAGGCGGCAGTTATGCTAAGACGTATGTACGATAAGCTCAACGGCACGAATTAAAGCAAGCTGCGAAAGGAGACTAACTGTATGAAAAAAACAATAAGCCTTATTTTGGTATTGCTTCAGCTTGTATTGCTTTCATCTGCGGCAATTGCGGACGAGGCTGGTAATCTGTCCGAAAGACAGAGCGAGGCAATTTCGCTTATGAATGATTTGGGCATATTCCAAGGCATTAGCGAGGATATGGCGGGAAATGCCGTCACGAGAGCGGGATTTGCGGAAATAATGGTAAGTATGCTCGGTGCAAAGGGCGAGCTTTCCAAAAATCCGAGAAGAATATACACAGACGTTTTGCCCGATAATGCAGCGGCGGCAAGTATTGAATTTCTTTATGACAGAGGAATAATGATAGGCTATGATAATGCCGATTTCAAACCCGATGAGGTAATTACAATCGGTGAGGTTGTAAAGGTTATGGTAACCGTGACGGGATATTCCGACTGGGCGGAAAAATCGGGAGGATTTCCGAAGGGATATTTTTCGCAAATAGTCACAACCGATATGCTCCGTGGTGTAAAGGGGAATGTATCGGAGAAAATCACATACGCCGATGCGGCTGTTATAATGCAAAACGTGCTTGAGAGCCGTGACTATATAAGAGTGACGGGCTATGATAAAAACGGTGTTGTTTCCGACAAGGATAATAAGGAAGAATATATGAGCTACAAGCTTAATATTTATCGCTATACGGGGATAGTTGAAGCGTATGGTGAAACGTCACTTGCCGGCAGTGCAGAGGTATATCCTGCCGACACCGTAAAAATCGGCGGCGAACTTTTGGAGGACGGAGGAGTTGATTTTTCCGATTTCGTCGGTATGCGTGTCAAGGTGTACTATAAGTCTGAAAAGGACGGTGCAAATACGGCGCTTCACGTTGTAAAGGACAGCAATACATCATTTATCGATATTTCGGATAACGATATAGAAGAAAGCACAACGAAAAAAACCGTTAATTACTACAAGGACGGAAAGCATAAATCGGCAGGTATTTCTCCCGATGCGATCTTTATATATAACGGCAAAAGACTCGATTCCGTTGCCGATGCCGACCTGCGTGTTACGAACGGTAATATAAGAATTATTTCAAACAGCGGAAAGTCGGTATACGATACGGTGATAATTAACTCATACGATACGCTTATCGTAAGCAAGGCTATGTCTGCCGACTGCGCAATAACGGCAAAATATGAAAAGGGTACGTTCGACTTTGATGACGATTATATAACCACTTATTATGCAGACGGCGCAGAAACCGACTTTTCAAGTATAACAACGGGCAGTGTTTTATCGGTTGCATTCAGTAAAAACACAAAGGGTGACGTGCTTGCAAAGGTTTATATTTCAAACAATCAGGTAACGGGCAGGGCTGTCAGCTTTGAAAATGACGGAAGCAGAAGCGTTACGCTCGATAACGGAAGTGTATATGAATTTACCGACGAGTACGAAGCACGTATTAACGACGGAGAGGCAAGCACCTATGTACCTACTCTCAACGAAGAAGGCACTTATTATATCGATTACTTTAACAAATGTGCCGCTTTTATTCTTTCGGTTGCGTCAAAGAACTATGCATATGTGGTTAAGTGCTGGTACAATGAGGATAATGAGGTAAGCACAATCAGATTGTTTACAAAGGACGGAGAGTTTAAGAATTTCGGATTTTCCGACAACATTACTTTAAACGGAACAAAGGTTGCACAGGAGCTGATTCCCGAAAAGCTAATGGCTACCGGTGAAAACGGCAGTGTTAATCAGCTTGTTATATTTAAGTCCAACGAGGACGAAACAAAGCTTTCAAAGCTTCAGACAGCAGAGGATAAAACAGCTACCGGGTATTACACGGCGGCGGAGGATGAGTTCGTGCTGAATGAACATCCGAAAAACGACAGCGGTATCGAGTGCGGCGTGCGCTTTTATAAAAATCTTGCCGAAAACAGACCGTACACGTTCGTTGACGGAAAAACGCTGCAGTTTATGATTCCTGCCGACAGAACGAAGGAAAAGCAATATAAAATCGCAACGAAGCTTTCCTCAACGGACGTTTCTTTGCCGGCACCGCTTTACTTTTTCGATGCCGGGGCGGGCGGCGCTCTCGGAGCTGTTGTATCGAATACGGCAAGCTCGAGTACGTATAACACGCCTGTGATAATTGATAAGGTAATAGAGGCGGTTGACGAGGAGGGTGACAGATGCTGTTTGCTTCAGTTTATAGGCGGTTCAAGTGAATACGTAGATCCCGATGTTCAGTATTATCAGCCCGGCGGCAATTGGGCGCAAAAGGTTGACTACACAAACGTAACCGTTAATGACTTAAAGCGCGGCGACGTTATAGAATACACAAAGGCAAACGAAAAGATAAATCAGCTGCGTGTTGTTGTAAGAGTTGACGATATAGGGCCGATACGCATAAACGGCGACCATATTCAGCGAAGCGGAAACATGATAGCCGAGGTTATATCGGTATCCGATAACGGAAGAACGGCTTGGGTTAAATACGCAAATAACGGCGGCGTTGAGGTAAATCAGACAATGCTTGTAAACGGTACGACATACAGATACGAAAGCAGTGATAAAGAGGTGTATAATTCATCCTCGGCTGACCTTAGAAAAGGGGATAAAATACTTATAAACTCGTTCTGGTGGTCACCGAAATTGGTTGTAATTTTCAGATAACAGGGAGGAGAAAGGTAATGAAAAAGATTAAAAGAGTTTTGGCGGCATCACTTGCGGCTGCGTCTGTTTTGGCAGCTTGCGCAGGTTGCACGGACAGTCAAAGCACGGCTGATAATGCCGACGAGCAGGTAACGCTTAAGTGGATTTTCGTAGGCCCGGGCGAACAGAAGGATTCGCAAAAGGTTTGGGCGGAGTTTAACAAAAAGCTTGCCGATTATTTGCCTAACACAAAGGTTGAGTTTCAGTGTGTAAGCTCATCGGATTATGCGGAAAAGTGGAAGCTTGCAAGCGCATCTCAGGAGGACGTGGATATTGCATGGCACGGCTGGATGCTCCCGTATGTTAGCGAGGTAAACAAGGGCTCGTATATGGAGCTTGACGATTTGATTGACAAGGTTGCTCCGTCACTTTGGGACGAAATTCCGGAGGCTATTATGGATAAGCAGCGTGTTGACGGAAAACTTTACAGCATCCCTTGCATGCAGCAGATGGTATCATATGTATCAACGCTTGATTTCCCGGTTGATATTTACGAAAAGTACAAGGATAAAATAAATATCGAGGAGCTTGCCGACTTCTTCTCCTCAAGGGAAACAATGGATAAGGAATCATGGGATAAGATAGAGGAATACATAAAGATGATAAAGGACGGCGGCGACCTTAAAAAAGGTGTATTCGGATTTGCCGATCATGTTGAAAAGGGTTATGAATGGATAAGCAATCCCTATAAGATTAAATCACGCGGAGATGACTATACTCCAATTAACCTTTACAGAACTCCCGAATATAAAACGTTCGTTGAGGTTTATGCCGATTGGTTTAATAAGGGATATATAAGAAAAGATATTCTGACTGCTGAAAATGTCGGCAATGAGGTCTACGAGGTAAAGGGCGGAGGCAACTATCTTATAGGTCAGGGATATATGCCCACAGAGTCCGAAATAGAAAGCAAAAAAGCGGCAGGAAACACGGCGTATGTTAAAATCCCGTTTGAAAGCAAGCATTATATTCCGTATGCGGCATCTGCTTCAAATACGGCTATTTCCATAAATTCCGCACACCCCGAGCGTGCAATGAAGCTTATAGAGCTTATGAACACGGAAAAGGGAAAGGATTTGTACAACCTTCTTGTATTCGGAATTGAGGGCGAGCATTATACAAAGGTAAACGACAACGAAATTCAGCCTATCGGTTATACATCTCAGCCGACTTCCGATTCACCGTACGGTCAGTACAAGTGGGCGGTAGGAAATACCTTTAACGCTTTTGAGATATATATGAAGGACAAGAGTCCGACACTTAAAAACGAATTTATAAAATCGGTAAACGATTCCGCAGATGCGTCAAAGCTTCAGGGCTTCACACTCGACACAAACCCGATTAAGATGGAGCTTACTCAGGTTTCGGCTGTGGTGGGAGAATACAAGGCGTCGCTCAATTCCGGTGCGGCGGCAGACCCGATGAAGTTGTATGAGGAATTTCAGCAAAAGCTTATTGCCGCAGGCGATGACAAAATTGTTGCGGAAATTCAGCGTCAGATTGATCAGTGGAGAGCTAACAATAAATAAAGATGTCCGCAAAGGAGACTAATTAAATGGCACATAGATTTTTAAAAACAATTTCGGCCGTGACTTGTGCGATTATATCGATGCAGTCGGTAGGATTTGCCGTTTTGCAGCGTGAAAAGGAATTTTCCGATTTGCAAAATCACTGGGCAAAATCCGTAATAATGCGTCTTAACGATTGCGGAATAATGAGCGGCTACGATAACGGAACAATTCGTCCCGACTCATATGTAAGTGCGGCGGAATTTATAACAATGACGGTAAAATCACTCGGTTATACCGAAAAATCCGAGGGCGGCTATTGGGCGCAGCCGTATATTGATAAGGCAGTTGAGCTTGGGCTTATAGCAAACGGTGAAATTACCGATTATGCCGCACCGATAACACGCAGTCAAATGGCTCGTATAGCCGCAAATGCGCTTAAGGACAACAGTGTCGGAGATGAAAATGCGGTAAAGTCAAAAATAAACGATTATGCGTTAATCGGTGAAGAGTATAAGCCGTATGTTGTACTTGCGTACGATAAAAAAATAGTAAACGGAAATCATGAGAATTGTTTTGAACCGAACAGATATGTTACAAGGGCGGAGGCAGGCGTTGTTACCGTAAGACTTATTGATAAAAACGGCGGCATACAAACCCCCGGTAATACTGTAAATCCCGGAACAAACAACGGCAGCGGCTTAACATCTGCTGCTAAAATATACGTTGCGACAAACGGAAATGACAGCGGAAACGGTTCGGAGGCTCAGCCGTTTGCAACAGTTTCAAAGGCAAAGGAAGCCGTTCGTGCAATGATTGCTTCAAATTCGCTTCCCGACGGCGGAGTTACCGTATACCTCAGAGGCGGTACATATTACATGAATGAGGGAATGACGTTTACCGCAGAAGATTCGGGCAGAGATGGCAGTAATATAACATATACGGCATATCCCGGAGAAAGTGTAACAATATCCGGTCAGATTCCGCTTGACAAGAGCTGGTTTAAAGCTGCCGACGATGCCGGCAAAAAGATCATGCTCGATAAAAAAGCGGCCGATAAGGTGCTTATGGTTGACCTTAAGGAGCATGGTATAGAGGATTACGGCGAGCTTAGCACACGAGGCTATCACTACTTTAACAAGGGCAGATATGCGCAGGCGGAGCTTATAGTAAATGATGAAAATCAGACTCTTGCAAGGTATCCGAACAGCGGCTCAATATCTGTACCGAGCGATAATGTAGACCCCGACTCGTTCGGATTTAAGTATACCGACGACAGAGTTTCAAAGTGGAAGGATGCAAAGGACGCATATATTGTAGGTACGGTTTCAATAAACTATGAAAACAATACGTATCCTATCGAGAAAATAGACCCTGCAAAGAAGCTTTTAACAATCAAAGAGGGAAGAATTAACACGTATTATACAAACGGCTGGTTCTTCGGTCAAAATCTTTTGGAAGAGCTTGACAGCGAGGGCGAGTATTATATCGACCGTGAAAACGGCAAGCTGTATTATTATGCTCCGTCCGATTTCCAAACAGGAAATTACGATATAGGACTTTCAACGTTAAAAACACCTATATTTAACTTTAACGGTGCATCGCATATCACTGTCAGCAACATAACAATGAAGGGCGGCAGAGGCTATGCTGTTATAGGCACAAGCGCAGGTTACAG
The DNA here is from genome assembly GCA_934486495.1 of uncultured Clostridia bacterium. Lineage (GTDB taxonomy): Bacteria > Bacillota > Clostridia > UBA1381 > UBA1381 > RGIG9115. The sequence goes on from CAKSPW010000010.1 coordinate 15,171, forward strand.
CATACCGAGCTTTAAGGACTGGATGGTTTCAAGAGGCGCTGACTTAAACGGTGCAAACTTTAAAAAAGGTTCCGGTTCATCGGTATTCATTGCGGATATAGACAAATATACCGACGCTCAAACTTTCCCCGGTCACGTGTGGGACGGCTTTGTCGATGACGGAAGCGGAGTAGACAATATAGAGGTTAAAAACTGTAACATCTTCAACTTCGGTTCGGGTGCTATCGTTATAAACGGCACAAACGTTCATCTTGAAAGCAATCATATTAAAAATATCGGAGGAACGGGACTTTACTTAAGAGGCGGAGATTTGGAAACGCTTACTCCGAGCGGAAATACAATAATAAACAATAAAATTCACAGAGTCGGATACTTGCAAAAGGCATATGTTCCGGCAATAGCGATGCACGGCGTTGCAATCCATGTTGCATACAACGATATTTATGACGCTCCGCATTGTATATTCAACTATCACGGAAACGACCATATAATCGAGTACAATAAAATCCACGATGCTGTAAAAGAGTGTCTTGATATGGACGCTATTTATACGAGAAATGAGTATATGCCGCAGTGGAGAGGTACTGTTATAAGAAACAACTACATTTATAATATCGGTATTTTCCCGGTAGGCGAGTATACAAAGCAGCTTAATGTTTCGGGTATCAGAACGGATAACTACGGTCATGCACTTCAGATTTACTCGAATGTATTCGCAAATGTGGGTACAAATGGCGCAAACAATGTTATAGGTGTTACTGCGCAGGGTAACCGCAACATGATAAAGGGTAACTTGTTTGTCGATTGTTCGGCAACATTCCTCGGCTGGAACACATATACACCCGGCGCTACATGGGATATGACAAAGAAAGAGGAAAAGGAAAGAGTAGAGCTTGCAAACAAGTATGCGTCAATTCCTGTATTTGCGGAAAAATATCCCGAGCTTGCAAACTTTAAAAACGAGTATTATAAGTCTGTTGCAACGAACGAGTTTGACAATAACGTAATCGTTAATATCAAATTCCCGCTTTCAACAACAAACGGTACCGTAAATCCTCAGGGTACGAGAGGTGCTTCGGAGCTTATAAAGGGCACTTCAAACTATCTTACAACGACTGACCCCGGCTTCAAAGATTATCAAAACGGTGATTACACAATAGATGACAACAGCGAAGTATTTGAGAAGGCTCCGGGATTTGAAAAAATTGAAATGAGCAAGATGGGCAATAATGCGCCTGTCGGACCGATTAATTAAATACTGTTTGCGGAGGGGTTTCCCCTCCGCAAAAGTTGCAAAAGGGGAACAACGGGGAATTTGTGTTTCATATGTATGGAAAGGATTAAAAATGAATTACACAGTCAAAATAAACGAAAAAGCGCTTAAAACCTATGAATGCAGTATTTTCCAAAGACCATATAATTCGCAGCAAAAGTCGGAGTACGTCATGCTTGCGTTTAAAGGGAAAACAGAGCTTGTGATAGAATCCGAAATAAAGGTAAAAAGCGTGCGAGTTCGTCCAAAAAGCGCAAATATTAAGGCTGATATCAGAAGCGGGAAAATATATGTCACAATTGACAAGCCGGCAATGCTTTCGGTTGAAATTAACGGCGGATTTGAAAATAATCTAATGATATTCGCACACGAAAAAGAGTATCAAATGCCGTGCGGAAACGTAATTGCCGTGCGAAAGGGCGAGGTGTTTAAGGGAACGCTGTCCGTTAAAGAGGATAATACGGTTGTTTATCTTGAGGAGGGCGCACTGCTTGACGGAAATATATGTGCCGAAAACTGCGAAAACCTTACAATATGCGGTCTTGGCAGAATTTGTATGGAAAACTATTCGTATGAGATGAGAAAATTCTTTAAAAGGTCGGTTGATATAACGGGCTGTCGAAACGTTAAAATAGACGGCATAATAATCGATGACAGCAACGACTGGAGTCTTAGAATAAACGGTTGTGACGATGTTGAGATAAAAAACGTTAAAATATTCGGCTGCCGAGGAAATTCGGACGGAATAGACGTTTGCGGCTCGAGAAATGTGACGGTGTCGAATATTTTTACAAGAGTGTGGGACGACTCATTTGTTGTAAAGGCGCTCGATACCGGTGACTGCGAGAATGTTGTATTTAAAAATTCTGTGCTTTGGAATGATTTTGCAAGACCCTTGGAGGTCGGTGTCGAGCTGCGTGCGGACAGCGTCAGGAACATACGTTTTGAAAATATTGATATAATACACTCCTCAACGGGCTATCCCGTTATGGGTATTCATCACGGCGACCATGCAAGAGTGCGCAATATTATATTTAAGGATATACGTATAGAGGATGCACCCGGTGCACAGCTTTTTGATGTTCGCATTACAAACTCGGCATGGAACAGAGATGACGTCATGGGCGATATCCGCGGCATTACTTTTTCGGATATAGAATATATCGGTGACAGCGATAACGGAGTGCTTCTTTCAAATTCGAGAATAGAGGGCTTTGACGGTGAACACGATATAAGGGACGTTTCCTTTCATAATATTGTAATCAAAGGCAGAGCCGCACAATCGGCGGAGGATTTGGGACTTGATATTTACGATTATGCAGAAAATGTATCGGTAACATCAGATTTGGATTTGCCGTGTGCGAGTCATCTTCCCTGCGAAGTCAGGGAGAAGAAAAGCTTTGCGCCGTGCGGAGAAGGAAAATATTTCGGCAGCGTTGGGATTATTTTAAAAAACGATACCGAAAAAAAGGCAGAGGGCAGTGTGCGCCTTGCGGTGTCGCCGAAGAATACACAAAGTGAAAGAACTTTTTCATATTCGCTAATGCCGGGTGAAAGTGCGGACTTTGAAGCGGAAATGCAGCTTGGTGTCGGTAAATACGTTTTTTTTCTGAAAAGTGATTATGCGGAGATTGAAAATAAATTTCTCTATAAAGAAATTTGCGGTACGCTCGGAAATGATTTATCGTCTTACAGCTTTGTAAATTATTACGGTGACAGAATATGCAATGTGGCTATCGGCGCAAAAGATGATATGCTTGTTTTTAAAAACGAGTCACAAAGAGATTCGGAGTTTGTTTTATATACCGCTGAGCCGTGTGAACTTTCCGAGGGGGAAGTGCTGTTTTCGGCGGAAGAAACGGATTTCGGAGAGGTATGCGCATATGTAAACAAAAACGGCAGACCCACGCCTGCACCGCAGCTGAGATGCCCTGCGGAAATTACATTCGTATTTAAAAATGAACCAAAAGTAAAGGAAATTGTAAAAACGAAGATTTTCGTAAAAAGTGCGGAAACGGTGCAAATTCCGCTTAAATCGCTCGGAATATCTGGAAACGGTTTGCTTTTGGAGGTTGCGGCGCTTATGAGTGAGGTGTCGCATTTGAGGTATCCGTATACGCTGTTTCACTCGACAATGCCCGATAAAACAGCGCATATGTTCGGAAAATTTAAAATAGTAAAGTGAGGTTTTAACGGTGCTTAAGATATTATTTCAAGGTGATTCGCTGACGGACTGCGGCAGAGATAAGACGGGTAAAAATCCCGTTGCACAGCTCGGATACGGATATGTTAATATAATCGGGTCAAGACTGATGTGCGATTTCCCCGATACGAAGATTTATAACAGGGCGTATAACGGCAGCAGAATAGGAGATATGTACAGCCGATGGATAGAAGATGCGCTAAATGTTGATTGCAACGTTATGAGCATACTAAACGGTGTAAACGATATAGGCTTTGCACTGCGAATGAATCAGGGTGCGGACACGAAAAAGTTTAAGTTTATGTACGAGCTTATGATTAATGAGGCGCTTGAGAGAAAGCCGGGGCTGAAGCTTGTTTTGTGTGAGCCGTTTTTATTTAAGATAGAAAACAATACACCCGAGCTCGGCAAGGATATTGTTGAAAATTGGGACGAGTGGAACGGACAGCTGTCACAAAGAAAGCAGGTTGTTCGGGAGCTTGCCGACAGGTACGGTGCGGTTTTTGTACCGTTTGGCGAGGAGTTTGAAAGAGCGTTTGAAAAAGCGCCGCCGGAGCATTGGTCAATAGATTGTATTCATGCAACAAACGCAGGTCACGAGCTTATGGCAAGGTGCTGGACGGAGTGTGTAAAAAAGGCGGGAATTATCAGCTATGAAAGGTAAATTGTTTCCCGAGGCGTTCGGAATACGGGATAATGTAAAAAAAGATAAATTTCTGAAGGAAAGACTAAATGAGGCACGCAGAGCAATATCGGAGTGCGGAGAAATCAAATCGCTTCCGTACAGTGATTTTTCTTTGTATTACACGACGGGCAGCCGGGGAGAGTACGAGGATAAGTATTTTGCTCACAGGCGGCTTTTAAATGCACTTGCCGTTGCCGCCGCATCGGGTGACGACTGTATAAAAGAGCTTCAAAACATATTGTGGGCAATTGCCGACGAGTTTACGTGGGCAGTTCCGGCACATATTCCGCAGGGTATTTCCGCTTTTGAATGTACACGTCAAATTGATTTGTTTGCCGCAGAAACATCATTTGCGCTTTCGGAAATACTGTATATTTTCGGTGATGTTTTGGATGAAACGATAAAAGACCGCATAAGATATGAGGTTCGCCGCAGGGTTTTGCAGCCTTATTTGTCGGGAGTTAAAAACTCGTGGGACAACAGGACAAACAACTGGGCGGCTGTATGCGCAGGCAGTGTTGGAGCGTCATTTTTATATCTTGGCAGTGATGATGAGATACAAAAGGTTTTGCCGAGAATAAAATCAACGCTTGAGTGTTATTTAAAAGGTTTTGATGATGACGGAGCGTGTGTTGAGGGACTTAACTACTGGATATACGGTTTCGGCTACTACACGTATTTTGCGGAGCTTTTGCGTAACTATACAGATGGGAAGGATAATCTTTTTGACAATTCGAAGGTTGAAAGCATTGCGGCGTTTCAGCAGAAAATACACCTTAAAAACAACAACACGGTTACGTTTTCGGACAGTGGTGACAGGTTTATACAGCGCAGCGGACTTTCACATTTTCTTTCAAAGCGCTTTGACGGAGTTTTTGCGCTCGATGATACGTCATCACTCGGTTTTGACGGTGATGCGTGTTACAGGTTTGCGCATATAATAAGGGATTTTGCGTGGAGGGACACGGATGGCGCAAAAATGCTCGGTGACAGCTGCGGTTTTGAGTATTTTAAAAATGCGGCATGGTATGTAAGAAAGGCGCCGATTATCGAGTTTGCCGCAAAGGCAGGCAGAAACGATGAATCGCATAATCATAACGATATAGGCTCTTTTATTATAAATGCTGACGGTAAATCGGTTATTACGGACCCGGGAAAGGGAGAGTACACATCCGATTATTTCGGAGAAAAGAGATATACATACTTTGCACCGTCAAGCCTTGCGCACAGCGTACCGGTTATAAACGGAAAAGAGCAAAGCGGAGGAGAATATTTCGGAGAAATAATAAAGGCAGATAATAACTCTCTTGTGATAGATTTTGAAAATGCGTATGATGATAAAACGCTTAAAAAGCTCAGACGCAGTTTTGATTTTTCTGACAGCGGTATAAAATTGTGCGATGAGTTTGAGTTTTGCGAAATTCCGCAGAGCATAACGGAGCATTTTGTAAGCGCGGTAAAGCCGAAAATTCAAGGCGATACAATTATTATGGGCGATATTACGGTAAAACTTGATAAGGGCAGTTTTGATTGCAGAATTTCCGAAAAAACGTTTTCGACAGGACATCACCAAAGCAAAACGGTGTATTTGACGGATATGTGCTTTAAATCCATGCAAAAGTCGGTTACTGCCGAGATTTACTTTAGTCTGAAAGGTTGATTTTATGAATTTTAATAATTTAAAAGGCTTTATGGACAGTCTGACGGATTGGGTTATTCCCGGCAACAGCGCTGTTGTATACAAAAACGGCGAAAAGGTATTTGAGTACGGATCGGGATATTCCGATTTGGAAAGCAAAACTCCGAAAACGGCGGATGATTTAATCTATATTTATTCCTGCTCAAAAATTGCCACCGTCAGTGCGGCACTTCAGCTGTACGAGCAGGGTAGGTTTTTGATGAGCGATCCGCTTTATGAATATATTCCCGAATATTCAAAAATGTATCTTTCAAACGGTAAATGCGCCGAAAATCCCATAACAATGCGAAATCTGTTTACAATGACGGCAGGTCTTTCATACAACACAGAAACACCGTCATTTGAAAAGGCACGCAAACTGACAAACGGGAGAATGGATACTCTTACGGTTGCAAAATGTATTGCGGAGGACGCACTGCTGTACGAACCCGGATTCGGATGGAGTTACAGCTTGTGTCATGACGTTTTGGCGGCCGTTGTTGAGGTTATATCGGGGAAGCGCTTTTCCGATTACATGAGGGATAATATTTTTGTTCCGCTTGACATGAATAAATCGTGTTATCATTGCGATAAGGGTAAGCTGACACGGCAATACATTTACGATACGGGTGGAAAAAAAGATGTTGTAACACTACAAAACAGTGCAGGCGCAAACGGTATTGTAAGAGATGCCGGAGCGGATAATTCTCTTGTGTTCGGAGATAAATATGACAGCGGCGGTGCAGGTATAATTACAACGGTAAGCGACTATGCAAAGTTTGCCGCAGCGCTTGCAAACAGGGGTACGGGAATAAACGGAGAGAGAATATTGTCGCGCGGAACGGTTGAACTGCTGAAAGCAAATCAGCTAAATGAGGTGCAGATGAAATCGTATACGTGGCGCAGACTCAAAGGCTACGGCTACGGTCTCGGAGTGAGAACCATGATCGACAGAGCGGCGGCAGGCTCGAACGGCTCTGTCGGAGAATTTGGATGGGGAGGAGCAGCCGGTGCGAATGTTCTTATAGATACAGAGCTTAATTTGGCGGTCGTTTATGCGCATCATATGCTCAATCCGCAGGAGGAATACTATCAGCCGAGACTGAGAAATGTAATATATTCTTGTTTGTAATAGTTTGTTTTTATTAATGGAAACCGAAAAAATTAAGGCTGTTTAAAAAGTCAATCGACTTTTTAAACAGCCATTTTTACAATGATTCTGTTTTGCTTAACTGCAGCAATCGGATACGCGAAAATCTATTTTACTTCAATTACGAGCCGGTGCGGAAGGCATACTATCGGATAAATTCCGCCAACACTTTGGTTCATGCATATTTTATCGGGACAATCGGCGTCGCATACCGATATTTTCCCTTTTTCAACAAGGATTTTATTATATCCCGACTCACATTTTACGTCAAGATAATATGGCTCACCGACTGATGAAAGGTCGATTGTGTAAAGTGTGTTGCCGTTTGATTTTACCGTTGCAACGGAGGCATTACCCGATTTTATTAATAATATACATCCAAAAATCACTGCCGCAGCAAAAAACACTGCGGCAGAAATTATAATAAGCTTAGTCCTTCTTTTCATCTATAATACCCTTAAGCGATGCGGCAAGACCGGCAATGCCCTGAATATCCGACGGAATGATTATCTTTGTCGCTTTTCCGTCAGCCGCCTTTGTAAAGCTCTCAAGCGCTTTGATTGTAAGATAAGCTTCGCTCGGATTTGATTCGTTTATCTTTTTTATACCGTCTGCAACAGCCTGCTGTACGGTTACTATTGCCTGTGCGTGACCCTCTGCCTCACGTATTTCGGCAAGCTTTTTTGCTTCCGCACGGAGAATTGCCGATTCCTTATCACCTTCTGCCAAAAGAATAGCCGATTTTTTCTCACCCTCGGCTTTGAGTATTGCCTCACGGCGTTCACGCTCAGCCTTCATTTGCTTTTCCATTGCCGATTGAATTTCTCTCGGCGGAACAATGTTTTTAAGCTCAACACGGTTTATTTTTATCCCCCAAGGGTCGGTTGCTTCATCAAGAACGGCTCTCATTTTTGTGTTTATAACATCTCTTGATGTAAGCGATTCGTCAAGCTCCATATCACCTATAATATTTCTCAGTGTTGTCGCAGTAAGATTTTCAATAGCCATCATCGGACGCTCAACTCCGTATGTGAAAAGCTTCGGGTCCGTTATTTGATAATAAACAACGGTATCTATCTGCATTGTAACATTATCTTTTGTTATAACGGGCTGAGGCTCAAAGTCAACAACGTGTTCTTTGAGATTCACCTTTTTTATAACCTTGTCGATAAACGGGATTTTAAAGTGAATTCCAACGCTCCATGCCGCATAAAAACCGCCCAAACGCTCGATAATATATGCGTGCGCCTGCGGAACGATTTTAATGTTAGCCACAATTATGATAAGTGCGATTACGATAAACCCAAAAATAAATTCCATTCTACATTCGTCCTTTCTCTAAAACAATAAGCTTAACTCCCGATACTTCTTTTACGACAATGACGGTGTCTTTTTCAATTTTTTCGCCGTTTGCGCTTCTTGCTGTCCATTCCATACCGCCGAGCTTTACTTTACCTTTTTCGGCAAGATTGTCAATGCTCTCGGTAACAATGCCTTCCTTGCCCGGAATACTGTCGATATTCGTATTAACACGCTTTGATGTAATGTACTTTTTCAAAATCGGTCTTGTTAAAATAAGAAGCAGAGTTGACACTGCCAAAAATACAGTTGTCTGAACAATAACGCTTCCTCCCAAGCCGTATGAAATAAGCGCAGCGAGCGCACCTCCGGCAAACCAAATACAAACAAGCTGGTACGTTGCCGCCTCAAGCAAAAGGAAAACAACGATTGCCGCAAGCCATGTATATCCGTACAACAATGATAATCCCACCCTTCAATTTATTTCTGTATTAAATTATATCATATATTTTTAAGAAAATCAATATATTTTTAAATTTTTTTAATAATATTCTATATTTAAATATAAATGTGCGATATAAATGAGTTTTGTTAAATAAAATAAAAAAATATGTAAATAATAAAAAAGGTATTGTAAAATACGGCGACAATATGATATAATTAAGAAAAAGAGCAAAAAATTATCGAGAAAAATACAGTAAATCTCGTATTTTGCAGAAATTTTGCGTAATGTGTCAAAAAAATAAAAATACAAAATGCGTAATCTGATGTATAATGCAATTGTACAGAGGAGAGCGAATCGAAGGGAGTCGCCGAATATGAATGAAAGACATACTGACATTCTTAGAATTCTGTATAAAAACCGCAGCTTTATAACGTACGGTGAATTGGCGGAAATGCTTGATGTTTCGGTCGGAACCGTGAGAAACGATATTGCACTGCTCAAGGAGGAGCTTGTAAAAGCAAATGCCGGAGAAATTGAAGCTCGGCCGCACATAGGAATAAGACTTATCTCAACGGAGGAGAGTTTAAAAAAATTAAAGAACAACGGCAGGGATGACCGTGAAATTGTTTTCTTTATAATCCGCTCTCTTTTCAAATACGGAAGTCTTACGGCGCAAAGGCTTCAGGAAAAATATTATCTGGGCAGGACGGAGCTTGAAAAAATTTTGGAACGCACATCGGATTGGTTTTCGGAATATCACATTGTGTTTCAAAGACGTCGCGGTAAGGGAATATCAATACAAAGCAGCGAGTTTAATTACAGATTGGCACTTATGAACTTCTGCACGCAATACACCGATATGTATTCAGCGCTTATAAATGAAAGAAGCACACCGTACACGCTTATTTCCGACAGAGATTATACGGCAGCTTGCGCAGCACTTGACGGATTTGACGCCGCACAGGTTGTAAAGGCAATTACCGATACGGAAAATGCGAACGGCTTTAAGCTCGATTATATGTCGAGCATGAGGTTGCTTATTCTGATTTCGCTGAGTATTGTAAGAAGCAAAAGAGGATATGAGGCAGAAATTCCAAATGTTATATCATCTCCGACAGACGGTACGTCGGATAAGATGATTGCAGATGAAATTACAGACAGAATAACCGCAAGCACGGGAGTCGGATTTTCAAACAGAGAAAAATCATTTATCGAATTTGTAATATCGGTTTCCGAAATACACGAGTTTGAGTCGGACAGGACAAGGCATCAGATTGAAGTTTTAAATACTGAACTTTGCAGATTTTCGGTAAAGCTCGTAAACTTAATCAGCGATATTGCCGATGTTGACTTAAGAGATGATAAATTCTTTGTAAGGCAATTGTTTTTACAGCTGAAAGTTACAATATCAAGACTCAAATACGGCATAACTTATAAAAATCCGCTGCTCAGCCGAATAAAAGCAAAGTATCCGAACATGATGGCTGTTGCGTGGCTTTTGGAAAACGTATTTGAAAAGGAGCTTTGCCTCGACCTTAACGAAAACGAGGTAGGCGCACTGGCACTTCATATAGGAGGTGCGATAGAGCGTCATCTTGCCGGAATTACGGCTTGTATAGTTTGCGACTACGGTATAGGAATTTCGCAAATCCTTAAAGAAAAAATATCAAGAGCAATTCCCGACCTGAGAATAACGAACGTTTTCTCGGTGAGAGATATGCGCAAAATAAAAAATGAGCCGTGTGACTTCATAATAACGACAATCCCGCTCGATTCATACAGAGTTGACAGGGAAATTGTCACAGTCGGACACCTGCTTGATGAAAACGATGTTAAGAATCTTGACGATGAAATGAAGAAAATCAGGTACAGGCGCAGAGGCGGTATAAAAAACATTTCACCTAAAAAGAGCCTTTTCAGCAAAGAGCTTATTTTTCCGAAATGTCATGTGAAGTCAAAAAACGAGCTTCTTAAAATGCTATGCATACAGCTTGAAAATCTCGGATTTGTAACGGCTGATTTTGAGGAGAGTGTGTATGAGCGTGAAAAAACAACGTCAACCGAAATTGGTAAAGGCTTTGCCGTTCCTCACGGACTCAGCGGATTTGTAAATCGTTCGGCAATAGCGTTTGCAAGCCTTGATGAGCCGATAATATGGAACGATGAGGAGGAAGTGGATATTGTTTTTCTTCTTGCATTTGACCTTGACGAGAGCGAGGAAATGAAAAGCGAAATAGTCAATTTTTATAAATCGGTTGTTTCGTTTATGGAGGATGAAAAGGAATGCCAAAAGCTTAGGCAGAGCTGTGACAATGATGAAATAATAAAAATTTTCGGACTATGGTAGGAGGTGTTGATATGGTACAGGTTAAGTACACGATTAAAAACGAAGAAGGGCTTCATGCAAGACCTGCATCGGATTTCTGCAAAACGGCAAATATGTTTAAAAGCAACATCACAATCTTAAAGGACGGACAGGAATATGAAGCAAAGAGTATTTTGATGGTGCTTTGCGTAGGCGCAGTACAGGGAGATACGATAGAAATTAAGGCTGTCGGGGAAGACGAGGAGGAGGCTGTAAAGGCTTTGATAGAAACTCTCGACTCCGAAGGATAAGCTAAAGAAAGGACAGTGCGGTTTCAGCTATGAAAATTTACAAGGGAATTGCCGGAGCGCCCGGGATTGTTTCCGGTAAGATTTTATATTACGAAAAGAAAAACGTCAATTCCGCCGAAAAGCGTGGGATAGATGAAGCGGTTGCCGCAGCGTCGGCAAGAATAGACAAGCTGATGGAAAAGGCTAAAAAGGAATTCGGTGACGACAAGGCGAAGATTTTCTCGGCATATAAAATGCTGCTTGAAGATCCCATGCTCACCGAACCGATTAAAGCCGAGATAGAAGCCGGCAAAGAACCGGTTGCGGCAATAACGGATATATCGGAGTCGATGGCGTCGATACTTGCATCTAAAGGGAATGAATATATGAAGCAGCGTGCGGACGATATAAGATATATCGGCAAAATACTTTCAGACGCTGTTTTGGGGATTGAAAACGAGTTTTCTTTTCCGGATGACGATGAAAAGTATATAATCGCAGCTCATGAGCTTACGCCGGTTGACACAATGCTTTTTGACAGAAACAGACTTGCCGGGTTTGTTACGGAAAAGGGCGGCGCAACGTCACATACGGTTATACTCGCAAAATCAATCGGAATACCGGCGGTTGTCGGTGCGGACGGTATAAAGGAGGCGGACGGCTGCGAGGCATATCTTGACGGATACGGCGGTACTCTTGCCGTTGATGCAGACGGCGATGACAGGAAAAAGTATGAAGAGCTTTTAAAAAGTGAGAGAGAGCTTGAGAAAAAGCTTGAGGATATAAAGCAGTCAGATGCATATACAGCTTGCGGAGAGAGAATAAAGGTTGCGGTGAATATAGGAAAACCGTCGGATTTAAAGGACGCAGACGGGGAGCGTTTTGACGGTGTGGGGCTTTTCAGAAGTGAATTTCTGTATTCATCAAGCGACAAAAAGCCGTCGGAGGACGAGCAGAAGAACGCATATAAAAATGTATTGGACAGCGTTTATCCGGGAACAGTAACGATCAGAACTATTGACGTGGGCGGAGATAAGAAAATAGATTATCTCGGAATGAAGGATGAAGAAAATCCGTTTCTCGGAATGAGAGGTATAAGACTTTGTCTTGAAAATACCGACATCTTTTCCGAACAGCTTGCGGCAATAATCGAGGCGGGAGCAGGAAAAAGCGTTAAGATAATGCTTCCGATGATTTGCTCGGTAAGCGAGATAGACAAAACGAGAGAGCTTATAAATACGGTTAGGGAAAAGCTGATAAAAAGCGGACGTGAGGTTTGCGAAAATGTGATGCTCGGAATTATGATTGAGACTCCGGCAAGTGCGGTAACGGCTGATGTGTTTGCAAAAAAATGCGATTTCTTCAGCATAGGAACAAACGATCTTGTTCAGTACATTACGGCGGCGGACAGAGGAAACGAGCAGGTTGAAAACGTTTACAATCCGTATCATCCGGCTGTTATAAGACTTCTAAATCATGTTATTAAATCAGGCAATGACGCAGGCATTGAGGTCAGTGTATGCGGAGATTTGGCGGCGAACACCGATTTTACGGAGGTGTTGATCGGAATGGGATTGAGAAAGCTGAGCGTTCCCATACCGATGGTAAGCAGAATAAAGCATAAAATAAGCACTATTGATATAAAGGCGGCAGAGCAAACAGCTAAAAAAGCACTTGCTGCCGAGAATGAAAATCAGGTAAAGAGAATACTTAGAAAGGAGGACTGAAACAATGAATGTTGCGGAGGTTTTATCGAAAGACCGTATTTTGCTCGGACTTTCGGCAAAAACGAGGGATGAGGCTATTTCAAAAATGGTTGACACCCTTTATGACGGCGGAGTATTAACCGATAAGAAAGCCTTTACGGACGATGTGCTTGCACGTGAGAGCGTTTGCGCAACGGGTATAGGAAACGGCATTGCGATACCGCACGGCAAGTCGGCAAACGTAAAGGAAACGGCGGTTATAGTTGCAAGACTCGAAGACGCTGTCGAGTGGGAAAGTGTTGACGATGAGCCCGTTAAATTCGTTGTACTGCTTGCGGTAAACGAAAATGACAAGGGAAGCTCACACGTAAGACTTCTTTCGCAAATGGCAAGAAAGCTTGCCTCGGCCGAAACGTGCAGAAGACTTCTCGATGCGAAGGACGCACAAGAGGTTGTAAGCATTTTTTCAGAAGAATAATTAAAAAGGAGAGAGAGAGATGAAGATTGTAGGAATTGCAGCTTGTACATCGGGTATAGCACATACGTATATCGCAAAAGAGAAGCTTGTCACCGCAGCAAAAGAGCTCGGTCATGAAGTTCATATCGAAACGCAGGGGACTATCGGTACTGAAGATGAGCTTACGGCGGCTGATATCAGCGCAGCTGATGTTGTTATAATTGCTGCCGATATAAAAGTTGGCGGAAAAGAGCGCTTTAAGGGTAAGAGAATTGTTGAGGTTCCGACCCATATTGCGATAAAATCACCAAAAGCACTTATTAATAAGATAAAAGATGAATTGGGTCTGTAATATAAGCCCGGAATGGAGGAAATAAAATGTTTAAAAAGCTACAATTAAAAAAACACGCGCTTACAGGTATATCATTTATGTTGCCATTGGTAGTTGCATCAGGTCTTTTAATTGCAATTGGTAACATTTTCGGAGGAAATCCGAGTACAATTTCCGATTTTAAAGAAGGTTATACAATCTGGCAGGCAGCCGTTACACTCGGTGTTTACGGTATGGGTCTTTTGCCGGGAGTTATGGGTGCGGCGATCGCCTACTCAATAGCTGACAGACCGGGTATTGCACCGGGTTTGTTAATGGGTATGATAGCTCAGAATATGGGCGCAGGATTTTTGGGCGGTATGCTCGGCGGTTATCTTGCCGGCTTCTTTGTAGAATTTCTCAAGAATCATCTTAAGGTTCCGAAGTGGGCTCAGGGCCTCATGCCGATGATGATTATTCCGCTCATTTCATCTGTTGTTATCGGACTTATAATGTTCTTTGTAGTAGGCAGACCTATCGCATGGGCATCAGAGTCGCTTACAGAGTTCCTTAAAGGAATGCAGACAGGCTCAAGAGGTGTGTTCGGCGCAATTATGGGCGCTATGGCAGCATTCGATTTCGGTGGTCCGGTAAACAAGGTTGCTTCGCTTTTTGCGGACGGTCTTTTGATGGACGGTGTGTACGGTCCGGAGGCTGTTAAAATCTGTGCATCAATGATTCCTCCGTTCGGCGTAACTCTTTCATGGCTCATCAGAAGAAAGAGATATACAAAGAGCGAAACCGATAATATCAAAATTGCTTTCCCGATGGGTATATGCATGATTACAGAGGGTGTTATTCCGATTGCGGCAGTTGACCCGATAAGAGTAATTGCATCATGCTCGATAGGTGCTGCTGTGGGCGGTGCTTTGATAATGATTCTCAACGTTGGCTCAATGGTTCCTTCAGGCGGTATGTTCATTGTTCCGGCAATGATTAATCCTTGGGGCTTCATGCTTGCACTGACTGTTGGTACGGTAGTAACTGCACTTCTTTTGACTGTTCTTAAGAAGGACGCAAAGGAAGAGGATGCGGTAGTGCTTGACGAAGAGGAAGAAGAAGCGGATTTATCGGCAATAAAATTCAACTGATAACAATCATCTTGAAAGGACTGATGCAAAATGTATACATCAATGAAAAAAATGCTTGATGATGCAAACAGAAACAACTATGCTGTCATGGCAATAAACTGCTTCAATATCGAAACGGTGCGCACCGTGATAACGGCTGCGGAAGAAGAGGACGCTCCGATAATAATTAACATTTTTCAGGACCATCTTCTGACTCATTGCGACAGCGAGCTTATTACTCCGGTTGTGAAAATCCTTGCGGAGCGTGCAAAGGTTTGTGTTGCACTTAACTATGACCACGGAAGCGAAGAAAAATATCTATTAAAGGCATTGGATGACGGATTTTCTTCAGTCATGGCGGATATGTCAAGATTTAATCTTGAGGAGAATATAAGACGCACAAAGGTCGTTGCCGACTATGCTCACGAAAAAGGCGCAAGC
The DNA here is from genome assembly GCA_934486495.1 of uncultured Clostridia bacterium. Taxonomy (GTDB): domain Bacteria; phylum Bacillota; class Clostridia; order UBA1381; family UBA1381; genus RGIG9115. The sequence continues at coordinate 30,543 of CAKSPW010000010.1, forward strand.
ATAGAGGGTGAAATAGGATGTCTCGGCGCAAGCGAGGGCGGCAAGTTTACTCAGGATAAGATGTATACAGATCCCGAGCAGGCAAAGCAGTTCTATGAGCAAACGGGAATTGATGCACTGGCGGTATCAATAGGAACATCGCACGGAAACTATCCCGAGGGAATGGTTCCGAAGTTTGACATTGAAAGATTGAAAAAGATAAAGAGTCTTACCGGCGCACCGCTTGTGCTTCACGGCGGCTCAGGCTCCGGTGAGGAAAACATTATAAACTCCGTCAAAGGCGGAATCAACAAAATAAATGTCGGCTGCGATTTCATGAACGCAAATCGTGACGCGGTTGCAAAGCTTCTTAAGGAAGACCCCGATATTAACTATTTTGATTTGATTCACAAGACGGAGGAGCTTAGCAAGGCTACGGTTAAGTATTATATTGAGCTTTCGGGTTCAAAGGGTAAAAATAAAAATTTAAGATAAATAAGGAGTGTATTTACTATGTTAATCAATATGAAAGAAATGCTTGAGGTTGCAGACAAAAACGGATTTGCCGTACCGGCTTTTAATATCGGCAGCGAGGCAATTTTAAAGGGTGTTGTTGAAAAGGCAAATGAAAAGAACGCACCGGTTATACTTGCAATTCATCCGACAGAGCTTGAGTTCCTTGGTGACAGCTTTATTAAAACCTGCATTGAAGAAGCTTACAAATCACCTGTTCCTATGGTAATTCATCTTGATCACGGCGGCAAGTTTGAGGAAATTCTCCGTGCTATCCGCTGCGGCTTTACATCGGTTATGATAGACGCATCTCATATGTCATATGAGGATAACATTGCAATTACAAAGAAGGTTGTTGAGGTTGCTCATCCGTCAAACGTATCGGTTGAAGCAGAACTCGGTACAATCGGTACAACAGGCGAGTCATATGAGGGCGGTGCTGATGATATTATCTACACAGACCCCAAGCAGGCTGACGATTTTATAAAGAGAACAGGTATCGACTCACTTGCTGTTGCAATCGGAACGGCTCACGGAATTTATCCTAAGAACATGAAGCCTGAGCTTAAGCTTGACCTTCTCAAGACAATTCGTGATACCGTTGATGTTCCGCTCGTACTTCACGGCGGTTCAAGCAACCCTGATAAGGAAATTGCTGAGTCGGTTAAAATCGGTATTTCAAAGATTAATATTTCAAGCGACATCAAGTTTGCGTTTTATAAAAAATGCCGTGAGGTTCTTAATGATAATCCCGGCTGGATTGAACCGAACGCAATTTATCCGCCTTGCATAGAAGCAATGAAAGAGGTTGTTGAGTTCAAGATGAACTTGTTCAACGATATTGACAAGGCTAAGCTTTACAAATAATTCCATATAAATAAACACAATTCACGAAAAACGGGGTGCGACCGGGCATCCCGTTTTTTGTGTAAATAAATTTATTTTTCTGCATATACTAATTTATTGAAGGGAGAGATATTGTATATAAAAAAAACAGCCGTTTGTCAGAGCATGATTTTTACCTGCGCTGACATTATGCGGCGGAATGGAGATTTTTATGAAGAAATATTTTTTAAGAGCAAACACATCGTCGGGCTGTATAAGCTTTGCCGATGAAAACCTGCACGATATGACGGTTGTTGCCGTCAAAGGAAAATCAAAGTACGCAAAAACGGAATTTTTAAAAAGGGTATCGTCGGTGCTTGAGAAAAGCGGAGTGGAATGTGAATGGGTTATGTCGCCGTTTGACATAAAAATGCTTGATGCGATAATTTTGCACAGCGGTAATATGGCTTTTGTTGACGGCGATATAACGGCAAGCTGTAATCGGCAAGGTAAAACGGCGGATGCGACAGCGGATATTGACTGCGCAATAGGGGAGAGTGATAACGCTTTAGAGCTTTTTAAAAAACAGGATGAGGCACTTGATATGCTTTACGGTGCATACAGAGAGGCAAAGAGTATTCATGACGAGTGGGAAAGCGTGTATATATCGGAAACCGATTATGACAGACTCGGCGCATATACGTCCGATTTGGCGGAAAAGCTTATAAATTCACATGGAGGCGGAGGAAAAACCGTAAAACGATTTTTCGGCGCATCAACACCCGACGGGTCGGTAAACTATATAAACGAGCTTACCGGAAATTTAAAAAAACGATATTTTATAAAGGGCAGACCCGGTACGGGAAAATCCACGTTTTTAAAACACCTTGCAAACAAGGCAAAGTGTGCGGGACTTGATACGGAGATATACTATTGCAGTTTTGATAAGGACAGTCTTGACATGGTGGTTGTGCCGGAGCTTGGCTTTTGCGTGTTTGACTCTACCGCACCGCATGAGCTTTTCCCGGAAAGGGAGTGTGACGAGATTGTTGATTTTTACACGGAAAGCGGACTTTTCGGCGTTGATGAAAAATACAGCGACAAATTAAACGACATAAAAAACAGATACAATTTTAAAACGGCTCAGGGGAGAGCATATTTGCGCCTTGCGAACATATTCGGTGAAGAAGCGGAATACGATTATTCAAAAAATATTGATTATGAGTACTTATATTCTCTTGCGGAGAGGACTGCAAGAGAGGCGTTAAAAAAGCTTTAATGATAAAAAACTCCGGAGCGCAAGAAAAGAAACAAAAAACATATTGCAGGTATTACAAATACTGTAGGATTATGCGGAAAAAAACTCGATTTTTTCTTTTATTGCTATCAACAAACTTCTTCTCTCGGCGTATAAACATACGCCTTTAGGCAACCCAAAACTAAAGTTTTGGCTCAGCTTGTTGATTCCGAAGTTTTTCCTATCCCCACAAAAAAATTAAGGCTGTTTAAAAAGTCAATTGACTTTTTAAACAGCCACGCTCCTTATTATATATTCATTCTGTAACCGACGCCCCAAACCGTCTGTATGCCGTTATTTGCACCGAGCTTTTCACGGATACGCTGAATATGAACGGTAACGGTTGAAATATCACCCACCGCTTCAAAGCCCCATATTCTGTCAAACAGCATTTCTTTTGAAATTGTCTTTCCCCTGTTTTTAACAAGGTATAAAAGGAGATCATATTCTTTTGCGGTAAACATCACCTCTTTTTCCGACACAAAAACACGCCTTGCATTTGTATCAATGGTGATGCCGTTAAATACAATATGTTCCTCTTGCCCCGACAGCTTTTTATAGCGTGAAATATGCGCCTTGACACGTGCTACAAGCTCATTCGGAGAAAACGGTTTTGTCATATAGTCGTCCGCACCGAGTCCGAGACCTTTTATTTTATGTATATCTTCGCTTTTTGCACTTAAAAATATAACGGGAGTATCCTTTTTCTTTCGCAGTTCCGCACATACCTCAAACCCGTCAATGCCGGGGAGCATTATGTCGATTATGATAAGAGAATAGTCACCGGCAAGCGCCGCCTCAAGCCCCTTTGTTCCTCGCTGCTCGATATCGCAGGAAAATCCCGAAAGCTCCAGATAATCCTTCTCAAGCTGACCTATGGCGGTATCGTCCTCAATAATCAAAATTTTGTCACTCATTATTTATGTTCTCCTTTTAAGTATATTGTAACCTTTGTGCCGACTTTTTCACCGGGAGTCAGCCATATTTTGCCTCCGTGCTTTTCAACGATAAGCCTTGCTATTCCAAGACCTAATCCGTTACCTTTTACATTCATGGTGCGTGCCGTATTTACTCGGTAGAAATTGTCGAAAACCTGCTTTGTCTTCTCGGGTGCAATTCCTATTCCGTCGTCCTCAATTGTTGCGTATACTCCGCCGTCGCCACGGAAAACGGAAAGTATTAATTCACGGCTGTCCTGACGCTTGTACTTCAGTGCATTGTCGAATATATTTGAAAATACCCTGAACAGCTTGTCAAAGTCCGCAGCTATCATGATTTTCTCGTTCGGGATATTTTTGCATATTGTAATGCCCGCTTTTTCAAAATCTGCCGAAAACGCTGATGCTGCCTCACGCACAAAGTCTGTAAAATCTCCCGACTTAAACCTGAAATCCGTCTTGTTAAGCTCCAAATGCGAGTATTCGGACAGGTTCCCGGCAAGGTTTTGCAGAATTTCCGCCTTTGATATTATTGTGTCGATATACAATCTTTGCTTTTCGGGTGTTGAGGCAATTCCGTCACGCAGTCCCTCGGCATAGCCTTTTATTGACGTTATCGGAGTTTTCATATCGTGTGACATATGCGCAAGCAGCATTTTTCGTTCCTCGTTCATTTTATGCTCTTTTTCCCTGCTTTCCTTAAGACGTTTTCTCATGTTGTCAAAAGCGTTGCAAAGCTCGGAAATCTCATCGTATTTGCACGACATCACCTCGCCGTCGAGCTTGCCGTCCTCAATGCTTTTAGCCGCTTGCTTAAGCATTGAAATCGGTATCAGAATATTTTTGGATAAATGGCGTGTAATAACGGTTGTTGTCGTAAATACGACAGCGGTGGAAAGCAAAGTCCAGCAGATTATAAAATGCATTACGGCGGGGCTTGTGCCGAAAACGTTTTTCACAACCGATATAAGTTCAAAAATATTATTTATGTTGCTGCCCTCTATTGTTATTTCGGCGTGCAGATATTTTGAAAGAAAAAGAGTCAGCATTACTACGCTTATACAGCCGATTATCAGCATCGGCAGAAAAAGCATTGTCAGATTGCTTACGGCAAATTGTTTTTTAAGCGACATTTTAATCCTCTCCCGTTAAGTCTTTAAACGCCTTTAGGGCAGCATAAAAGCCGCCCTAAAAAGTTAATATTCCTTTTTGTCGAACAAAATAAAGTCGGAGGTATATAATAAAAGTGCCGTTCCGACAAGTATGCTTATCTTTGTAACAAGCGCACTTACAGGTATCATACTGCCTATCCAAAGCTTGTGCCACTGCATATATGATGTAAAAATCATATTGTTGAGTATAGGCGAGAAATAGTTGCAGTATTTAAGTATGGCATATCCGACAATTGTCATAAACATTGAAAGCGTCGGGGTTTTGCACAGCATATTTATAAGCACTGCAAACAGAACAAGCACAAAAAGCGGAACGAGGTCAATCATATACGCCGCACTGCTTTTGAAAAAATAGCTTATATCGAGCCGCCCGAAAATACCCTGCAAAACGGATAACGCCGACAGCAGAAAAATATAAAACACGGCACCGATTATAAAAGAGGACATTATTTTTGCGCTTATCAGTTTAAATCTCGTTACCGGGCGCATAAGTGACGCTTTTATGGTAAGGTCATGCATTTCGCTTGAAAACAGGTCACACACTGCCATAAACACGACAAGCGGAACGTAAATTTCAGCAAAAAACGGAAACAGCTCCATAATAATATTTGCACTTTTTATATCCGTGTGCGCAAGCTTTGAGATTATAAACGTCATTGTAATTCTGCCCATGCATATTAAGAGTGCAATTATTAACAGCACAATATATTTCTTTTTTGAAAAAAGCTTGATAAGCTCGTTTTTTAAAGCGTTTATCATGTCATCCACCTCACTATATGTCAATATCTCTGCGTATTTCGCTGATTTTTCTTATGTAATAATCCTCAAGCGACGGATTAAATTCAAGTGCTTTTGCAACGGGGAGCATATCTATAAGTGCGCCCTCGTGCATTATGGCAACGGAGGTGCATGTTTTTTCTATTTCGCTTGAAAGGTGGCTTGCAATTAAAAACGTTGTGTTGTATTTTTCGGCAAGCATTTTTATAATGTTTCTTATCTCTATTATACCCTCTATGTCAAGACCGTTTGTCGGCTCGTCGAGAATAAGAAGATCGGGTTTTGGAAGAAGTGCCATTGCAAGACCGAGACGCTGTTTCATACCGAGCGAAAATCTGCCTGCCTTATCGCCTTTGAATTCCAAAAGATGAACCGCATCGAGCACCTTGTCTATGCGTTCTTTGTCGGGTTTTCCGTAGTAGCGTGAGGCAAGCTCCATGTTTTTGTATGCCGTCATATCGGGGAATATTGACGGAGCCTCGATAAGCGCACCTGTTCGGCGCATTATTTTTTCAAAATTCTCCGAAAGCTGCATATTAAAAATCTCTATTTTACCGCTGTCGGGCGGTGTAAGACCGATAAGAGCTTTCATCGTTGTTGTTTTACCCGAGCCGTTAGGACCTAAAAGCCCGACAATTTCTCCTGCCGAAACAGAAAAAGAAACATTTTTTATACCTCTGCCGTTTTTATAAAGCTTTGTAAGGTTTTCTGCATTAATTACATTCATATGTTTTATCACCTCTTAAAAATTATATGCACAATGGGGTGCTGCACCGGCAAACACCCCGTTTAATACTGATTAAATTTTGTGTGCGTAACTGCACAGAAGATGAGTATTTCAATATTTTAATTCATCGTCTATGTCAATATTGCGGATTTGCATATAATTTTTATCTGTCCGAATCATCCTCAAGCCATTCGAGCTCTTCCTCGTATGCTTCTCGTTCATCCTTTGAAAGGTCCTTGCTTGAGAGAAGTTTGTTAAGCTCGGCTTTTCTCTTTTTGTTTCTTTCCGATTCTTTTTCAACGTTTGCGCCGTTTATGTCGATTTTGTCGGGAACCGTTGTTCCGAAATCGGAGCAGCTTATATTCATTGTAAATACTGCTTCATGAGCGCTTCCGTCCCAGTCATCGCCCGTTACTCTTATGCTTAAGGTATTGTCGGAGATATTTCCGTCTTCGCCAACCTTTACCGTGCAGTTGACTTTATCAATGATTACGTTTTGATATAAGTATTCAATCGGGTAATCCGCTGCGTTTTGCTTACGAAGCTCTAAATCCTCGTTTACTGCGCTTGCCGAAATCAAAAAGTCAACACCCGATGAGATGATTTCCGGGATTTGGAAACTGTCAAGAGAAATTGAGTATGTGCTTATGCCGTTTTCCTCACCCTCGTATATAAAGTTGTTTTTGAGATCGCCTACGATGAGGTCGCCCGCAATTTCCGCAAAACGAATAAATTTTTCGGCTGTTTTATCGTCGTTGTCGCCTATAAAACTGTTTATAATAGTTCTTGGAGATGAAGACGGTGATGTGTCAAATGCGGTATAGTGCATCTTTTTCGGCTCATCATTTTCACTGTCTTCATTATCATCCCATCCGGAGCCGTGTATGATGATTCCGTCCTGGTAGTATTCTTCCCAGCTTATGTTGTCTTTCGATGTACCTTCTTTTCTTGAGGATGAATTATTATCTTTATCTATCTTCTGACTTAAATAGAATTCATCATCCGTACTTTTTCCGTCAACCGTAACCGAGCCTGTCAGCTCCATGGTGTAGTTTTTGGCGGTAACGAGTTTTTTGACGGCATTTTTATATACGCCGTATCCGTTTGAACTCGCAATACCGACAGCTGCTGCCGAAACAAATGTCACAGCACCTATTGCAATTGCAAGTGTGCATGCGTTCTTTTTAGTCATCTTCATAAAAATCATTCCTTTCTGTAATTGAGAGTATTTCCTCTCTGTAATTACATTCTAACTGATTTATATAAACATTGTATCATGCGTTTATAAACAAAGTATAAACTAAAATAAATAATTTTAAAAACTAAAAATTTATTTGCAGCTTTTGCGCATTTGAAACGGTGTTTGTCCCATATGCTTTTTAAACACGCTGTAGAAAAAATTAACGTCCGTATAGCCAACCATTTCGGCAATTTCGGGTGTTTTCATAGATGAATTTGCAAGCAGGCGGCACGCCTCGTCAATTCTTTTTTTCTCCAGCATTTTCTTAAAGCCGATACCTGTTTCTTCTTTGAATTTAAGGCTCAGATAAGGCACGCTGTAGTTAAGCTCCGACGCAATATCCGAAAGCGTCAGCTTTTCGCTAAACCTTTTGTCTATCAGGTGCAGCATTCGGCTTAGAAAGTCGTCATCGTTTGTATATGCGTTTGCAACGCTGCGCGCCGTGAGAACAATCAGCTCTATAAGGTATGAGCGCATTATCTCCTGCCAGCCTATTTTTTTGTTTTCATATTCGGTCTGCATTTTGTTTAAAATCGGCAGTATTGTTCCGCCGGAGTCGTGAAATATATTGTTTGCCGGATTTATGGTTAAGTTTTTTTGCGTTATTTTTATAAGATAATGGCTCAGAAGGCCGTTAAAGCTTCGGCAGTGCGACAGGCTTTTGTCTATAAACACCGGACGAAACAGAAGATTTATCACATTAAACGGTCTGCCGCCTATGCTCTCATAGCAGTGAGATGTGTTATAGTCAACAAAAAAGTAGTCGCCGCGCTCTATAATGCTTTTTCTTCCGTCTATTTCATGCTCTGCTCTTCCGCGCGTTACATAAGCAAGCTCCAGAAAATTATGTGTATGCGGATCAACGGTTATTGAATTTGAATTTGCAAATTTTATTTCCGCACCGGAAAATACAATGTCAGTTTCGTTTTTCATTAAAATCACCATGTAAAATAAAAAAAATACCTATTGAATTTATAATACCATAGATATATAATATTGTCAAGATATAAATTCGGAAAGGATGATAATATGCTTTATAAACACAGCAAAAAAGGAAATTCGCTTGACGAGAAAATTTTTAAAAATCCGCCGAGCGAATACAGAGGCGCTCCGTTTTGGGCGTGGAACTGCACGCTTGAAAAGGATGAGCTTCTGCGGCAGATAGGTATACTTAAGGAAATGGGGTTCGGCGGCTTTCATATGCATACAAGAAGCGGTATGAACAGTCCGTATTTAAGCGAGGAATTTATGGAGCTTGTCAAGGCCTGCGAGAAAAAAGCGGAGCAGGAGGGAATGTATGCTTATCTTTATGATGAGGATCGCTGGCCGTCGGGCTCTGCCGGAGGGATGGTTACAAAAAATCCCGAAAACCGCGCAAAGTTTATATCCTTGACAAAGAAAGAAAAAGAGGATGCTGTCGATAAAGAAGAGGGGATAAAAACAGGGAAGCCTTATCTTATCGGCTGCTATGATGTTGTTTTATCGCCTGAGGGATATTTGACCGAATACAGAAAAATCGAGCCGACAGCTGCGGCAGAGGGCGCGAAGTGGTATGCATATGTATGCACGCCAAAGGAAAGCGGATGGTATAACAATCAGACGTATATTGATATTTTATCCGAAAAAGCGGCAGAGGACTTTATAAAAATTACATATGACGCATATGATAGAGCGGTCGGTGAGCATTTTGACAAAACAGTTCCGTCAATTTTCACGGATGAGCCGCAGTATACCGTTGTTTTTACGGACGGAACGGCAAAAAGCGAAAATGATTTGACTCTTGCGTGGACGACGGATTTTGACGATACGTTCTGCGCCGCTTACGGCTATTCGCTCGTTGATTTTATCCCTGAGGTGCGCTGGGATAAAAAAGGAGGAGCGGCAACGGTCAGATACCATTATTTTAATCACCTTGCGGACAGGTTTGCAGGAGGCTTTGTAAAATCGTGCGGAGATTGGTGCAGCAGGCACGGCATAAGCTTTACAGGGCATTTGGATAATGAGCCGACGCTTCACTCGCAAACGGATGCTATAGGTGACGCAATGCGCTCCTATAAGCATTTTCAGATACCCGGCATTGATATGCTCTGCAACTGGCTTGAAATTTCAACGGCTAAGCAGGCGCAGTCCGCCGTTCATCAGTACGGCAGAGAGGGTATGCTATCGGAGCTTTACGGCGTTACGGGCTGGGCATTTGATTTTCGCGGTCATAAATATCACGGCGACTGGCAGGCGGCTCTCGGCGTAACTCTGCGCGTTCCGCATCTGTCATGGGTTTCAATGAAGGGCTCAGCAAAGCGTGACTATCCGGCTTCTATAAGCTATCAGTCACCGTGGTATAAGGAGTATTCGTATATCGAAGACCATTTTGCGCGTCTTGCCGCCGTTCTTACAAGAGGAGCGGCAAGGGTGAATGTCGGCGTTATTCATCCTATCGAGTCGTATTATATGATTTACGGCGCCGATGATTTGTTTGCACTGAAGAAAAATGATGCGCAAAAGCAGTTTGACGAGGTAATCAGCAGGCTGCTTTTCGGTCAGATTGATTTTGATTTTTTGTGTGAAGCAATTCTTCCGGAGCTTTGCAAAAGCGCGGGGGACGGACTTTCTGTCGGAGAGATGAATTACAGCGCCGTTGTTGTGCCGGAGCTTATAACGATAAGAAAAACAACGCTTGATATTTTAACCGATTTTTCACGTCGCGGCGGAAAGCTTATATTTATAGGCGATTGTCCGAGAGCGGTTGACGGCAGATATTCGTCTGAGGCAGAGGCTCTTTACAGCAGCTCCTTGCACGTAAGCTCTGCTTCACCGGAGCTTTTGGAGCTTCTTAAGAATGAGCGCACAATTTCGCTTTCGCTTGATGACGGACAGCCGGCTTCGGACTATATTTATACGCAAAGAACAGAGGGCGAGGATACATATTTCTTTATTGCAAATGCAAAATATGATACAAATCCCGATGTTGTAGTGAAGCATACAATGCGTATAGAGCTTTGCGGCGAATTTAGCCCCGTTATTTTAAATACTCTGACGGGAGAAGCGGAAGACTGCATTTTCAGCTATGAAAACGGAAATACGGTTATTTTAAAGGACGTATATCAAAGCGACAGCATTTTAATAAGGGCTAAAAGCGGCAGGGGAGAGTGCAAAGCGGCAAAGAAAAGCGAAGAAATAATCAAAAAGGAAATAAGATTTTTAAAGCCGGTGGGCTATAAAAGAGAAGAGGACAATGTTCTGCTGCTTGACATAGCCGAGTGGTCGGAGGACGGAGTGACCTACAATGAAGCGGAGGAGGTTCTCAGAATTGATGCGGCGGTAAGAGCAAAGCACAATCTGCCGTTCGCCGACGGCAAAGATATTCAGCCGTGGGCTATGGAGCCTGAGAATCCGTCAATATTCCCGCGCCTTCGTTTCACCTTTGAAAGCAACTGCGAAATTCCCGTAAGGTTCGGCTTTGAGGAAGCGGAGGAAATTATTTTTAACGGTGAAAGGCTGAAGATAAGCGCGGACGGATATTATGTTGACAAGAGCATACACACAATAAAGCTTGGTTTGACGAAAAAGGGTAAAAATGAGCTTGTTGTAAAGGTGCCTGTTTCGAACAGACTGAGTATTGAAGCCTTTTATCTTCTCGGAGATTTTGACGTTTCAGTCAGCGGCTGCTCGTGCAGAATTTCGTTGCCGTCGGATAAAATAGGCTTCGGCAGCATAACAAATCAGGGAATGCCGTTTTACGGAGGAAATATTTTATATAAGGCAGAGTTTGAAACAGACACAGAAGGCACGGCGGAGATTGAGATATGTCACTATCGCGGCGCTTTGCTTGAAGTTTCAGTTGACGGCGGAGAATATAAAAGACTTGCCTTTGCGCCTTATACCGTTTCGTTTGATAACGTTTGCGCAGGCAGGCATACGTTAAATGTAAGATTTTTCGGAAACAGAAATAATACCTTTGGCTCTCTTCATATGTGCGACGCGCATGAGGATTGGTTCGGCCCGGACGCATGGTATAAAAAGGGAAGCAAGTGGAGCTATGAGCATATGCTTTTGAAAACAGGCGTGCTTTCAACTCCTGTTATAAAAATAAAATAACATATTGCTTTTAGCGCGGACAGTCCATATACAAAAAGATTTTGAACTATACGCGATACTCACTGAGCAGCAATAATATAAAAAAGAGGCTGCCGAAAAAGTCAGTTGACTTTTTCGGCAGCCTTTAATAATTTTCAATAGAACAGAAAATTTTCTGTCGCTCAGAATTTTTATCTTCTGAAAGTTTATTTTGATTTAGTAAGCCTTGCTATAAAGCTTTTTGTTTCCGTCGACACGACACCGCTCAAAGCGAACAGCGCAACGAGGTTCGGGAATGCCATAAGTGCGTTTACTATATCCGCAAGAGTCCATACAAACGATACCTGGAGATATGGTCCGAAAAATACGGCGAGTATGTAAAGCAGTCTGAACGTAAGAATAACCTTATTTTTGTTTCCTACAAGGTATTGCAGACATTTTTCCGAATAGTAGTCCCAGCCGAGTATTGTTGTAAAAGCAAAGAACACAAGGCTTATCATAAGCAGGAATGCGCATACATGATTAGGGAACGGAAGACCTACCGTAAATGCGTGAGTTGTGATTTCAACGCCTACCATTTCGCCGCTCATTGCAGGTATGTATGCACCGGTCAGCACGATTGAAAGACCCGTTATTGTGCAAATGATAATGGTGTCAAAGAATGTACCTGTCATGCATACAAGACCTTGTCTTGCCGGCTCTTTAGTTTTTGCGGCAGCCGCTGCGATAGGAGCCGAGCCTATGCCTGATTCGTTAGAGAATATTCCTCTTGCAATACCCTTTTGCATTGCGGCTTTCATTGTTATACCGATAGCGCCGCCGAGTACGGCCTGCGGACAAAATGCGCTCTTAACTATAAGAACTACCGCTGCCGGTATTTTTGCAGCGTTGCAGAAAAGAAGAAGTATGCCGCAGATAAAATAAAGAACAGCCATAAATGGTACTATAATTTCCGATACCTTAGCAATTCTCTTTATTCCGCCGATTACAACAAGTGCAACGAAAGCAGTAACGAGAATACCTGAAATAACTGTAGGCCATGCGTATGACATACCGCCTATTTTGAAAGCAACCATTGCTTTTTCGGGGTCAAAGAAGTTTTGAACAGCGGCTGTGATACCGTTAATCTGCGTCATTGTACCGATACCGAGAATACCGACGAGCATACCGAAAATAGCAAAGAGCTTTGCAAGCCATTTCCAATTTGAACCCAAGCCTTTTTCTATATAATAGAACGGGCCGCCGAGAACTTTTCCGTCAGCGGTGATTTCTCTGTATTTAACCGCGAGAAGACCCTCTGCATATTTTGTTGCCATTCCGACAAATGCCGCAAACTCCATCCAGAAAAGCGCGCCCGGTCCGCCGGCTGCTATAGCAGTTGCAACGCCGACAATGTTACCTGTTCCGATTGTTGCCGAAAGAGCCGTGCAGAGCGCGCCGAAGCTTGTTACATCGCCCTCTCCGTCTTCTTCGTTTTGAATCATGAATTTAAGAGCTTTGGGGAGATGGCGTACCTGAATAAATCCCGTGCGCACCGTTAAAATGATACCTACCGCAAGTATAAGTACAATAAGCGGAATACCCCAAACCCAATCGTCAATCACACCTAAAACCTTATTAAACGTTTCCATTTTTTCCTCCTGTAATAAAAAAAGCTGCCAACCCGTGCGGCAACCTCAAAGAAAAAAAACAGAATTTATATAATTCTTCGTCCTTTTGCCTGAGAGTTTCGGTTATTCACCTTGCCCCTTCGGCACTCAATCAAATGAGCTTCTCCGAAGTCCCCTACACTTCCGGTTTTTATCCCTGAAGTTTAAACGGGTTGTATAAAATTTTCGACAGATAAATCATACCACTTTTGAAGCCTTATGTCAATGATTTTGTACAAATTATAAACAATATGTGAATTTTTTGTGCAACAATATTATAAATGCACTTTCAAATTCCGAAAAAGTACTATATTATAAATAAAATAAGAAGCGTGTCATGCGAATATTGTCGTATTTTGTGCTTTGAGGGGCGATTGACTTGCTATTTTACTAAAAGTTTGTATCATGCCGGCATACTTTGGCTGCATAGATTACAAAGTTGCTATTTTTTGCTTGACATGAGCGTTTTATTGTGGTAAACTATAATAGTATAGGTTTGTATGCTCTGATGTACCCACGATACGACAAATTTATAATACACAAAAGCAGTTATATATTTTGTATTAGGGGGAATAAGTATGGAACAATCACTGAATTTAACTACAAACATAAGGGCTATCGATACGATAAAAAGCGAGGTTTTATGTGAGGTCGCAAGACTGTACAGCGAACTTTCCGATTTTGAGGACGCAAATCTTTATGAAAATATCACGGGCTCGATTGCGACTATTATTGCCATGGATTACATACTTGCAAGACGAATGGGGCTTGAGTTTTCCGATATTGACAAAAAGATTATAAGCCTTACGTCAATCGCAAGCGAAAATCATCACGAGCTTGAGGAAGCGTTTTCGGATATGTCAGAACTCGGAAGGTATGTTACAGCACATCATATGTAACATAAGCTGCTTTTCTTCAGGAGGAGCTATGAAAAAAAACTATGTTAAAACGATAAATCTTTTATTGTGCCTTGGCGCATTTGCCTCGGCAATGCTCATTTTATGCGGAGGACTTCTCTTCAGCGTAAATATTGCAGCGTGCGTTATTGCAGTTGCGGCGGGCCTTGCCGTTATGATAAGGGTAATAATTGCTGCGGCAAGAAAAAAAGCCGAACAAAACGAATATATGAGCCTTATTGCCGACAGCAGAAAGGTCACTACGGGAAACGTGCTCAGTCTTTTTCCCATGCCTTTGTGTGTGCTTCATATAGCCGGCGATATAGTATGGTTT